>PLOT01000051.1 GCA_003142215.1 Granulicella sp. | reverse complement strand
CGACTTTAACCACGGGCTGTTAGCGCAGTTCAGTTGAATGCAACCTCTACGGTGGCAGGAACTTTCACCTATTCACCCGCTGCCGGGACGGTTCTGGCTGCGGGATCGCAGACCTTGACCGCGACCTTCACGCCGTCTGACACTGTGGACTATTCGACGGCCACGGCCACGCTGAATCTCACAGTGAACAAGGTCGCTCCGACGATAATCTGGGCTACGCCGGCGGCCATCCCCTACGGTACCGCGCTCAGCGCAACTCAGTTGAATGCCAGCTCGACCGTAGCCGGTACGTTCGCCTACTCGCCCGCAGCCGGAACGGTTCTGGCCGCGGGTTCGCAGCCGCTGACGGCCACCTTCACGCCAACCGACACCACCGACTACACCACGGCGACGGCCACGGTGAACCTCGCAGTGAACAAGGCCACGGCGACAATTTCCTGGGCCACACCTGCGGCCATCGCCTACGGTACTGCGTTGAGCGCAACACAGCTCAACGCCAGCTCGACCGTGGCCGGAACCTTTGTCTACACACCAGCAGCCGGAACGGTGCCGACCGCGGGTTCGAAGACACTCTCGGTTACGCTGAACCCCACTGACAGCATCGACTACACCACGGCGACAGCCACGGTGAACCTCGCAGTGAACAAGGCCACGCCTGCCATCACCTGGGCAACGCCGGCAGCGATCGCTTACGGCACGGCGCTGAGCGCAACTCAGCTCAACGCAACCTCTACGGTGGCAGGAACTTTCACCTATTCGCCAGCAGCCGGGACGGTTCTGGCCGCAGGATCGCAGACCTTGACCGCCGCCTTCACGCCGACTGACACGGTGCACTACACGACGGCCACGGCCTCTGTTGTGCTGACCGTCAACCCGGCACCGAGCTTCACACTGGGCGCATCGCCTGCTTCTCTGACCGTGGTTCAAGGCACCTCTGGAACAGACATCCTCACGGTGACAAAGCTTAACGGATTCACAGGCAGCGTAACTCTGGCTGCTTCCGGCCTGCCCAGCGGTGTTACCGCATCATTCGGTACCAATCCCACAACCGGAACCAGCGTACTCACGCTGAAGGCAAGCGGCTCGGCCACTCTCGGAAGCACAACAGTTACCATTACCGGCACCTCCGGTAAACTGACTGCCAGCACGACCATTGTCTTAACTATTAGTTGCAGCCCCACGCCGATCATTCCATACATTTATGTGAACTCAACCTGGACTGAGGAAGCCAGCGTAACCGTAAGCTCACCCTCCACGGTTGTGGACCTCGGTCCCAGCCCGAGTAGCGGCGGAACATGGAGCTGGACCGGTCCCAGCGGGTATAAATCTACCTCACGTCAAATCAATAGCATTCCGTTGACCGTGGGTACCGACTCATACTTGGCCACTTACACCAACTCCAGCGGATGCAAGAGCACTGAGACGTTTACCATCACTGTGAAGTGACAAGATCGGCCACGAAACATTCCGATCCAACATGATTCGTGGCGGATACCAGTCGGCCTTTTGGAACAATCTTGAGCGGGTTTGGATCTCTCCCCCCTCGGGGGGGCCGAGTGTCAATTGGCAAGAACAGCCAATGCGCTCTTCTACCCGGTTTTCAGCCGCATCAATTACGGGTTCTACCGGATTAGTCCTCTGAAACGCCGCAGGGTCCGCGCAACCAGGCTTCATGGTTCGTCAGGATTCCTGACCGCTGGCCGACTCCCAGTACTGATCTCCCAAGCATGCCTCAGCCGGCACTCGTCCGAGATGATGGATAGGATCGCTGAAGGACCGGAAGACGTGAAAACATCAGTTAGGGCCGCAGATGAATTCCCGTGAGTGTGGATGACCTACGTTGTTTTCCATCGGCGTTCCTGCGCATTCATTGGGGGCACCCACAGGATTCGCGCTGGGAGGACTACGAGATGCGAAAAGGATTTACGAGAAAACCACAAGCGGACGAGCCCGCGACGCGAAGCAAGAACTACATTACGCCGAGCGGGCTGCAGCGCCTCAAAGATGAGCACCGGTTTCTGCTCACCAGGGACCGCCCGGACGTGAAGGAGGTGGTGTCGTGGGCTGCCAGCAATCCGATCGCAGTGAAAACGCCGACTATCAATACGGCAAGCGGCGGCGGCGGCAGATCGATGGACGGATTCGCTTTCTCACAAAGCGAATCGAAGCCGCGGAAGTGGTGGACCCGGAAGCTCCGAGAGCGGGGCAGTTAGAGACGAGGGCATTCTTCGGGGCGACTGTGCGCTATGCCAATGCCGCGGGAGCGGACCGAGTAGTGAGCATCGTAGGCACCGACGAGGTCGATCTCAACCGCAACCACATCAGTTGGGTGTCACCTCTGGGGCGCGCGTTGATGAAGTCGGCAGCTGGTGACAGCGTAGTTCTCCAGGCGCCGGGCGGGACAGAATACTTGACGGTGCTGGAAGTGTGATACCAGCGCATTTCTGTGGAACCGTTCTGTGAACCACCTGGATCCGGGACCTCGGCAAAGGGACTCTCGCCGACGCTCACCTGACGAAGAAGAGACGATACGGCACAGGTGGTGAAAGAGCGACGACGGTAATAGAGCGCTATCGGCTTTGGCAAATGACAGGAGATGAGTTGAGTTCTCATAAACGCCCCAGGGTGCGGAAGCCTGCACGGGTCTCAACCCGAAGGCAGGGCGCAGGATTCCAGTCGCCATGCCGACTTCACAGTACTAATCATGTCCTCATTGAGCGCGTTGGCAATTTCGCAACAATCAACAAACTGCAAAGCCGTACCTTCTAAAATCCACTGCCGGCTCAACCGGTCGATGCAACACCATCTCATAGGAATGATTTTTCTAAAGGTGGTGTTTATGGCGCAAGGAAAACGGGATAGGCTCTCCGCGGAGCAGCGGTCCGACATGTGGTACCGCTGGAAAACGGGAGAGTCGTTGCATGAGATTGGGCGCGCCTTCGGCAAGGGGCATGGTTCCATTCGGTTCTTGCTGACGCAGCGCGGCGGTATAGTTCCTGCGGCTCGTAGGCGTTCACCGCGAACGCTCACGCTGGCCGAGCGGGAAGACATCTCACGAGGAATCGCTTCCGGCTCGTCGATTCGTGAGCTAGCCAGAGGGTTGCATCGGGCTGTGTCGACGGTGAGCCGGGAGGTGGCGCGCCACGGCGGACGTCCACTCTATCGAGTCAGTGAAGCCGACTCCCAGGCCTGGGAGTCGGCTCTGCGGCCTAAGGTGTGTCTTCTTGCCACCCGCGTGAAGCTGCGGACGATCGTCGCCAGTAAACGGATCCTGGACTGGTCGCCGCAACAGATTTCGGGATGGTTGAAGATACGGTATCCCAAGAACGAGAGCATGCGCGTGTCCCACGAAACCATTTACCGCAGCTTATTCATCCAGGCCCGGGGAGTGTTGAAAAAAGAGCTGATTCAGCACCTCCGGTCCAAGCGGCTTATCCGCCGCTCAAAGCACTCTCGGGCTGACGGACAGTCCCGAGGTCAGATCGTCGATGCCATCTCTATCCGGGAAAGGCCTGCAGAAATTGAAGACCGCGCTATTCCCGGTCATTGGGAGGGCGATCTGCTCAGCGGCACCAAAAACAGTCACATCGCAACCCTGGTGGAACGGCATTCGCGTTTTACCATGTTGGTCAAAGTACTCAGCAAAGACACTACGACGGTCGTCGCCGCGCTGAGCCGGCACGTTCGGAAACTCCCCGCGTCCCTGCGGCGCTCCTTGACCTGGGACCGAGGGCTGGAGATGGCCAAACACAAGAGCTTCACCGTGGCCACCAATGTGAAAGTCTACTTCTGCGATCCGCGGAGCCCCTGGCAGCGCGGCAGCAACGAAAACACCAACGGGCTGCTGCGACAATACTTCCCTAAAAAACCGACTTGTCCGGCTACTCTCAATCCGACCTCGACAAGGTAGCGCTGCGCCTCAATCAACGTCCAAGAGAAACCTTGGGCTTTGAAACTCCGGCCAGTAAACTCCAAGCAAGTGTTGCATCGATCCATTGAGACCGCCATATCGTCAACCAAATCACGCGATCATCTATCAGATGACTCCGTTGCTTGCGCACTGACAATCCGGCACAAACAGGCCAATTGAAAGTCAATAATACAAAGGAGGTTTGACTTGTAAGCTGATGCAATACCCTGGCATCAGCTTCTTCCACGGTCGTTCATCTGCTCTTCGGAGAGCCATACTTCAGACTTCCTACTAGTGCAATGAGAGCGCGGACTGTTTGGCTGTGGGGAGCGTAACGCCAAGGAGTTGTGCAATGGAAGGCGCGATTTGGCGCATGTCGATCACTCCAAGGTCTCTGCCATGTGCGATGCCTTGGCCTGTTACGAAGATCGAAGCGCGCATCTCGGGCGTGGTGGCCGGATTGTAGCCGTGCGTGCCCTTCTGCGATGAGTCGGTGACAAGAGGGCCGGAGATTGCGCCGCCGTTGCAGTAACCGGACCGGAAGGTGACGACGAAGGGTGCGTCGGGAAAGCCTCCGAGAGCAGCGACGGCATCGTGGTCGAGTATCGCCTCAATGCCGTTGGCGGGATCGGCGGCCAGCTTGTCGAGCAGTGCGCGCACTGTGCCGCGGGTTGCGGTGTCGGCGGGGTCGTGCAGAGCGATAGGAGCCATGCATCCGGCGATCCACGGCTGCGCCTTCCACGACTTGACGACAGGAGCACCGCTGAGGGATTTGTCGATCTGAATGAGTCCCGCCTGGATGAAGGGGATGTAGAGGTTGGTGACGCGATCCACTTTGGCGAAGCCGTGGTCGGAGACGATGACGATAGCGGCATTGGGGAAGTTATGTAGCTCTGCGTCGGCGAGCCTTCCCAGCATGCTGTCGATGCCTTCAAGATCGGCGTTCGCCTCGGTGCTGAAGGGGCCGTGCAGGTGTTCTTCCTCGTCGAGCGAGCTGAGGTGGATGGTCATGAATTCGGGGCGGTGCTGCTGCTGGATATCGAGCGAGTAACGGGTGCGGACTTCGTCGCCGTCCAGAGTAGTGTCGTTGCCCATCATGTAGGGCGTGGCCGTCCGCTGGGCGATGAGCGCCAGCTCATTGTCGGGGCGCGTGATGGCGTTCATCAGGAAGCGGTCGTCGGGATTGACGGGGTCGGTCAACGCGGGCGTGCGCCAGTACTCGGGGATGAGCGTGTCGATCGAAGTGGCGTCGACCGTGACGGGCCAGGAGACGCTGGCGGTGTGTAGCCCGGCATCGCGCGCAGCCGACCAGAGCGTGGGAGTTTTAATCTGATCGGCATACCAGTACCACGCACCCGCGAGATTGCGCTCGGGATCAAACCGGGTGTTGTTCAGAATGCCGTGCTCGGCGGGCCAGACGCCGGTGACCAGCGTGGTGTGGCTGGGGTAGGTGACGGTGGGAAAGACGCCTGTGACGCCATCGGCGTACGTTCCATCTACCAGCATGCGACGCAGGTTGGGGATGCGCAAATGGTGGTCGTCGGCCTGGGTTACGTAGTCGGGACGTAGGCCATCGACCGAGATAAGGAGAACCGGCTGGTGCGCCTGAGCGAGCAACGGTGAGGCGGCGAGCAGGAGGCAGAGAGTAAACATGGACTTCGGCATAGCCCATTAGAACGCCTGCCTGTAAATA
>PLOT01000256.1 GCA_003142215.1 Granulicella sp. | reverse complement strand
TTCCAATGAATGACGACTGTGTTAATGGGGCGTGTATGTAGATGCGGCCTAGCTAGAGCAGATGGTCTTCTCGATAGCGCTTCAAAAAATAGTCGATGGTCTCGACGCGCAGACGAATGGAATGGGCAGGACAGTTCTCATCCATATCTTTAAAGGAAAAGAAGGGCGTTCCGGAACGCTCTATGATCTGTTCGACGACGCTGTAGATGGGGGCGTCGTGGCCGCACTTAAAGCTGGAGAACTCGACCGCAACCAGGTTGGGATGGCGAGCCGTGAACTTGGCGGCCCAAAGCTTGTGATTGGAACTGGCCGAAGAGGCGGTCTTCCACACGTCGGAGATATCCAGCGCATGACGGATCGCGCCGGCGCGGATCTCTTCGCCAAAGAGCCGTTCCAGCAGGTCTTCGTCCGTGGGCAGGGTGCTCTGCGAAAAGATGGGGTAGCCCAGTCTCTGGAGCTGCGCCATGATCCCATGGTTGATGCCTGGGTCGTGATGATAGGGACGGCCCAGCATCACGATTCCCAATCGGCCTTCGGCCTCCAGTTGGTCAAGGACCTCGCGGGCCTGGCGACGGAGGCCGGATTCATACCTCTCCTGTTCGCGGAAACCAATGGCGACGGCGCGATCGTTCTCCTCCCGGCCGAGGCCCAGGACCGGCTCCCAGGCCTGCCACATCTGGCGCGCGAAGAGTTTGCGATGCGACAGGTTGACCAACGGATGGATGTACTGAATGCCGCGCTCGGCAATGAGATCGGTCTCCTTAGTGAAGGCGGCCTGGACCGTCTCCGGCGTCACCGAGGCCGTGGGGCAGCCGTTGTTGGCTCGCGTGTTGACCAGGGGCGAGGCCAGAACATCGAACATGGGAAAGAAGATTGCTTGGAGCGGCTGGCGCTGATGCTGATGGAAGAGCAGGTTGTGAAAGTGGGCGATGGCGATCTTCGAGGGGAAGCAGGGATCGATCGAACCGCGACTGGAGCCGGTTCGATACATCTCGCCGGTGGTGACGTCGGAGTAGACGATGTTCTCCGCGCGCACGCCGAGGCTCTCCAGATAGGCGCTGAAGAGCGGCGCATAAGCGTACATGCTCAGGACGCGCGGGATTCCGATGCGCAGCAGAGGACGTCGATTGGTGAGCTCCAACCGGTGGCGCGCGATGGCACTCCAGGTACGCGCGGGGAGCGGGTCGGCGACACTCTCCGGATGGCGCGGCTGCCAGACTTCGCGGGCCGCTCTCTCGACCAGGTTGGGATGCGCGGCGCGCGTGGCATCCAGATGAGCTTGGATGCTGCGCACTGATTGCGGATCGTTTACCGCCCCTTTTTCGCAACCGGCAAGAATGATGCGCCGACTGCCGGATACCAAGGCCGTCTCCGCCGAGGCAGGATCGGCTTCGGGATCGTCAGCACCAGCGATTCGCACGTCGAGAAAGGTACGCAGACAGGCGTTAGTACAAAAGCGGCAGCGGGTGTCTTCATTGCATGTGGTGGTGGTGCGAATGCGGCTCGCGGCATCCATGCCGATGAAGGCGGTGATTTGCCCCAGTCGCCACAGGCGTATGGCCTCGAGGCCAGCACCGATGGCACCCGCTTCGCCGCAGTGCGGGTGAACCACAATCTCCGGCTCGATGCCGGTGGCGCGAAATCCGGCGCGTAGAAAGTCGACTTCTGCCTTGACCGCGGCCAGATTGTATTGCGTGCCCCCTTGCAGGACGAAGCGCGAGCCGAGTGCGGTGAGATTGGGGGCCTTGGCGACATGCAGAAAGATGTTGCGCGGAAGCACGGTGGCCAGCCCGGCCAGAATCTCGTCGGCGCGCCAGCCCTGACGCTGGAAGTTGACGATGTCCGATTGCAGAAAGACCGCGCAGCCATAACCGAAGGTCGGCATCGCGCGAGCGGCAAAGGCAGTCTCGGCATAACGCTCGACGGGAATGCCGAGGCTCTCCGCGGTGGATTGCAGAAAATAACCATTGCCGGCCGAACATTGCGCGTTAAGCCGGAAATCGCGGACGCGACCCTGACGCAACAGGATCAGCTTGATGTCCTGCCCACCGACATCGACGACTACATGCGGATCGTCAACATAGCGCAACGCCGATTCGGTGTGCGCCACGGTTTCGGCCAGAGCCACGTCGGCGCAGAGTATCTGTTGCAGAATGTCCTTGGCGTAGCCGGTGGTTCCCACGCCAAGAATCTTCAGGCTGGCGCCGGAGTCCACTTCCACCTGGCGGCGAAGACGACCAAGAACCTCGATGGCATCCGCAATCGGGTTTCCCTCGGAGAGGCGATAGGCCTTGACCAGCACCTCGCCGCTCTGCGAGAGAAGCACCGCCTTGGTGGACGTGGAACCGCCATCGAGACCGACAAAGGCCTCGACGTTTTGGCCGCGTTGAAATGGGGGAGGAATGAATTGAGCGGGCTGGTAGCGGGCTTTGAAGGCCTGCAATTCCTCCGGAGAAGCGCATAGGCCGGAGCTTCGGAAGGCGGTCTTACGCTCGTGGCTTCTGGCATCGAGAAATCGTTCCAGCGCAGCTCTGCCGAGGTAGCGACCGGTCTCCTCGGCTTCGCCGAGCCCGAACTCGACCGCGCCTAGCGCCGCAAAATACACTGCGTCCGGCGGGGCCTGAATCAGATCCTCGGCTGACTGACCGGGCGGCAGTTCGACTCCACGCTCTTTCCAGAGCAGGGGAATGTTGTGTTGCCACGCCTCGCGCATTCCACGCAGAAAGGCGTTGGGCCCGCCGAGCAGAAGAACATGAGGCAGAAGCGTATGGCCGCGCGAGAGCACGGTTAGATTCTGTAGAACGATGGCATCGAAGAGCGAGGCCATCAGCTCGTCGGGCGGAAGACCCTGCTTCTGCAAGCCGTTGATGTCGGTTTCGGCAAAGACGCCGCACTTGCCCGCTACGGGATGGATGCGCACGCCGCGATAGGCCAGATGCGGTAACCGATCTGCGGGAATCTTCAGCTTGGCCTGAATCTTGTCGATGACCGCGCCGGTGCCTCCAGCGCACTTGTCGTTCATGGAGGCAATCTTGCGACGTCGCCCGCTGCCAATCTCTGTTTTAAAGAGAATGATCTTGGCGTCCTGGCCGCCGAGTTCGATGACGGAGTGGGCTTCGGGATGCAGCTTCTCGACGGCAAGGGCGACGGCGTTGACCTCCTGCACGAAGCGCGCGCCAATCGGCGCGGCGAGCGCGGAGCCTCCGGAACCTGTGATGAAGATGCGGCAGTTGCCGGGCGCAATGCCGACCTCACTCTCCATCCGCAGCAGAAAATCGCGCAGCATCTCGGGCTGGCGCGTGTCGTGGCGGCGATAGTCGCGCCAGAGGACGCGACCTCCGTCCACGGCGACCACCACCGCCTTGACCGTTGTGGAACCGACGTCCACACCCACGAAGAAGAGAATGTCGCCGCAGGGACCGCCGCAACGCCGGGTTTTATCGGGCATCGTCAACTCAATGCTCTCCGGGGAGCCGGGCCAGCTCGGCGTGCCCATCGATGAGATCGCCGACGTGCAAGACGAAGTTGGCGGCTGTGCCGGCGATGCCGCGGCGGCGTGGAATTGGATAAAACGGACTGCGAAGTGGCCGATGACCAGCAACATAGTCCTTGATCTCGACGAGCGATCTGCCGGTGGAAGCGAGCGCATGATCGAACTCCGCGCGCGCCTTGACGCGGGCCTCGCCCAGAGCCATCTGCACACGGCTATGGGCGTTGATTTCGCCCTCGCCCGAGGTTTCAACCGGCAGAAAGATCATCTCTGGAAAGCGATTGACCACGGCCGACTGCACGCCATCGGACTGCGAGGAGGGCATGCAGCCAAACGGCTTGAGCGCTAGCACCATGTGGCAGAGTCCGTGCGTGGTGTAGTAGACGTTCTTGGCCACCTCGAGATGCCCCTCTCCGCCGCGCGCCAGGGTGTGATAGAAAGGGTGGGCCAGACGCGCCAGCTCGCGCTGCGAGAGAAGGCGAGGCGTGATTCCGCCCAGAAGACGGGCGGTTCGCGCATACTGAAAGCTCCACAGCGCTTCACTGGAGTGCAGAAGCAACCACTTGCGGCGATACTTCCACATGTTGTCCAGCCGCTTGCCGCACTGCCACCAGCGGGCCTCTGGCCAGGGATCGTCGAGACCTTTCTTCGCTTCCATTCCGATGCGGGCCTGATGCAGCAGATAGCCGATCCAGCCGCCGATGGAATCCACATGCACTTGTGCGCCTTCGGCTTCGAGGAAGCGGAACATGTTGAAGTTGCCGTCGCCCTCAGTGAGCTGCGCCCAGAACTCGCCGACGATCTTGACCACAGGCTTGACGCGGGTGTGATCGACTTCGACCTCATCCAGACGCTCGCGCGCCTGCCGCATCTGGCCGACAAACTCCGCGCCGTAGAGATGATTCAGAATTTTGCCTGTGGCGTTGAGAACTCCCCGTAGCTTCAGGGTGCGGCGCAACGACGAGGCAAGCCAACGAGGCGCGCGTTCGAGAATCTCGAATTGCTTGCGAGTTTCGAGGAAATGGCTCAATTGATCGACTGCATCGGCAATCGCTCGATCGGAGCTTCCGGGAACGGCCTCGAAGGGGCGAATGCGATAGCTGAGGTCGTTGAGGACGTCGCCCAGGTTCAGCATGTTGAGCGCGCCCAGATTGAAGTCCAGCGTGAAGTTCAATCCGGGATTGTCGGCCGCCGCCTTGATGGCCTCTTCGGCCTGGTAAAGCACGATGCGGAATCGCTCATAGCCCGCGTTCTGGAGCGCCAGCCGGTACTCCGACTCGTACATACCGAAGCGGCAGGGGCCGCAGGAGCCAGCGGAGAAGAAGATGTACTTCTCCTGAATCTCCAGTCGAGAGTAGCCCTGATCTTCCTGCGAACGCAGAAACTT
>PLOT01000085.1:773-8655 GCA_003142215.1 Granulicella sp. | reverse complement strand
GAGTCCTACCTCAGGAGCCAATTATATCAATCAGTTAGCGCGACCGACTTCGGGAGTCTGTTCCGATACCGGGGAAAATACCAAGGACTCCCCTTCAAAATTGGTGCTGCTGATACTTTCCATCGCTCCCCGCAGTTCATTCAAAGTGAAGTGTCCGTAACGCGCCGCCATGCGTACCATCGTCGCCGTGCTCCATCCGACGATCTTCGCAACCTTGGCAATGGGAACACCCGCATTCAGCATCCGCGATACAGCCGTGTGCCGGAGATCGTGGAAGCGGCAGGGCAGGGGCGCAATCTTCGCCTTGGAGTCCGGCTCCCCTTTGAGTATCCGCGCCGCTCTCAGCTTCGCTGCTTCCCACGCTTCCTTGATGCTCCCGATGGGCTTCGTTGGGTCTGAGTCGTACGCCTTGGCGGAGAACACGTCGCCAGCGGCCCCATAACGCTCCGTAGGGAAGACGTAGTGCTCAGGCTCCCGCGCGGGGAAGTGAGTCGCCCAGAAGCCCAGGGCGCCCATTGCACGCTGGTTTAGAGGGATGATGCGGCCCGTCCCGGAAGCCGTCTTGTCCTTCCCCCAACGTAGGCAACGGTTTTCAAAATCGACGCAACCCCATTGCAGCGTCCGAATCACCCCGAACCTTGCTCCCGTCTCGATTGCCAGCGTCACGAACGGAACGAGGGAGCGAGAGCGAGACTTTCCGCAAGCCTCTAGCAGGGCCGCTTCCTCTTCCGGGGTAATCGCCCGTCCCACGTCATCCCGCGTTGCCAGCATCTTCACATCGGGTTGCACACGCGCCCACTGGCCGGAGCGTTTCAGAATGGCCCGCAGCGTCCCTATCTCCAGGTTGACAGTCTTCGGCGAAGCCCCGCTGTCAACGCGCTTCGTCTGGTATTTCGCCACGTCACGCGGTTCTATGTCGCATACCAGCTTCCGGCCAAACTCCGGGAGCAGGTGCGCGAGGTTCGCCTTTTCGATCATCACCGATCTTGGCGCGAGTGTGGCTTTCTTCATGTCCAGCCATGCTTCGGACGCAACGGAGAACAGACGGGGCTGCTGGTGCTTGCGAATGCCCGCTGTACCCTCTTCCAACTCGCGCCGTCGCTTGGCTTCGATCTTCCCGGCCAGCGTCTTGGAGGGCGTGCCTGTGCTCTCCCGGATGCGTTGCGCGTGAAAGACGAAATCCATCGTCCAAACCTTGCTGCCTTTGTAGCGAAATACTGCCATAGCTATTTCCTCTCTGTGAGTTTGCCGATTCGAGGCGTTGCATGTTCCTTCGGACGCGGCAGTTTGTTCTTGTTGACCCATCGGGTCACAAATTTAGGCGAGACATCGGGAACGTGTTTACTGAACCACTCTTTCCAATCGAGAGCGGAAGGGGCCTTGAGCGCGTTCCATTCACGGATCGCGGACTTGGCATTGTTCAACTTGTCTTTATGGTCTGCTTTCAGCCGTGCGCGGGTTCTGACTACGGCAGTAGCGGCGTTCCCACACCGGCGAGAGCAATATACCTTTTGCGTTGTCCGCTTTTTGACGTAGTAATTGCCGCACCGTGCGCAGGGGCCCGCAAGTTCCTCGCAATGCGGGTTGAGAGTGAAAACAACAAAATGTCGCCACGCCTCCGCCTCTGGAATGAGCCTCGGTGTACCATCCGGCTTTTCCCTAAATATCCGCCCCCCAAACATTTTTTCAAGCTGCGCGTCGTCGGTCGTCAAGAACAGCCTTGCCCGCCCACCGCCAGTCGGACTCCAGAGGGGGGTGAAGAGGCTCTCTAGGCTCTCGTACGCCTCAGAAGGCATCCCCGACATCATCTCTATAAGGTTTGGGCCGGACTCTTGCCATGCCTTGACGAGTTGCCGCAAGTGCTCTTTCAGTTCTGGTTGCTCGGTGGAATTGAGCAGCTCACAGAACGGGTCCAAATCTTCTTTACGTTGTTCGCCCAAGGCGAACCGCCCCTCGCCAAGGTCGAATGCGACGGTTGGGTTGTAAGGCATTGCGGGCTGTTTGAAGCGCGACATAATTATTGATAGCACGTAAATGTTATAAACAGCAACTGAATAATATCGACAACGACAGATAATTATTCGTAGTATGAATCAGTGACCGAAGGCAAATCACATTGGAGGAGCTAAATGCTCGCATCTCAGCACAAGTCGAAACTCAACACACTCCCACAGGCCGCCGAACAACTGGGGGTCACAGTCAACTGTCTGCGTGGATGGATTTATCGACGTGCGGTCTCGTATGTGAAGGTTGGCCGCGCCGTCAGAATCTCTGACGAAACCATTCAAAAAATCATCGACCGTGGAAACGTGCCCGCCCTTGAGGGTAGACAGTAATGACCGCCGTATCCTTAGCTGCACTGGAATTTCCGCCCTCTCCCGCCCAGCCGGATAGTTGCCCCGCAGAATACGCAGATGACGCGCTCGCGCTCAAGTTCACGGAACGGCACGGGGACGATCTGCGGTTCACTGCGGCATGGAACCGCTGGAGCATTTGGAACAACTGCGTCTGGAAGCAGGATGAGACCTTGAACGTCTACGATCTTGCCCGCAAGGTTTGCCGCCACAAGAGCGCGGAATGTGACAATGACCGAATTGCGCCGCGCATTGCAAGCGGGGCAACCGTGTACGCTGTGGAGCGGTTGGCGCGGTCTGATAGGAGACATGCGGCGACAGTCGATCAATGGGACGCAAACCCGTGGCTACTGAACACCCCCGGCGGAGTAGTCGATTTGCAGACAGGCAAACTTCGCCCAGCCAAACGTGGCGATTACATGACCAAGATTGCAGCCATTGCCCCTGGCGGAGATTGCCCTTTGTGGCGTTCGTTCCTTTCTCGAATTACGGACGGTAACGACGAGTTTCAAAGGTTCCTTCAGAGGATGGCGGGTTATGCCTTGACCGGCGTGACGCGAGAACACGCCTTGTTTTTCCTGTACGGCACAGGGGCAAACGGCAAAAGTGTCTTCCTGAATGCGATCTCAGGGGTGATGGGAAACTATGCGAAAGTCGCTCCCGTCGAAACATTCATCGCGTCGAGAAATGAGCATCACCCAACAGAGCTGGCCGGACTCCAGGGTGCGCGTCTCATCACCGCGGTTGAAACGGAAGAGGGACGACAATGGGCCGAATCGAAGCTCAAGACGCTGACCGGCGGAGATCCCATCGCGGCCCACTTCATGCGGCAAGACTTTTTCGAGTACAGACCCCAATTCAAGCTCATCATCGCTGGGAATCACAGGCCGGGACTGCGTAGCGTTGACGAGGCCATGCGCCGAAGGTTCCATCTGCTGCCGTTCACTGTGACGGTTCCCGCCTCAGAGCGCGACTTGGAACTGGCAGATAAACTCCGCAAGGAATGGGGAGGAATCCTTCAGTGGATGATTGATGGGTGTCTCGCATGGCAGTCCCAAAGGTTGTGCCCTCCAACGGTCGTGAGCGAAGCGACAGAGAGCTATCTCGCTGCCGAGGATGCACTCGCCCGATGGATCGAAGATCGCTGCGTCAAGGGAGCCAACAATCGGGAAGCAACATCGGCACTTTTTGCGGACTGGCAGCAGTGGGCTTCCACGAATGAAGAACCCTGCGGATCGCTGAAACGGTTCTCTGAGCATTTGGAAGCGCGGGGCTTCACAAGGACGCGGACGAATGCGGCCCGTGGGTTTCAAGGAATCGGCCTACGAAGAGAGGCCGTGACAGATGTGACGGATTGAATGCTTATACCCGTCACGCGCGGGCGAGCGCATACGGTTTATATGGGAGCATCTGTCACTTCCGTCACTGCGCTTCGCCAGAGGGGTTTATAGTGGCCGCACCTTGGTGCGATGATCCCGCGCCCACCGGCGCGTCTACGGGGCGATTCCTGGCGTTATGATGCTCCTGTCCCTGAAAGGCCAACAGACGATGAGTCCTGCTGTCCCGTTTGAGTTTGCGATAGATCTGGATTGCTCTGATCCCGGCAAAGAGAGATGCCGTATCTTTCTCCCTCATCGAAGCCCGTTAGGAAATGTTGCAGGTCAGCTATATCAAGCCAAGGGCGAGTGGCCTGCAAAGTTCTTATGCCTTCGGCACGGGCATACGTCCGTCCGTCTGGATACAGATGTTCGCCACGGCGTTGAAGCGCAGGACCCACATCTACCCATCCCCCCTTTGTGGCGAATTGAATGCGTATGCGGCCTCGAAAGCTGCGGAAGAGAGCACGCCATTTACGTATATAAGCAACCAGATTGGGAATCCATTCTGCGCGGAATATCGTTCTGGAATCCCGAAATACCTTGCGGCTCACATAAGCTCGTTTGGCGGGAAGACTTGATGCGCCATGAATTGTTTCCACACAACCCTCCAATGCGCTAATATACGCATGAAGGCGGTACAGCTTTCTAACCGGCGAATCGTCCCAATCCATCCTGCCAAGAATGCCGGGCGACTCAAGCCAGAGCGGAGCGACCACGTTCTGCGGTACACTCCTGTGTGAATCATCGCATGGAGTGTGTCGGAATGCAATGCGCTAAATCGGCGGTATCCCAAAACCAAGTTGTGGCTCAAGAGCCTGAAATAGACGCATCGCCTTATAAGCTGCCCCTGTGGGAGAGAATGTGCAGCGTTCTTCTAGGACGCAATTTGCAAAGGCGAAATGACCGCCAGAGTAAACAAAGTTGCAGTTCCGAAACTCGCAATTCTCAAACTGGTGGTTATCAACAATTATCCGTTTCCCGTCGTACTTCTGATCCTTCACCATCTGAATCTCATAGGGACGGCGCGTCTCCTCATAGTCTGACGGCATGTCCAATTGGGAAAGATGTAATCGAGTCTGCATCTGGTACCTCCATTGTGGGGACGCGAGTCTGTGGCGGACGGTTTGAAATTGTGTGGGGGGAGGATAGGCGCAATTTGCCGTGGGGATAATTATGCGCCTATCAGTTCGCCGAGCGTCCATACGCCGCTGGCGATCCCCGCCTCCATTGCAGGGATGACGCTGAGCGTCTTGTGGACGTGGCAGAAATTGTAATAGGCGAACCCGGAGAGAGCCAACAGGTAGCTGTTGCCTGAGCCACGGAGTACCGGAAATTGCGATAAACATCAATTCAGTGCATGAAATCGTTGAATGACCGTTGGGGGCTACTTTGAGCTTGCAACGAAACCGGCTCCTACCCATCCGATGGCGCGAACAACGCCCCACGGGATGACGAACCCTACGACGGGCGAGAGGGCAATCAAGAGATATAGCCAGCGGCTTGGTGCCGGTGTCGGATAGAGCGTCTGGCCGTCTTGCGTCTCGATTGAATCAACCCCATAATCGCGGCTCCAGTTGATTGTCTTGATTTCCTCCGTGTTTACTTCGGAGGCAAGCGGCTCTGCGATTGCAGCGAAGGGATCATCCTGCTTTTCGGCGGGAGCAGATTCTTCGGCAGGGCCAAACCCGGCGGGAGTAACGTCTTCGGCAGGCCCAAACCCTGGAGCGGATTGTGTTTTTGGCTTAGGAGGGCGGTGCATAGCCTTGGCAGTTGGCGTCACGGAGGATGGCGCTGCTGTGTATGGAGCGTTCGGGTCGAATTCTGGAGCAGTTTGAAGAGTCTTGCGTTCCTGCTTTACTACATCGGAATTAGCCAACTGCTCAAATTTGTTGTGACGCGCCCTTTGACTCAGGACAGGTTGCAACTCCAGGTAGGAAGCAAACCCACCGAGAATCGCTCCTGCCCCTCCCAAGAGCAGGGCCAGCCGTCGCGTTCCTTCTCTGAGATTCACAGTAGCGTCTCCGTTTCAGCTCTGCTCGCAGCTAGTTTTGCTTCATCGCTTCGCACTCTTGGTACGCATCTTCCTGACTCTCGTACTCCTCACAACCCTCGATAAATGACTGGGAGTTACCGCCGCAAGTCCCTGAGCCGCTGCTCTCCGCCCATTCATATCCGGCGTAGTGCCCTGAGCCTTCCTCATACGGATTCTCTGGTTCGGTGCAATTAGGAGCAGAAGCGGCCTCCCCGTTGCTATCGGACGAATTGGAGGGTGCAGAGGACTTGCAGCCAACTATCAGCATCAATCCAGCGACCGTCAACGGTAAGATGAAGCGTCTCATGATCTTTTTTGATATGCCTCATTTCTTCGGCTTTTTGTCGGACGTTTGGCTACGGCTGGTAGCGCCAGAGGTCATTACGATAGCTGCTACCGAAGAGCCAGAAATTGCCGCTGCTGTCTGTCCAGCTAGCTGCGCCACTCCGCTCCCCAGGCCAATTACTCGCGGTGGCAGTGCCTTTCGTACCATAGACTATGGCGGTACCACTCTCGCTGACCCAGGTCCATTGATCGGTTGTTGGACTAAACTTCCAGAGGTTGCCGTCAAAGAGCCAGAAGTCACCGCTAGGATCACTCCAACTTGGGGTAGCGGTCTGCTGGGTCTCGGCCCCTGGCGTCGTGCTAGATGATGCGACGCCCGGTGTGCCGTAGACGGCAGTCGCGTTTGCCGTGTTGCTCCCATTCATCCAGGCCCACTCCCCGCTTGCCGGGTTGTATTCCCAGAGGTCGTTGAGGTAGACGGCCCCCGTCGAGACTATACTCGTGCCTCCCAAAAGCCAGAGGTTGCCGTTCTTATCGATCCAGCTCACGGCACCAGATCTGGCTCCAGGGACATTGTTCGGGGCAGCAACTCCCAGCGTTCCGTACACGCCGCTTGCGTACACGCCGCTTGCCCAGCCGGTGTTACTGCCCCCAACCCATGTCCATGTTTTCGCCGTGGGACTGAACTCCCAAAGGTCATTGAGACCGCCATTCGTCCCTGTTGAATCGTAGCCCGCGCCCCCGAATAGCCAGAGATTGCCGCTAGAGTCGATCCAACTGACCGAACCATCGCGGGCTCCTGGCGTGTTGCTTGTAGAAGGTGTGCCCATTGTCCCGTAGACGCCGGATGCGTTGATCGTGCTGCTACCGCTCACCCATGTCCAAGCATTGGTCGTGGGGTTGAATTGCCATAGGTCGTTAAGTTCGCCAACTTCGCCTATGTTGCCATTAGCATCGAAGCCGTCTCCGCCAAAGAGCCAGAAGTTGCCGCTGCTATCAGTCCAGCTAACGGAACCGTACCGTCCTCCGGGGAGATTATTCGTTCCGGCCACGCCTTTCGTACCATAGACTCCGGGCCAGTAGTATGCGCATGTCGTCGGTCCGATCTGAGTACACGCATCTGTCTTGCCCCCTGCAAATGTCCATTCATTGGTAGAGGGGTTGTATTCCCAAAGATCATTTGGCAGAGATGTGCCACCAACTCCAATTGCATAACCACTGAAAAGCCAGAAATTCCCGCTCTTATCCGTCCAACTGGCCGCGTTACCCCGGCCATCGGGAACATTGGTTGAGGCCGCGACGCCCTCTGTGCCATAGACTCCGACTGCCTCATATGAGGTACTGCCGTTCATCCACGTCCACGCACCACTCGTGGTCGAGCTGACGACGCTAATGGAACTAGTCCCGGATTTTGTGGAGTCTTGTGATGATGTCGCAGTGATAACCGCGGTTCCTAGATTTGCCGGAGTAAAAACTCCAGAAGAGATTATGGTGCCATCCGATGCGGCCCATGTAACCGCCGAGCTATAAGACCCAGTTCCCTGAACGGTTGCCGTGCAGGTAGATGTCTGCGTGGTCAGGATAGAGGCCGGAGAACAGCCCACCGCAACAGACGTGATCGTTGGTATAGAGGGCGGAGTGCTGCCCCCGCCGCCGCCACTGCCCGAACTCCCGCCGCAACCGGAGAGGAGAAGGGAAATCGAGACAAGCAAGGTAGAGGCAATCTTTCCGTTCAACTGCATATTGGCCAGCTTTCAAACACCAAAGAGTGTACGCACTAAATATAGCGCAAAGGCTAATCCGATCATGGACGCATGGCAAAGGACATCTGT
>PLOT01000085.1:0-745 GCA_003142215.1 Granulicella sp. | reverse complement strand
TCGGAACTGCTGAAGGGATTGTAACGCCACTGGCCCACGTGAGCCGCCAAGGGGCTGAGAGCGGCCCTGCTGGGCCTGTTTGAGCGCGTTTGACGGGCGGCTTCCTAGTGCCACGCGCCGAAGTCGATGCGATACGCCTGAAGTCCAGAACTGGACTTGTGGAAAACTCAGTCAGAAAGGAGCCAGCGCAGTAGGATCGCCAACGTCTCCCCCTGCATCGGATAGCCCTTCTCGATCCGCTGATAGGTGCTCCACGGTATGCCAACGCGCACAGCCGCTTCTCGAATCGACATGTGCTCGTGATGCCGCCATGCGCACAGCAAATCTGCGATTTTCATGTGTCCCTCTGCGCTTATCGCCAAAAACCTTTGTGCTACGGATCAGTAAAACATTGTATAGGTGAATATCGCGCAAAGGCCGAATCCCATGATGGACGCACGGGACTTTACCACCACCAGTTGCGGCGCGGCCAGTTTTTTCTGCCCCTGTGAAACCCGGCAAAAGTAGCCACAGCCTTCGGGCCGTGCGCGATCTGGACAACTAAGTCCGGCATCGTGTGAGAGCACCCCCTTGGACGAAAATCGTACCGGGGAAAATACCGGGGACTCTGGCCAGCAAATGAGAGGAACTGGCAGTAACCCAGCCCCTCTCAAAAGCCTCTCAAACCCGCGTCATAAGCACTCAGAATGCAATCGCAGCAATCAGCAGTAAATGGCTCCCCAGCAACTGTTAACCGAAGGGTTGT
>PLOT01000226.1 GCA_003142215.1 Granulicella sp. | reverse complement strand
AAGCTCGACCGCGGCAAGGCCGAGAAGTTCGCCTCCAAGGCCCTCTCCGGCGAAGGCTTCTCCCTCGACGACTTCCGCGACCAGCTCCGTCAGATTAAAAAGATGGGCTCCATGAAGTCCATCCTCAAGATGCTCCCCTCGGTCGGCCCCTTCGCCGGAATGGCGCAGGCCGCCGAGAACGTGGACGAGAAGCAGTTCAACCGCATCGAGACCATCATCGACTCCATGACCGCCCGCGAGCGCCGCGACCACGAACTCATCAACGGCAGCCGCCGCAAGCGCATCGCACGCGGCTCCGGAACCACCGTCCAGGAGGTCAACAACCTCCTCCGCCAGTACGCCCAAATGAGAAAGATGTTCAAATCCATGGGCTCCGGCACCGGCCTAAAAGCCCAGCAGCGCATGATGCAGCAAATGCAACCCCGCCAGAAGTTCGGACGATAAAAACACAGCGAACTACGACTCGAAGAAAAGCGAATTAGTATCCATGGATAATAATGGCAATGACGATCTCGAATTCTCACCAGGAGAATATGGCGCGTGTATAAACGCTCATGGTTTATACAGCGCCTCTCGTTTTGTTCTCCGGTTATCGCCCGAAACGCATCGTAGAATTTCTTCGTATCAAACAGGAATAGTCTCGGGAGTCAAAGACCCGGAAGATCTTCGCGCGTTCTCAACCTACCTGCATGAAACGATTCACTGGTGGCAGCACGCGGGTTCATCGGCTGGGTTTCTCATGAGCATGACATTTCCTATTCAGACTCATGCGAACTTTAGTCATTTGAAGAGCCTCCTTGCTTCAGTCGGACCCAAGAAATCAATACGGCGCCTCATAGAGATATCCACTGAACCGGGGGGCTTTGGTACCCCTATGGGAACAGCCAATATCGTTGCAAATAATTTCTATGATATAGAGTTTTTCAGAGAGCTAGTATCTAATCCAGCCTCTGTCTCCCGTGTAATAAAGGACCCATTTTTCAATTGGCAAGGCCATTGCTATGAAATCGGCTACTCAAATATCATTGGCACCATTGCGAGAAGCGTAGATAGAGAGTTTTCTGTAGTTCCCGACGCCCGGAAGTGGGAACCCGAGTTTCAAAAGCTCCGAGAGAAGAAGGCGGAAGGATGGTATTTGGGCTCCGATATCCATGTGGCACCGTTAGGAACACTACAGATTTTCGAAGGCCAGGCCCGCTTTGCCCAACTACAATACCTCTATTTTTCTTCTCAGGGGAAGCTAACATGGGAAGAAATACGCGCTCGCAACATGTTCACCGAGCGCTACATAAAAGCGTTTGAAGAGTTCCTCCGATTATCGGAGTTGCAGTGGCCCGTAAGCGTCGATGATCCGATCATTGGTCTCTTCTTACTGATTTGTGACATCTCGATTAATCCAGGAGAGGGTTTTCCACTACCCATTCAGTTTTTTGAGGCTTTTGTCACGGATGTAAGCCCTGGGATGCGCTTCTTGTTTCTCTGTCGGACGGTCGCAAAGGACCGGAAAGCTTTTGCGACCGCTATCAGAAACTACTCGCGAGACGAGTACATATCCGTGGCGGAGGCTCTAACCCGCCCCTTGCTTATCCATCATCCGCTGTTAGTTTCACAGACAATTGCGAAGTGGTCCGACTCGAACCCTGCATTCAAAGACCTTATGGCGAGATTCAAGGATTTCAGTTTCGGCCCCGAGAATCTGCCAGTGTCTTTGCTCCTTTCACAGTTAATCTCATTCAATGCCGACAAAATACACCGTCCGGAATTCTTCTGTTGGCCAGGAGCATGGATGACTGGCCAGCGAGTGTCTGAAGAAATCGTCACTCTCTTCGATCGTAATTCGGCTCTATTCGTTGATAAGGAGGATGATGATAGTGTTTTTCCGCGCCTGCACACCGACAGAAGCGAAGAGGCGGTGCATAGGACGTTTGAGTCGTTTTATCAGTTCAACGTCACCTACGACATGACGAGCCAGTGGATTTCCACGCCGGGGCCCTTTAAGTATGACTATGGTTGGCTATCTTCCAAGGGAACATTCGAGGATTGCAAGAACTTTGCGGATCGAGGCTTCGAAGGGGCGTACGGTGTTTCACCCGACGAGTTTGAGTTGATCTAACGATGGCCGAGTGCCGGTTGCCCCACCCATCGCGCACTCTGCGATGAGGCTGCATCGCCCCTGAGCGCAGTCGAAGCTCGTGCCCGCCCCATTCAACTCACCCCTCATAAACCTCGCTGCGCTGCCTGGTCCTCGTCCCGCTGGGTGCCCCATCTTCGCGCCCGCATCTGGGCGCTAAGGTGCGTCTCGCGCCACCTCTACCCCCCAACCCCAAACCACAAGCCCACGCGTTCACGCGCGCCAACTCGGTACCCACTGTTCTTCGGAGGGAGCAGGGGGCTTCAGCCCCCTGAATACCACCCATCGATTCACCGGGCTTTAGCCCCGGGCCTTCTCACCGGGTACCCTACAGCTTCCCACTCGCAATCAACCCGGCCTTCACCTTCTCCAGCGGAACCCCGCGCTCGCTCCGCCGCGACCGCGACACCAGCACGTCCGCAATGTCCTCCCACAACGCCTTGTGCGTCTTCAGGTCGATCACCGCCGCCGTCTTCGTCCCCTTCTCATCCGTCAAGAACTGTATCCCGCCCACGGCAACCCCCTGCATCCATCTATCCCCAACCTACCGCGCACAGGTTTCCCCGTCAACCGCCGTGCCCCACCATCGCGCACTCTGCGATGAGGCCCCCGCCAGCTTGGCTGGGGGGGCAGGATGAGGCTGCATCGCCCCTGAGCGCAGTCGAAGCTCGCGACCGCCCCATTCAACTCACCCCTCATAAACCTTGCTGCGCTGCCCGGTCCTCGTCCCGCTGGGTGCCCCATTCATGCGCGAACCGCATGGGTGGTGAGAAGCGTCGTATCCCCGGTTCAATCGGGGATACGACACTTTGGCTGGGGTTTGGTTGTACTCCTCAAATACGAAGAGGGCTAGATGCTGACGTTGGTGAAGGTTGCGGTGCCGAGAGCGGTTGCGCTGCCGGAAGCGAAGATGAGGCCTGCCTTAATCGCTTCGGGGAAGGTTACGCTGGCGTTACCGATCAGTGTGTAGCTGGTTCCGTTCGTGCTGTAGTAGCCGGAGTAGGTGCTTCCGCTGTTGACGATCTTCACCCACACCGGCGATCCGGAGCTTGCGATTTGGATGCTATGGGCGCTTCCGCCAGCACTCTGCCAGATGAACGACAGTCCGCCGGAGCCGGTCTTCATGAGTGCCACGAAGGAGGTTCCGCCGCTGCCTGTGCTGTTGAGCAGAAGACCTCCCTTGGCCGAGGAGCCTGAGCCGGTGACGTTGTCTATCTCTGCGATGAACGTGCTGTTCGCGGTCCACGGTTGCGAGGCGAATTGACCCTCGCTGATCGCTGACGTTGCGTTGGTACCGCTGCCGGTGAGCAGCCACTGCTCGGTGAACGTGTTGTAGGAGCTGGCTCCATGAACGGGAGTGCCGGTAAGGTCCGCCGCCGACCAGGACGCGGGAAGGACCAGACTGTTGAAGTATGCCTCAACATTGGTGTAGCCGGTGGTTCCGTAGGCTTCGGTTCCTGCGGCTGAATTGGTGGTGCTGATGCCGTTGGCAATCGCCCAGTAGTCGGCGATACCGTCGCCGCTGGTCTCCTTGAATTCGGTACCGGAGGCGATAGTGCCATATCCGTCGTTGGCGATGCCGGTGAGTGATTGGTCCTTGTACAACGTCCCCGACAGTCCCAGTGAGGCGACGTTGCTGATCGCAAACAGATCCACGGCATCAAGCGGAAGTGCGCCAGAGGAGGCGACCACGCTGGTGTAGGCGGCGGCGGCGCTGAGGGTAGGAATGGATTTGGTTGTGGAAGACCAGGGTTCGGTCAGGTAGGTTCCGGCTGAACCGATAGTGTTATCTGGACTGCCATTCAGGGTACCGTCGCGAGCGCTGTCGAGGTAGTTGCCGACAGCGTAGACGCTTTGGTTGGCGTTCATCTGAAACCATGCGTCGGAGGGAGTAGAAGTCATGGGCCCGACGATGAAGTAGTTGTTGACCAGATCGTGGGAGAAGACGCCTCCAGTATTGGCGGCCGTGTATCCCAACTCATAGTCGTAGATGATGTTGTTTATGTACTGGGTATTGTCTTTGGCCAAGGGCTGACGGTTGTGTGCGTTGACCCAGAGGTTGCGATAGAAGGTGGACGGACCGGTCTCAACATGCGCGCCAAACTGCTGGCCGATTGGGTTGGCAATGATGGAGTTCTGCACCGTCGCGTCAACCGTACCCACCGCATCGACGCTGTCCCACTGGCCGTAGGCAAACGAACAGTGATCGAGGATGACGCTGCTCGCCGTCCCCATATTCAGCGCGCTCTTTCCGGAGTCTGGATCTTGAAGCCCCTGACGGATGCGAACGTTGCGAATGATGATGTTGCTCTCCCCGCTGAGTGAGACTTCTCCGGCCATGATGCCGATGCCGCCTCCGGGAGCCGTCTGACCGGCGATGGTGAGATCGCTGCTGAGAGAGACCGCGGACTTGAGCACGATATATCCGCCCACGTCGAATACGACGATGCGTTTGCTTGTGCCGACGGCGTCGCGGAAGGATCCCGTGCCGGAGTCGTTTAGGTTGGTGACGTGGTAGATTGTGCCTCCACGGCCACCGGTGGCGGCTGCTCCGAAGCCGTAGGCTCCAGGAAAGGCTGTGGTCTGCGCCCCTGCGGACGCAGCCACAAGGATAAAGGCAAAAGCTAGGTACATCGACTTATAAGGTAATCTCATGTTACTGCGAACCTCGTTGTGTAGTTTGGCCGGCGACAAGACTACGGCTCAGATGCAAGCCAAGTGCTGCCTCCACGGCAGGAGTACACTACTCTTTATGTGATAGCGGTCACAAGGTTAATCGACCAAAGATGATTCGCGTTGCAAAGTGCCTCATTCATCGCGTACTTTGGCGGGTACCTGTAGATGGTCAAGAGGTTGTTCCATTCTGGGTGCCCCATTCATGCGCGGTCTCATCGCGTATGGGTGGGGTCGGCGCTCAGCCCGCGGCCCCACCTATTGCGCACTCTGCGATGAGGGTGCATCGCCCCTGAGCGCAGTCGAAGGTCGCGCCCCCTCAGCCCAACTCACCCCTCATAAACCCCGCTGCGCTGCCTGCTCCTCGTCCCGCTCACCCGACAGGCAGACGCGAGGGGCGGTGCGGTAGAATCCTGACAGCGGAGGTACATTCTATGGCAGCATGGATCGACATCACCGAGGACACTCAGTCCCTCGCCATCTTCCGAGAGAACGCCGCCGAGCTGATCGAGCAGCTTGAGACCACTCACCGCGCCATCACGCTCACCGTGGACGGCCAGCCGAAGGCCATCCTCCAGAATCCCGCCGCCTACCAACGCCTGCTCGACCTCGCCGCCGCATCCGATGCCAGTGAAGGCATCCGTCAGGGGCTGGCCGAACTGAGTCAGGGCGAAGGCCGTCCAGCCGCGGAGTTCTTTGCCGAAGTACGCGAGAGACATGGCATACCTCGTTAGAATCATGCCCCGGGCCGAGCGCGATCTACTAGCGATCTTCGACTACATCGGAGACCTCACCTCGACGCCTGCCAGAGCGTGGTTCGACGGCCTCGTCGAGTCCATCGCTGGCCTATCCGAGTCACCACAACGACATCCAGCGATCCCGGAGGACGCGCGCCTCCGACATCTCCTCTACGGCAACAAGCCCCATATCTACCGCATCATTTACGCGGTCGATCTATCTCGCCAGCTAGTCGATATCGTCCACGTTCGCCACCACCCCGCGACGCATTCAAGCCAACGAAGACCATTCAGTAGTCGGACGGGCACCCCACCCATCGCGCACTCTGCGATGAGGGTGCATCGCTCCGGAGCGCAGTCGAAGCTCGCGACCGCACCATTCAACTCACCCCTCATAAACCTCGCTGCGCTGCCTGATCCTCGTCCCGCTGGGTGCCCCATCTTCGCGCCCGCATCTGGACGCTAAGGTGAGTCTCGCGCCACCTCTCCAGAAACGCCGGAACCTTGGCCAGCACCTGCACCGCCTGGTCCTCGTTATAGGTGTGGCTGGTTCGGTTGCGGGCCTCGCGGAACTCCTCCCACACGTCCCAGCCGGACCGCAGGATTCCGTCCTCGCTCGCCGTCCGCACCAGCGTCGGCAGGGGCACGCGCTCGCGCGATTTCAGGTGTACGGAGTACGTCTCGACAAACCGCCGCATCGTACTCTGGCTCAGCTCGTAGGTAAGCTCGAACCGCTTGATCACCGCATCCCGCACCAGCAGGTCTGCGGGGTCGTCGCGATACGCCGCCAGCGCCTCCACCAGCCTTGCAATCGCCCGCCCCAGCGCCTCCAGATCGATCTCGCTCATGCTGCCATTCTAACCCGCGCCTTGCCCGATCCGCGCGTCCTCGGCTAGACTCACGCCATGCGCCGCCCAATTCTGCTCTCTCTCGCCCTCGTCGTTCTCGTCGTCTTCACCGCCTCCCCGCTCGTCGCGCAGGACTGGGCCAAAGCGACGCTGGAAAAGTCGCCGCGCCACCGCGAGTACGTCGCCATCAAGCATGGCGACCGCACGGTGCAGGCCTTCGTCGTCTATCCCGAGGTCAGCCAGCGGGCGCCCGTGGTCCTCATGATCCACGAAATCTTCGGCCTCAGCGACTGGGCCAAGGAGATGGCCGACGAGCTCGCCGCCCAGGGCTTCATCGTCATCGCGCCCGACCTGCTCTCCGGCTTCGGCCCCAACGGCGGTGGCACCGGCGCCTACCCAGGACAGGACGCCGTCACCAAGGCCGTCTCCGCGCTCGATCCCGCCGTCGTCACCGCCGACCTCGACGCCGCCGCCGACTACGGCAAGCGCCTGCCCTCAGCCAACGGCAAGCTCTTCGTCGCGGGATTCTGCTGGGGCGGAGGCAAGTCCTTCGACTTCGCCACCCACCGCCGCGATCTCGCCGCCGCCTTCGTCTTCTACGGGCCGCCGCCCGCCGATGTCACCGCCATCAACGCACCCGTCTACGGCTTCTACGCGGGCAACGACGCGCGCATCACCGCCTCTGTTCCCGCCACCACGGACGCGATGAAAGCCGCCGGCAAGAGATACGAGCCGGTCGTCTACGATGGTGCCGGCCACGGCTTCATGCGCGCCGGCGAAGATCCCGCTCCTCCCGCGACCACCACGCCAGCCATGGCCGCGGCCAACAAAACAGCGCGCACCGAAGGCTTCCAGCGCCTGGTGTCGTTGATCAATGCTTCAAACGCTCTGCCGGGTACTGGGCAGCGTCCCCCGATGGCGGCCATCGGAGTACCCGTCCTCGGAATGCCCTTCGTCCACGATCCCTCGACCGTGGTTCACTTCCACGGCAAGTATTACGTCTTCTCTACCGGTCGCGGCGCACCGTTCTACTCCTCGACCGACGGCCTCACCTGGACGCGTGAGGGCAGCGTCTTCGCTGCAATTCCCGACACGGTTCACGCCGTGGTGCCGAAAAACAACGGCACCGATGTCTGGGCGCCGGACATCATCCGCCTGAACAATCAGTTCTATCTCTACTACGCAGTCTCCAGTTGGGGATCGTTCCAGTCCGCGATTGGCCTCGCCACCAACCCGGTGCTCGACCCCAAGGACCCGGCCTACAAGTGGACCGACCGCGGCGTGGTCGTCACCTCCGACGGCAACGAGGACCTCAACGCCATCGATCCCGGCGTCCTCCTCGCGCCCGATGGCACGCTCTGGATCTGCTACGGCTCGTACCACGGCAGCATCCGCGTCACCCAGCTCGACCCGCACACCGGCCTCGCGCTCGCGCCCAGGACGCTGGGTGCTCCGATTGCCACGGCGCGCGGTTCCGAGGCCTCCGACATCATCTTCCAAAACGGCTTTTTCTACCTCTTCGTCAATCACGGAAGCTGCTGCAAGGGCAAGGACAGCACATACAACATCCGCGTAGGCCGCGCTCGCACCATCACCGGCCCGTATTTGGATCGCGACGGCAAGCCAATGACCGATGGCGGTGGCACGCTCTTCCTCGCCTCCGACGCGCAGCGCATCGGCCCCGGTCACTTCGGTCGCGTGGTCGATTACGACGCTCCGTCGAGCGTCCCCGAGCGCTTCAGCATCCACTACGAGGCCGACCTCACGCGCAACGACCGCTCCGTGCTGGACATCCGTCCGCTGTCATGGTCTCCCGATGGCTGGCCCATCGCCGGCGACAACGCTGCCGCCGCGACCGGCACTCACTGAGCCTTGAACTTGTAGTTGCTGCGGTATCGCTTGCTGCACAACATCGGACAGAGACGAATGGGCCCCAAGTGGATGCTGCCTATGGTCTATTCGTGTGGCGGATAGAGCTGTTGATTCCCGCAGCCCCCGAAATCCCTACTCCGTCGTCACAGCCTTGGTCAGGTTGCGTGGCCGGTCTACATCCACGCCATGGCTCACCGCCATGGTGTACGCGAAGAGTTGCAGCGGCACCACCTCCGTAATCGGCAGCAGCGACTCGCACGCCGGCTCAATCCAGATCGTGTGCGTGGCCAGCGACGCAACCGTCGTGTCTCCAGTATTCGCCAGCGCCAGCACCCGCGCCCCCTGCTCCCGCATGTCGTAGAGCAGCGACACCGTCTTCTCGTAGCGCAGCAGAGACTCGGGATCGTCCGCATCCACCGTCGCCAGCACCACCAGCGGCACGTGCGCAGACACCAGCGCATTCGGCCCATGTTTCAGTTCGCCCGCCGGATAGCCCTCCGCGTGCAAATACGACGACTCCTTCAGCTTCAGCGCGCCCTCCCGCGCAATCGCATAATGCACGCCGCGCCCGAGGTACAAAAAGTTCTGCGCGTCGTTGTAGAGAGGGGCCAGAGCGGCAATCGTCCGCTCCCACGCCGGAAGCTGCGCCGCAATCGACTCCGGCACGCCAGCCAGCGCAACCAGCAGTGTCTCAATCGCATCTGTCTCCATCGCGCCACGCTCCCGCGCCGCCAGCAGCGCCAGCACCAGCATCAATGTAAGCTGCGTGGTAAAGCTCTTCGTCGCCGGAATCGCCAGCTCCACCCCGGCCAGCGTATCTAACTCCACCGTAGCCTCGCGCGCCATCGTCGAGCCATGCACATTCGTCACCGCAATCGTCGGATGTCC
>PLOT01000136.1 GCA_003142215.1 Granulicella sp. | reverse complement strand
ATGTAAGGCAGCTCCTGCGTGGGCAGAAGGTAGTGCTTCTTGCCAAAGGGAGCGGTAAAGCGTTTGTTCAGCGTCGTCTCGATGCTCTTTGCGAAGTCCTCCAGATCGATCCTCGCCGACGCAACGCCCAGTTTCGCCGACACGCTGGGGATGGGCGCGATGCCATGGTCGGCGGTGAAGGCGATCGTGACGTTGGCCAGCCCAACCTTCTGGTCGAGCCAGGTGAAGAAGCTGTCGATGTCGCGGTCGAGGCCAAGCACCATCTGCCTCTGGTCGTCGGAGTCCGGCCCCATCTGGTGGCCGAGGATGTCGTTGGCGGAGAGCGAGATGGTCAGCACATCCGTCACCGCGCCCTGGCCGAGCCGTTCGTTCTCGATCAGCGAGCGCGCAAAGTCCAGCTCGTAGCTGTTGGCCGCCGGCGTTCGCCCCACCATGGCATAGAACTGCGTGGTGTCGTCCAGTCCCGCCTCCTTCACTGCCTGGTCCACGCGCGGCCCCTTGTTGAACGCCGTCACCCAGCCTGGAAGCATCGCCATGTAGTAAGTGGATGTGACCCATCGGCCCGTCGCCTGGTCGATCCAGTACGCGGCGTTGGCCGTCTGCCCGGAGGGCAGGATTGCCGCGCGGTCCTTCAGCGAGATGCCGTACAGCCTGGCCTCGCCGCCGGTCGCCAGCCGCACCTCGTCGCCAATCGTCGTCGCGTGCAGGTTCAGCGGCGAGGCCCCGATGCGCGCCGCGGTCGGCAGGATGACCGTGCCCGGCAGTACCGGCAGGTCGTCAAATGTGCCGACGATGCGATAGCGCTCGTCCTCCACCGAGCTGATGACGCGGTCGGTGTTGCGGTCCAGGTCCCACCACTCGTTCGAACTGATGCCATGCCCGTCCGTGTAAGCGCCGGTGCCGATCGTCGCGTGACCGGGAGCGGTCTTGGTGTTGGCGTAATCGAAGTAACAGCCGTTGAAGTACGCGCCTTTTTTGAGAAACAGGTTGAAACCGTTGGCCGTGGTCAAGGAGTCGCGATAGCGATCCAGGTAGTCGCCGCGGAACTGGTCGATCACCAGGAGCACCACCAGCCTGGGCCGCGCGTTGTAGGCTTGGGCGTGGGCGCGCGGCGCGGCCGGGACAATCAGGAGCAGGAAGAGGGCTGCAACGACAAGTTTGCGCATGGCCGCATGGTACCGCTTAAGTGTGAAAGGCAGGTTGATGGCTACAGTAGAATAACCGGCACCCCGTGCCTGCAACGTCGCGGGCGGGTAGAATTATAAGGATGCTTGATCTTGCCTATGTACGGGCGAATCTGCCGGTTGTGGAAGAGAAGCTGCGCGCGCGCGGCATGAACCCGGCGGTCGTACTGGGGGATTTTGCGGAGATTGACAGAGGACGACGCACAGCTATCACATCTGCTGAGAATTTCAAAGCCCAACGCAACGAATTGAACGATAAGATCTCCATGCTCAGACGCAAGGGAGCAGACGTCAGCGCGGATATCGAGGAGACCAAGCGTCTTAAGTCCGCGGGCGAGTCCCTCGAAGCCGCCGCCACCGCTGCCGACGATCGGCTCCGCGAGATCATGCAAGCCATCCCAAACCTGCCGCAGGACTCCGTTCCTATCGGCAAATCCGAGCAGGACAACCGCGTCGAGAAGACCTGGGACGGCGCGGAGAAGGCTGCGGGTTATACGCCTCCGGAGTTTGGTTTCCCTGCGCTGCCGCATTGGGAGATCGGCGAGCGGCTGGGGATTCTGGACTTCGAGCGGGCGGCTAAGATTTCGGGTTCGCGCTTCGTCGTCCACTTCGGGCAGGGAGCGCGACTGGAGCGGGCGCTAGCCAACTTCATGCTCGACCTGCACACCCGCGAGCACGGCTACACCGAAGTTCTGCCGCCCTACATGGTCAACTCCAAGTCGCTCTTCGGCACCGGGCAGTTGCCCAAGTTTGAAGAAGACCTTTTTTATTGCGTAAATCGAAAAGACCTTAGAGTTGATCCTGAAGCAATTCCTGATGAGCGCGGCGATAACTCCCAGACCATACTGAATGAACTTGAAAGAATTGATTCGCTGGTTCCAAAGGGCAAATTTCAGGATGGCGACCACTGGCTCATCCCCACCGCCGAGGTCCCGGTCACCAATCTCTTCCGCGACGAGACGCTCGACGAGGCGCAACTGACCACCAGCTTCTGCGCCTACACGCCGTGCTTCCGCAGCGAAGCGGGAAGCTACGGCAAGGACGTGCGCGGAATGATTCGCCAGCACCAGTTCCAGAAGGTGGAGCTGGTGAAGTTCTGCAAGCCGGAGGATTCCAACGCCGAGCACGAGCGGCTGACGCGCGATGCCGAGGCGGTGCTGGAGCAGCTTGGCCTGCCCTATCGGCGAATGTTGCTCTCGACCGGAGACATGGGCTTCGCCTCGGCAAAGACCTACGACCTGGAGGTCTGGCTGCCGGGTCAGGCACTCTTTCGCGAGATCAGCTCCTGCTCCAACTACGAGGCGTTTCAAGCGCGGCGGGCGAACATCCGCTTCAAGCCCTCCGGCAGCGCACAGGGCAAGAGCAAAAAATCCGAGTTTGTGCATACACTCAATGGCAGCGGGCTGGCCGTCGGGCGCACATACCTGGCGGTGCTGGAGAACTATCAGCAGGCCGATGGCACGGTGCGCATTCCCGAGGCGCTGCTGCCGTATATGAACGATCCAGGCAAGCCGCGCGCGGAGTGGGAGACTGTGATCGCGCCGCGGAAGCACGCGGGCAGGAGCTAGGCAGGAGCAAATTTATGGGCAAACTTCTACACGACTATTTTTTCTGGACCTACGAGCGCGGCAGCATTCACTTCGACATCATGGTGACGCTGATCATCGTCTTTCTCTTCGTCTCGCCGCATGTCATCAACTTCAAGGACCGCCCGGTGGAAACCGTAGCGCTGCATGGCAGCGAGGTGCTGGTGAAGGAAGCGGGGCACGAAGGCACAAACAGCATCTTCGTCTTCCAGATTCGCAGCGACCAGGCGGGCGGCCCGACAGCCAGCCAGACCGACGACGAGCGGCAGGCAGCGATCCTGCGCGTCGTCGAACCGATCTCCGGCGAGGTGACGCTCGATCATTATGAGCCGGTACTCGACGCGCACAGCAAGGTCGTCGCATACAACGCGTGGGTGGTGCGCTGATGCGGCCTCGGGTTCTCGCGGGAGTTGTTGCCAGCGCGCTTTTTCTCGCCACCGGTTACGGCGTGGGGCGCGCCACGGCGGCGCAGGCAAAACCGGACCGCCTCAAGACCGTTCTGGCCCAGATGGACGCGGGCAGCAAGACCTTCCACTCCGCCGAGGCTTCAATCCAGAAGCAGCAGTTCGAGAAGATTGTCAACGACACGACGACCGAGTCGGGCACGACCTACTTCCTGCGCAGCGGCAACTCCATCCAGATGGGAGCCAAATTCGGCCCTCCCAGCGAGCAGACCGTGGAGTACAAGAACGGCGTGGGACGTTTGTACTCGGCGGGAACCAACCATATCGATACGATTTCGGCCTCAGGCACGAACAAGGCACGAGCGGATACGTTTCTGACCCTCGGCTTCGGTGGCAGCGGCAGCGATCTGGACAAGGCGTGGGAGATCACCGACCAAGGCCCAGAGAAGGTGAAGGACGGCAACACAGTCGTCGAGGTCGAGAAGCTCGATCTGGTCTCGAAGGAGACCAGTACCAGCTTCACCCACATCACGATCTGGCTCGATCTGGCGCGCGACGTCACTCTGAAGCAGGTTTTCTTTCAACCCTCTGGCGATACCAACACGGTGATCTACAGCAACATTCGCCTGAACCAGCCGATCGACCTGAATGCGTTTGCCATCAAGTGCAAGGGCAAGTGCAGTTAGAGTTCGCGCTCAGCTTCGGGCGGGACAGCCAACTGAGGGGCGGCGAAGAGCGCGCCAATCCAGACCAGGAAGACGGGAAAGAACTCCAGCGTGTAACGGGGCTCTGAGTTGGCGATGAAGAGCAGCATGGCAGCGCGCAATAGCACGCTGGCGGCCATGGCGAAGGCGAACTCGCGGAAGGCGCACTGTCCGGGGCCGGGTGCATCGGGCGTGGGTGGAACGGACGAGAGCCAGCCCCGCCGCCGCCATACGCACAGTCCCACGAAGGCAAGCACATAGTACGCAAGGTTGAGCGCGGCGTAGCTGGCGGCAAAGGCAGACTGTGCGCGGTGCTCCCTCCACTTCCACCATTCATCATCGGAGAGCTGCAGCAGCTCGGTGCGCGGGCGCAGGGCCATGTCGAGGACGCGTGCGATGGGCAGGCCGGCGTAGTAGAGTACCGGGTGGACGTGGATGCGCTCATCGGCGAGCGCATTGAAGCGTGCATCGAGGTCCGGTGTAAGCGTGAGGGTGCCGTTGTACTCGGCAAACAGGGCTACAGTGCGACTGCGAACCTCTGCCGAGGTCGATTGCGATGTGGCGCTGAAGACGCGCGGCGGCAGGTTGGCGATATCGATGGGTTCGCCGTCCATGGGCCAGCAGACCTCGTCGACGGCGGCGAAGTCGATGGCCCAACTGCTGTACCAGCGGCCATAGCCATGCAGCACCACCTCGCCCGGATCGTTGGCGCTGCGCGGGGAGAGCGGTTGAAAGACGTGGAAGATGTGTTCGTTGCGGGCCGTCCAGCAGAGTAGCGGTAGAGCGACGCAGAGCGCGGCGGCCACGACCGGCAGACCTGCACGGAGCGGGTGGAGGCGCAATTTGCGGGTTGCCAGCGATCTCCAGAGCATCGCCGGCAGGACCG
>PLOT01000175.1 GCA_003142215.1 Granulicella sp. | reverse complement strand
GGATCAAGTACGGGCAGGCGAAGAATTCCCTGCGCGGTCGTGTGGTGGTCAGTGCGCGCGAGATTGCGGGAGGAGGCGAAGATGGGGTTGCGGCAGTGGAGTTCAGCGTAAGGGACTTTGGGTTGGGGATTGCGTCGGAGCATCTGACGCGCATCTTCGAGCGCTTCTACCGGGTGGACAAGGCCCGCTCGCGGGAGTCGGGGGGCACTGGGCTGGGGCTGGCCATCGCGCGGCACATGGTCGAGATGCAGGGCGGGACGATCCGCGCGGAGAGCGAACTGGGCGCGGGCAGCAACTTTCTGGTGAGGCTTCCCAAGGCGCGGGTTGTCCCGGAATAAGACAGTGGACAGGGTGTGCGGCGGGGGATGTTGCCACGGCGTATAGCTTTCTTTTGCATTTTATTGCGATGTAATCACCTCGTAACAATCAGGCATCAAACTGATTTCAGTACTTAGGGATGCGTCCGAGCCTGCCCAGCAGGGAAGACCGGGCTGGGCGATCCGACTTCGAGGGGGAAACCAGTGAGACTGAACATAGTGGCGGCAGGTTTGTTGGCGATGGTTGCGGCCGGCGCAAGCGCACAGAACATTACGGCGGCGGGAGCCACCTTCCCGTACCCGATCTATAGCAAGTGGTTTACGGAATACAACGCGCTTCATCCGAACGTGAAGATCAACTACCAGTCGCTCGGCTCCGGCGCGGGCGTATTGCAGACGTCGGAGGGCACGGTTGACTTTGGCGCCAGCGACATGCCGGTGACCGACGATAAGATTGCCGCAGCCAAGGTCAAGTTCATGCACATCCCGACCGTGCTGGGCGCGGTGGTTCCGGTGTACAACATTCCGGGCGTGAGCAAGGAGCTGAACTTCTCCGGCGATGTGATTGCGGACATCTATCTGGGCAAAATCACGAAGTGGAATGACCCACGGCTGGTGAAGGACAACCCTGGAGCCAACCTGCCAAACGCGGGCATTCTGCCGGTGTATCGCTCGGACGGCAGCGGAACGACGTATATCTTCACCGACTATCTGTCGAAGGTGAGCCCTGGTTGGGCCAGCACTGTGGGTAAGAATTCGTCGGTTAAATGGCCGGCGGGCGTCGGAGCGAAGGGCAATGAGGGCGTGGCTGGGATGGTGAAGCAGTCGCCCAACTCGTTCGGCTACGTGGAGCTGATCTATGCGCTGCAGAACAAGATGGCGTATGGCTCTGTGAAGAATGCCGCGGGCAAGTTCCTGCAGGGTTCCCCGGAGGGCGTGACGGCTGCGGCTGCGGCCTCGGCCAAGACCATGCCGGCGGACTATCGCGTTTCCATCACCAACGCTTCGGGCGCGGCCTCGTACCCGATCTCGAGCTTTACCTACTTGCTGATCCCCTTGAAATTCGCTGATCCAGCGAAAGGCGTGGCGATGAAGGAATTCCTGACCTGGATGCTGGAGCATGGCGAGAGCGAGGCAACAAGCATGGACTATGCGCCGCTTCCGGCGCAGGTGCAGACGATGGTGAAGAAAACCATCACGACCATCAAGTAAACTGTGAGTGCCGCGCGGACGATATGGATTTGCGGCCGCGCGGCATGTTTTTTCGGCCTGGTGCGACCTATAGAGAAACAGGCAAGTGTGAATTCCCGTCATTCTGAGCTACGCTCAGAATGACGGCTGAACCTTACATATCAATCGTGACTCCATCGTCCATGTCCCTTGAGAGAGAGCCGGAGCCTTCGTCGCCGCCGACTGCGCCTTCGACGCAGATGGAGGCGATGCCGCTTCATGCGCCGGCGATCGTGTCGTTTGTCGCGGCCGCGGAGACGGTTGCCCAGGAAGGGCCCCCCTCGCCGATCCGGCAGTACCTGAGCAAGCGCGGCAACGGCGCTCTGGCGGACAATACGTTTGCGGCGGCGATGCTGGTCTGCGCGCTGAGCATCTTCGCGATTGTGCTCTTTATCCTGACGATTTTGATCCTGCGGTCCAGGCTGAGCCTGCAGCAGTTCGGGTTTGGCTTCTTTATGCGCTCGGCATGGGACCCGGTGTCCGGCGACTTTGGCGCGTTGCCGTTCATCTTCGGCACGCTGATGACTTCGTTGCTGGCGCTGGCGATGGCGGTGCCGCTGGCCCTGGGCGTCGCGATCTTTCTCTCCGAACTTTGCCCGGCGAGGCTGCGCGCTCCCATCTCGTTTCTGACCGAACTGCTGGCGGCGATACCCAGCGTGGTGTACGGTCTGTGGGCGGTGTTTGTGCTGGTGCCGATCATGCGCGACCAGTTTGGGCCGCTGCTGGTCAAGTACCTCGGCTGGACGGGGTTCTTTGGCGGGTACAACTTTGGCGTGGGGATGCTGACAGCCAGCATCATTCTGGCGATCATGATTCTGCCCATCATCTCCTCGATTACGCGCGACATTATGCAGGCTGTTCCGACCTCGCAGCGCGAGGCGGTGCTGGCGCTGGGTGCGACGCGCTGGGAGATGATTCGCACCGGAGTGCTGCGCAACGCGCGCATCGGCATTGTGGGCGCGGTGATTCTGGGGCTGGGACGCGCGCTGGGCGAGACCATGGCCGTGACCATGGTGATCGGCAACCATCCCGTGATTTCGAAGAGCCTGTTTGCGCCTGGGTACACGCTGGCCAGCGTGATTGCCAATGAGTTTACAGAAGCCACCGGGGACCTGTACCTGAGCGCTCTGATCGAGATTGGGCTGGCTCTGTTTCTGGTGACGATTGTGGTGAATGCGATCGCGCGCGCGCTGGTTTGGGCTGTGACGCGCGGTGCTCCGGCGAGGTCGATTTAAGATGAGCACGAACCCAACTCCGATGGCTGCGCCGGGCGGGGACGGCCCATTGCGAACGCCTACGAACTACCAGACCAGGGCCATGCGCTTCAACTCGGCGCGGCGCTATGTGATGAACCATCTGGTGACCGGGCTTGCGGTGCTGAGTACGGTGCTGGTGATTGCGCCGTTGGTGGCGATCCTTGGTTACCTGATCTTCAAGGGCGCGAGTTCGCTGAACCTGGCGTTCTTCACGCACATTCCCGCGCCGGTGGGCGAACCGGGCGGAGGCATGGCGAACGCCATACTGGGATCGGCAATTGTGCTGGCGCTGGCCAGTTCAATGGGGGTCCCGGTGGGGATTGCGGCGGGCGTCTATCTGGCCGAGTACGGCCGGGGCAGGATGCTGGCGATGGCGGTGCGCTTCACCGCGGACGTGCTGAACGGAATTCCGTCGATCGTGATGGGGATTGCGGCCTACTCGCTGATTGTGATGCGGCAGATGCATTTTTCGGCATTCTCCGGCGGGGTTGCGCTGGCCATCATGATGGTTCCGACGATCACGCGGACGACCGAAGAGATGCTGTTGACGGTGCCGCATTCGATCCGCGAGGCTGCGCTGGGCCTGGGCGTGCCGAAGTGGCGTACTGTGATCTCGGTGAGTTTGCGGACGGCGTCGCCAGGAATTATTACGGGGTGTATGCTGGCGTTTGCGCGCGTGGCTGGCGAGACGGCGCCGCTGCTGTTTACGGCGTTCGGCAACCAGTTCTGGAGCTTCAAGCTGAATGAGCCGATTGCGGCGCTTCCGTTGCAGATCTATGTCTACGCGATCTCGCCGTACGACGAGTGGCACCGGCTGGCGTGGGCGGGAGCGCTGGTGTTGATCCTGATGATTATGGTGTCGGTAACGCTGGTGCGCATCTATGCGGCCCGCGGCATACTGAAAGGGGCAAGCTAAGTGGGAGTCGGCATCGATGTGGAACACCTGAACGCGTGGTATGGAACGAACCACACGCTGCAGGACATCAACCTGAACATTCCGGCCAACCACGCGACGGCGCTGATTGGGCCGTCGGGCTGCGGCAAGAGCACGTTTGTGCGCTGCCTGAACCGGATGCACGAGACCAACCCGATTGCGCGTGCGACGGGGGTGGTGAAGATGGGCGAGGTGGACATCTACAAGGACGCCTCGCCGGTGGACATTCGTCGCCGCGTGGGGATGGTCTTTCAGCGTCCCAACCCGTTTCCTACCATGTCGATCTACGACAATGTGGCCAGCGGACTGAAGCTGAATGGATTCCGCAACAAGGCCATTCTGGACGAAACGGTGGAGCGCAGTCTCAAAGCCGCCGCGCTGTGGGAAGAGGTCAAAGACGATTTGAAGAAGAAATCGGGCGCGAGCCTCTCCGGCGGCCAGCAGCAGCGGATGTGTATTGCGCGCGCGCTTGCGGTCGATCCCGAGGTATTGCTGATGGACGAGCCTGCGTCTGCGCTGGACCCGGTTTCGACCTCGAAGATCGAGGACCTGATCTTCCAGTTGAAGAGCCAGTATACGATTGTGATTGTGACCCATAATATGCAGCAGGCGGCGCGCGTGGCGGAGAACACGGGATTCTTCCTGAACGGCAAGATGGTCGAGTTCAACTCGACGGACAAAATATTTACCATGCCATCGGACAAGCGCACCGAGGACTACATTACGGGGAGGTTTGGCTGATGACGACCCGCATCAAGTTTCAGCAGAGCCTCGACGACCTGAAGGAACGGCTGCTGATGATGGCGGGCATGGCCGAGCAGGCGATCCAGCGCTCGATCGAGGCCTACCGCACGCGCGACCTCTCGATCTGCGAATTGGTCTTCCGGGCGGAGCCGGCGATCAACCGGCTGGAGCGGGAGATCGACCAACTGGCGCTGGACCTGCTGGCGATGGAGCAGCCGATGGCCATCGACCTGCGGTTTATTCTTTCTGTCATCCGCATCAACGCGGACCTGGAACGCGTCGGCGATCAGGCGGTGAACATCGCGGTGCGCGTGCGCGAGATGGGCGCGTTCGCCAACATCGATCTGCCGGTGGACATTCCGCGCCTCGCGTCGCTGGCCTCGGCGATGGTGCGCAAGGCACTGCAGGCATTCATCGAGGCGGACGCGGAGCTGGCGCAGTCGGTGCTGATGCTGGACGACCAGGTGGACGAGATGAACGACGCCGCGTTCGATACGCTGAGCGCGCTGATCAAGGAAAAGCCGGAGCTGACGCCGCAGAGCCTGAACGCGCTGATCATTGCGCGCAACCTGGAGCGGGTGGGCGACCATGCAACCAACATCGCCGAAGACGTGATCTTCTGGGTGCGCGGTGCGGACATCCGCCACAAGAGCGGCGTGGTATAGCCCGAGCGATGGGATCAGACCATTGCTGCAAGTTTGCGTTGACTCGACTTTGACCTTCCAATAAGCTCGGTGCACTCCGGTGTGACGAACTTCTGTGTGCGTCTACGCTGTTGGCCGGAAGAAAAACAGGGAGAAACGAGATGGCAGGTTTTTGCGCGAAATGCGGTGGCCCACTTGAGTCGAGCACGGGTTTCTGTCCTGCCTGCGGCATCGTTGCTCCGCCGAATAAGAAGAACGTGTGGAAGATTGTGCTGATTGTGCTGGCCGTAGTGTTTGGGCTGGGCGTGCTGGCTATAGGGGGGATTGGGTATGTGGGCTGGCGGGCGATGCACGGTCTAACGGTGGGGAAAGCGGCGAATGTGAGTGAGGCAGAACTTGGCGTCAGTGTCTATCCTGGTGCGGTTCGTTTGGAAAAAGACAGTATGAGGATGAAGGCGCTTGGCATCGAGTCCGAGAGCGCGAGTTATACGACCAGCGATCCTGAAAGCTTGGTACTGAGCTTCTATAAGGTCAAGCTGGGCCCGAATGCGACTTCGACCGAACGCTACGGAAAGACCGTGCTCTCGCTGGCAGAAAATGCCGGAGGAGCGAAGGGCGGTGAGAGAATTATTATGAAGCCCAGCGCCGATGACTCTGGTTTGATTGAGATCACGATCACGCATACTGTGAAGACGCCGTAGACGACTGTTCGTATAGCATCGATCGATAGAAACTTATGGCCGAAGACAGAACGTCTTCGGCCATAAGTTTTTTGCTGGATGCGATTAGGAGGTTGGGGCGAGCAGCTCGAGGGCGCCGCGAGATTTTAAATCTTCGGCGACGCGCAGGCCGAGGGCGCGGGCGGTGATGCCGACGGGGACTTCGGACGAGTGACAGATCATGCGTTCGCCGTCGGGTGCGACGACCTGGGCCTGGATGCGCCAGGCGATAGGATCGCCGGCGTTGGGGACGGGGTCTGCGTCGTCGTAGACGGGGGCGCAGTGAACTCCGATGGGAAGCTGGCAGCCGCCGCCGAGGGCGTCGAGCACGGTGCGCTCGGCCTCGACTGAGAAGCGCGACTCGGGGTGGTCGAGCGCGGCGACTGCCTGGCGGATGCGGTCGTCGCGGGCGGGGTCGGCTAAGACTGAATAGGTGGCGGCTCGGGTTTCCAGCGCGAGCGCTCCCTGGCCGGGCGCGGGGCAGATCTCTTCGATGGTGAAGCGCTGATGGAGCCACTCGGTGCGGCCCAGCCGGTCGAGGCCGGCGGCGGCCAGCACCAGCGCGTTGCACTCGCCGTCGGCCAGCTTGCGCAGGCGAGTGTCGATGTTGCCGCGCAGCTCGACGAAGCGAAGGTCGGGACGCAGGGCGAGGAGTTGGGCGCGGCGGCGCGGACTGGTGGTGCCGACCAGGGCCCCGGTGGGCAGCGTGTGCAGCGCCTTCTGGCGTGGGCAGACGTAGGCGTCGCGCGGGTCGGCGCGCAAGGGGATGGCGGCCAGCGTGAAGC
>PLOT01000104.1 GCA_003142215.1 Granulicella sp. | reverse complement strand
GTGCTGGCGTCGGAGGCGGGCGTCATCGAGGTGCCGCCGGAGGATGTTCGCAAGAAGGGCCGGTTGCAGCCGGGGCGGATGTTCCTGGTGGATACGGTGGAGCACAGGATTATTTCGGATGAGGAGATCAAGCAGTCGCTGGCCGGCCGCCAGCCCTACGCGGAGTGGCTGAAGGAGCAGCAGGTGGTGCTGGACGATCTGCCGGAGCCGTGGAAGGTGATCACGTCGGACCCGGAGACTCTGCTGCGCCGCCAGCGCGCCTATGGATACAGCGAGGAGGACCTGAAGGTGCTGTTGGGGCCGATGGCCTCGAAGGGCGAGGAGCCGACCGGGTCGATGGGAGCGGATACTCCTCTGGCGTGTCTTTCGGACCGGCCGCAGCAATTGTTCAGCTACTTCAAGCAACTGTTCGCGCAGGTGACCAATCCGCCGATCGACCCGATCCGCGAAGAGCTGGTGATGTCGTTGATCAGCTACATCGGGACGGAGCGCAACATTCTGAACGAGGCGCCGGAGAACTGCCACACGCTGAAGATCCCGCACCCGATCCTGACCAATCGCGACCTGGAGAAGCTGCGGCGGATCTCTTCGGGCGATCTGTTGGCGACAGAACTGCGAACGCTCTTCCGTGCGCAAGATGGCGAGGCTGGGCTGAAGCATGCGCTGGACGATCTTGGAGAGCGTGCGGCCCAGGCGGTTGAATCCGGCTACTCCTTGTTGATCCTGTCGGACCGCGGCGTGAATGCCACTCTTGCGCCGATTCCCAGCCTGCTGGCGATGGCCGCGGTACACAACCGGCTGGTGCGCGACAAGACGCGGACGCAGGTGGCATTGATTATCGAGAGCGGAGAGCCGCGCGAGGTGATGCACTTTGCGTTGCTGATCGGCTATGGCGCAAGCGCGATCAATCCGTATCTGGCGTTTGAGACGTTGCGCGATATGAAGCTGCGCGGGATGCTGGCGGACGACGTGACGGCCGAGTACGCGGAGAAGAACTTCATCAAGGCGATCAACAAGGGCCTGCTGAAGACCTTCTCCAAGATGGGGATCAGCACGCTGCAGAGCTATCGCGGGGCGCAGGTCTTCGAGGCAGTGGGGCTGAACCAATCGCTGATCGACGCATACTTCTCCGGAACGGCCTCGCGAGTCGAAGGCGTGGGGCTGGACGTGCTGGCGCGCGAGGCGCAGATGAAGCACGAGTACGCCTTCCAGCCGCTGACCGAATCGGAGACGGACCTGGTGGTGGGCGGGCAGTACCAGTACCGCGAGGGCGGCGAGTACCACCTGGTGAATCCGGCGACCATCAGCAAGCTGCAGCAGGCGGTGCGGCAGAACAATCCGGCGACGTTTCAGGAGTACACCGACCTGATCGACGAGCAGAGCAAGCACCTATGCACGCTGCGCGGGCTGATGCAGTTCAAGTACGCGCACAAGGCGCTGCCGATCGACGAAGTCGAGCCGGCGAAGGAAATCGTCAAGCGCTTCACCACCGGCGCGATGAGCTTCGGCTCCATCAGCAAGGAGGCGCACGAGACGCTGGCGATTGCGATGAACCGGATTGGCGGAATGTCCAACACCGGCGAGGGCGGCGAGGACCCGGCGCGGTTCCTGCGCGACGCCAACGGCGATCTGCGGCGCAGCGCGGTGAAGCAGGTGGCCAGCGGGCGCTTCGGCGTGACGGCGAACTACCTGGTGAACGCGGACGAGATCCAGATCAAGATGGCGCAGGGCGCAAAGCCCGGCGAGGGCGGACAGTTGCCCGGACACAAGGTGGACGAGATTGTCGCGAAGTTGCGCTGTTCGGTGGCTGGAGTGACGCTGGTCTCCCCGCCGCCGCACCACGACATCTACTCGATCGAAGACCTGGCGCAACTGATCTACGACCTGAAGAACGTGAACCCGAGGGCGCGCATTGCGGTGAAGCTGGTGGCGGAGGCGGGGGTGGGCACGGTGGCCGCGGGCGTCTCCAAGGCGCACGCCGACGTGGTGCTGATCTCGGGCGACAACGGCGGCACGGGCGCATCGCCTCAGAGCTCGATCAAGCACGCAGGGCTGCCGTGGGAGCTGGGCCTGGCGGAGACGCAGCAGGTGTTGCTGCTGAACGATCTGCGCAGCCGCATCAAGGTGCAGACGGACGGCAAGCTGCAGACCGGGCGCGATGTTGTGATCGCGGCGCTGCTGGGTGCCGAGGAGTTCGGCTTCTCCACCATGCCGCTGATCGCGATGGGGTGCATCATGATGCGCAAGTGCCATCTGAACACCTGCTCGGTGGGCATTGCCACGCAGGACCCGGTGTTGCGCGCGCGCTTCCAGGGGCAGCCGGAGCACGTCATCCACTTCTTCTTCTTCCTTGCGGAGCAGGTACGCCAGCATATGGCGAAGCTGGGCTTCCGGACCTTCGATGAGATGGTGGGCCGCGTGGACCGGATCGATGCGGTGGTTGCCGACGCTCACTGGAAGGCCAAGGGGATCGATCTCGCGTCGATTCTGTTTTCGCCCGAGCTGCCCTCGCATGTGGGGCGGCGGAAGACGAAGGAACAGGACCACGGGCTGGATCAGGCGCTGGACCATGCACTGATCGCGCAGGCCAGGCCGGCGCTGGAGTCGAAACAGCGGGTGACGGGGAGCTTCGCCATTCGCAACGTGCATCGCACAGTGGGCGCGATGCTGGGCGGCGAGATCGCGCGCCGCTACGGCGCGGAGGGACTGCCGGACGAGACCATCCACTTCCGCTTCAAGGGCTCGGCCGGACAGAGCTTTGGGGCGTTCGTTCCGGCGGGCGTCACGCTGGAGCTGGAGGGCGACTCCAACGACTATGTGGGCAAGGGGCTCTCCGGCGGACGCATTATCGTCTACCCGCCGAAGACTTCGAGCTTCCTGCCGGAGGAGAGCATTCTGATCGGCAACGTGGTGCTCTACGGCGCGACCGCGGGCGAGGCCTTCTTCAGCGGCATCGCGGGCGAGCGCTTCGCGGTGCGCAACTCCGGCGCAACGGCGGTGGTGGAGGGCGTGGGCGACCATGGCTGCGAGTACATGACCAACGGCGCGGTGGTTGTGCTGGGCGCGACCGGGCGCAACTTCGCGGCCGGCATGAACGGCGGACGCGCGTTTGTCTACGACGACGTGGGCGACTTCTCCACGCGCCGCTGCAACCGGGCCGGCGTGGACCTGGAGCCACTGGCGCTGGACGAGGATGTGGATCTGGTGCGCGGCTTAATGAAGCGCCACATCGACCTGACAGGCAGCCCGCAGGCGGCGTGGATTCTGGAGCACTGGGAGACGACGCAGGCGCAGTTCATCAAGGTCTTTCCGCATGAATACAAGCGGGTGCTGGGGATACCGCGCGCCGAGGCGGTATACGTCTCGCCGGGCTCCAGCGATTCCACGACAACTTCGTCGCCTTTGGTGGCGGCAGGGCAGGTGCAGCATGGGTAAGGTGACGGGTTTTCTTGAGATCGATCGGGAACAGCCAACGCGGCGCAAGGTCGAGGAGCGGCTGGAGGACTGGTTTGAGATCTACCAACCCTTCGGCGAGGCGAAGCAGCGCGAGCAGGGTGCGCGCTGCATGGACTGCGGCGTTCCCTTCTGCCACACCGGCTGTCC
>PLOT01000246.1 GCA_003142215.1 Granulicella sp. | reverse complement strand
TCGCCCGACCATGCGATGACGGCCAGAGTGGGCAGTTTGGTGAAGGCCCAGACGTCGCGCTCGCTGCGCAGTGCGGTGTCGCGGTATTCAAGCAGAGCGCTGAGGAGCAGGCCGAGGAAGAGGCCGGCGGCAAGACCTCCGGAGGCGAAGATCCTGCGCTTGGGATAGGTGGGGTTATCCGGCAAATTGGCTGCATCCAGCACGCTGAAGGTCTCTCCTTCCTGGCGGTTTTGCAGGTCGGTGGCCATCTGGGCCTGGTTCAGCTTGGTCAGATCGCTATCGTACTGGGCTTGCGAGATCTGGGTGTCGCGGGTCAATTGCTCGTACTCCTCTTCGACCTGCGGAGTGGACTGGATGCGCCCCTGGTAGGCATGGATCTGCTTGTTGAGCTGAACTTGTTCGGCACGCTTGGCCTGGATACCGATGTCGGCGGCGCGGATGCGGGCGCGCAGATCCTGGACGGCCGCGGAGTCGTTGCGGCCTGCGGCGGTGCTGGAAGCCACGGACGATGGGGTGGCGGGCGACTGCGCTATCTTGCGCCGCAGGTCGGCGATCTTGCGGTTGATGGAGACGACGTCAGGGTCTTGCGCGGTGTAATGGAGGGTGAGATTGGCCTGCTGCGCCAGCAGATCCTGCAACTGCTTCTCGTCGGTCTGCGGGGAGACTGCGCCGGGAGAGGACGTGGACTGCTGGGCGAGCATCGTATCCATGTAGGACTTGTCCTGCTCCATACGGCTGAGGGCCTGGGTGGATGCGTCGAGTTGGGTGTTCAGGCTGCTCAGAATGTTGACGTTGTTGGATTCATCCTCGGGCCGCATTCCGAAGTACTTGCGCTCGAAGTCGGCCTTCTTTGCGTCCTGGTCGTCGAGGGTGTGCTTGGCGTTGTTCAGTTGCTCCTTGAGGAAGTCGGTGGTGCCCCCACTGAAGTCCTGCTGGGAGCGCAGGTTGGCCGAGATGAACAGCGATGTGATCTCGGCGCAGACCTGCTGTGCGGTGTGCGCGTCGCTGGCGGTAAATGCGATGGTAAATCCGGGGACTCCATTGGAGCGGGCGAAGCCGGTTGGCATGCCCTGGATATCGATGTTCTTGAGCGCCAGAACGATGCGGTCGTCCATGGTAAATCGCTGGTCGGCGTACAGGTTGAACTTTTCCACGATGGGCTGGATGCTGGACCGGCTCTTGATCTGCTGCTCGATGGCGGCGAGGCGGCTGTTGATGTCCTCGGAGACGACGGACTTGACCAGATCGTTGGATACCTTCTGCTGGTCGATCTGGATACCGGCCAGCGAGACGAACTGCGGAGGGATGTATACGGTGGCGACGACAGCGAGGACCGGCAGAATGAACGTGGGGATGGCGATGAGCCACCAGCGGCGCTTGAGGATTGCCATATAATCTTCGACGATCAGTGCGCGATGGCCAAGCATTTCGATGCTCCTTACGAGTGCCCAAGACGGACGGCGGAGGGCGAGAAGGTGATCCCGAAGCCGGCTACATTGGAGAGTCCGCTGAAGAGATCGACGGCGGCGGTCGTTCCCTGGTTGGACTGATTCTGCAACGAGTAGCTGGCGTATGCGGAGAGAGAACGGGCCAGGGCACGCGAGACCTGCACGCCGGCGATAGTGGTGTGGAAGGTAAAGGGAAGGCTGGTGGCCGAGGGCAGGTTGGCTGTCTGGGTATAGGCCGAGGTGAGGGCGCAGGCCCAGACGCGGTCGAAGGTGCGGCTGGCGGAGAAGGTGACGGAGTTGGAGATTGCGCCTCCGACGACGCCGAAGCCGCTGTTGCTGCTGCGCGAATAGGCAATCGTGGCGTGGGAGAACTTGCCGGCGTAGGAGGCCGAGAGGTTGGCGAAGAGGCTGAGGGTGGGCGTGAGGCCTGGGCTGTCGATGCCGGTCCATTGCGGGCCGGCGGCGAGGCTCATGCCGAACTTGCGGGTGAACTGATGGGAGTATTGCAGGCTGGCGGTTTGGCTGGAGAAGCCGGGCTGAGGGATGCCGGAGTTGGCGCCGGAGTATGTGTTGCGCGAGTAGGCGAAGTTCCCTGCGAAGCTGTTGCGCGTGTCGATGGTATGGCTGAGGCTGGCGCTGACGGAGTCGCCGTCGGTGTCAAGGCCGGGGGAACTGGGGACGGTGGAGCTGCTGGAGTTGCTGAGGAAGCGCGTGAGGGAGTAGGAGCCCGAGGCGTTGAGCGAGGTCTTGCCGGTGATCTGGCGTCCGAGGCTGAGGGAGCTCGAGTTGGCGACGCGGGTGGAGTAGCCGGTGAGCACTCCCTGGCCGGGGATTGCACCAGTCTGGACGGGGCTGAGGCCGAGATCGCCCACGCCAGCCACGCCGGAGAGTCCGGCGGAGGCGGTTTGCGGCAGGTAACTGACCGAATCGGAGAGCATGAAGTTCCAGCGGCCCGCAATGACAACCTGAGAGATGGCGAGGTTGAGGAAGTTGAACGACTGGCTGGAACTGCTCCATGAACGCCCCCCGGAGAAGACCATGTTGAAGGGGTCGCGCGGGCTGCTGGAGATGAAGGCGAGATCGCCGTTGAGGTTGGTGTTGTAGTCAGTGCCGGAGTTGCCGAAGTAGTTGTTGGAGATGCTCTGGGAGGCGCTGAGGGCGTATTGCAGCGTGCCCGCGGAGCTGGGCAGACTGAAGCCGGTGGAGATGGGCGAGGCCACAGCGGCTGGAAGGGCCTGAGCACCGGAAGTGGCGGGAATCGCCAGCAAGGGCAGGAGAAGAAGCAGGGCTACGGATTGGGCGGTGAGCGGGAGCGTCTTCATTATTGAATCACGATCGTGTCGCCGGGGGCGAGCGTGACGCCCTGCATGTCGCCCTTCTTCAAGGCTTTGGTGTAGTCGAAGGGAATATTTTGCTGCTTGCCGGGATCGCCGCGCAGGATGTAGATGTGCTTCTTGTTGGCGTACGGGGTGAGCCCACCGGCGGTGGCGATGGCCTGCAGGATGGTCAGTCCCGGAGTGATGGCAAGCGGGCCAACATGCATGACTTCACCGATCAGGTAGACGCGCTTGCTGTTGACGGCGAGCACGCTGACGTTGACCGTCGCCGGATCGATGATGAACTGCTTGAGGCGCGTTGTGATGTCCGCGGAGAGCTGCATCGGAGTAAACCCGGAGGCCTGAATATCTCCGATCATCGGCAGGGTGATCTTCCCATCCGGGCGCACGGGGAGGTTGGCGGCGGAGTAGTTGGGATTGTCCCACACCATCACCGAGAGGGCGTCATCCGGGCCAATGATGTAGGCGGGGGCGACGTTGGCGGGGTGGGCGACGAGCGCCGTGGCAGCGGGGTGCGCGGTGGAGGACGAGGTGGCGGGATGGTTGATGGCGGGTGCGGCGGCTGGCTTGGCGGCGGGCGCAGATCTGGCGGGCGTCTGCTGGGCGAGGCCGGCGGCGAGAGCCGGAAGGAGAGCGATCGAAAGGAGTGTGCAGCGGAGAGAGGTCATAGTATTTGCCGATTTGTACGCGTCGTGGATGCAACTGTCCAGAACCTGTTTCGCGACCCGTTTCGCGGTACAAAGGTCGCGCACCTGGTCGATTCCGGTGCGCACCCGACCCATCCCGCGGAACGGAACATCCATGCAAAACCGCCTGTTTGGGCCGCTTCGAGCCCGCGGGCTCTTGTTGAAGGACCAAGAGCCACGAAACACATCTGTGGCGATTTTACACTCCCGCGGCGCGCCATTTTGCGGTCTTGCACACTTGTGTACCTCGAAAGACGTAGACCGCAAAGGTACCTATTGCGTGCGATAATCCGATGGGTCTATGAATTGCGAAGAATTGCGAATTGAATTGCGAATTGAGAATTGCGAATTGCTTAGGTGAGTACGCGTGAAGTCGAATTCAATCGACACGGTCCCTGGGACTTTCCTGCCGCCTGCTCTCTCCAGGAGCGGGCCGGCGCTGCTGGTTGTGGCGCTGCTGGCGGTGCTCTACCACGGCATTGCGGTGAAGCTGGTGGCGGACTGGTATGAGCTGCCTGACTTCTCCCATGGATTTCTAATTCCGTTTTTTGCGGCTTATCTGTTGTGGGACAACCGGCGCGAGCTTCAGGACACGGCGATTGCGCCGAGCTGGGCGGGTGTGTGGCTGGTTGTGCTGGGGCTGTTTGTGCTGTTGCTGGGCGTGTTTGGCGCGGACCTGTTCCTGCAGCGGACCTCGTTTGTGCTGCTGGTGGCGGGGCTGGTGTGGACTCTGTTGGGCCGAGCCATGCTGGGCCGGGTGAAGTTTGTTTTGTTTGTGCTTCTGCTGGCGATCCCTCTGCCGACGATCCTGTTCAACCAAATTACGTTTCCGCTACAGTTGCTGGCTTCGCGGCTGGCCACCACGCTGCTTCAGGTGGCCCAGGTTCCGGTGCTGCGCGAGGGCAATGTGATCCAGTTGCCGGCCATGCAGTTGGAGGTTGCCGAGGCTTGCAGCGGCATCCGTTCGCTGATGAGCCTGTTCACGGTGGCGGTGATCTACGGTTATTTTCTGGAGCGCAAGACGTGGCGGAGGGTGGTGCTGGCGCTGGCCAGCGTTCCCATTGCAGTGGCAGCCAACGGGGCGCGCATCTTCGGAACGGGGCTGTGCGTGCAGTACTGGGACCCGGATAAGGCGATGGGGTTCTTCCATGAGTTCTCGGGCTGGCTGATGTTCGTGATCTCGCTGGGGTGTCTCTATCTGGTGCATCGAGCGATGGAGTTGGTGGCGGAGAAAGGCAGGCAACCGGCATGAGGAGCGCGCGGCTCCGGTCTTCACGGTTCTGGGTCGTGGCGCTGCTGATGGCGTCGGCGGCGCTGCTGCTGTATCTGCGCGGAGATGTGGACTGGGTTCCGCCGAGCAGTCCGCTGGACGAGTTTCCGATGACGGTTGGGACGCGAACGGCGACCGAGATCGTGATGCCTGAGGATGTAGTGCAGGCTCTGGGCAAGGGGGAGTTCCTGAACCGGGTGTACCATCCTCAGCTCTCGGTCGAGGACAGCGCTTCGCCGGAGAACGCAGGGATGGACGACCGGGCGTCGATCGGGCTCTTTATCGGTTACTTCCCCACGCAGCGGACGGGGCAGTCGATCCACTCGCCGCAGAACTGCCTGCCCGGCGCGGGATGGAACTTCGAGTCGTCGTGGATTACGTCGTTGACCAACGCCGCGGGCAAAAAATACCAGGTGAAGGAGTTTCTGATTTCAAATGGGACTTCGACGCAGGAGGTCCTGTACTGGTACCAGATGCATGGGCATGTGATTGCGGGCGACTATGCGGCGAAGTTGGTTACGCTGGCCGACTCGATCCGCTACGGGCGCACGGATGCTGCGCTGGTCCGCATTATCACGCCCGTGGAGCCGGGAGAGGACAGGCTGCAGGCGCGGGCGCGCGTGATGAAGTTTGCCGAGCAGATTGCGCCGCTGCTTCCGGCATATGTTCCCGATTGAGCAGGGCGAGGCCCCGTTGCTGGAAGAGAGGGTTTGCAGGAGACGGCATGGAAGAGAGAGATTGAAGGGAACGTCAAGAGGAGATGAGGATACCGCCAATGTTCAAACTACGCAAAGTGCAGGTTGCCAGAATCTCAGCGGCTGTGTTATCGCTCGTGCTGATTTTCACCGCCGGATGCAGCCGCGACCCGAACGTGCGCAAGCAGAAGTACCTGGAGAGTGGAAAGCGATATGAGGCGAGCGGCAAGTACAAAGAGGCCGCGCTGCAGTTTCTCAATGCGCTGAAGGTGGACAAGAACTTTGGCGATGCGCACTACGAGATGGCCAAGACTTATCTGAAGATGAACAGCCCGATGCTGGCCTACTCGGAGCTGATGAAGACGGTGCAAGTGAGCCCGGCGAACCTGCAGGCACGGATCGATCTGGGGAACCTGCTTCTGGATGGACGTGCCACCGACCGGGCGGAAGAGCAGGCCAATGCGGTGTTGGCGATCGACCCGAACGACGCGGATGCATACGCTCTATTGGCTGGAGTGGCACAGCGGAGGGGCAACAACGCGGATGCACTGAAGCAGATCCAGCGGGCCCTTCAACTCGAACCCAACCGTGCGAGCTTCCATACCGCGGCGGCGCTGTTGCTGACTGCCGACCCGGCGAATGAGGCTTCGGTCGAACAGGAGCTGGGCAAGGCGGCATCGCTGGACGCCAAGGACGCGACGCCGCATCTTGTAATGGCGGCGCTGATGGAGAAGAAGGGCGATCTGCAAGGCGCGGAGCAGCAGTACACGGCGGCGGTCGGGATTGCGCCGGGCAACGTGCAGGGGCGTGCCGCACTGGCCGGGCTCTACTTCCGCGAGGGCAGCAAGGACAAGGCAGAGCAGATACTGCATCAGGCGGTGGTCGATCTTCCCGAGAGCGAGGAGGCCTCGACGCTGCTGCGGGACTACTACGTGAAGGCGCAGCAGATGGACCGCGCCGAGGCTGCGTTTGCGGACCTGACCTCGAAGTATCCCAAGAGCTTCGCGATCAAGATCACCTACGCGCGCGTTCTGTTCGACAGGAAGAACTATGCCAAGGCGGCGTCGGTGGCCTCGGAGTTGACCAAGAACAATGCAGGCAATCCTCAGGTGCAGATTCTAAATGCGCTGTTGCTGGTGAACACGGGCAAGACCGACGACGCAATCGCGCTGCTGAAGAAGGCGGTGAAGGACAACCCGAACGACGTGCAGACACAACTGCTGCTGGCACAGATGGCGGAAAACAAGGGCGACCTGGCGACCTCCGAGGCGAGCCTGCACGCGGCCGCGAAGCTGAATCCGGGGAACCTGGAGGCCGCAAGCGGGCTGGCGCAGATCGCGGTCCTGCGCAACGACGCAGGCATGCTCTCCGAGGTGGCGGACAAGACGATCCAACAGCACCCAAACTATGCTGCAGCTTATCTGTGGCGGGGGACCGCGGAGGCCAGCCGGAAGGAGTACGACAAGGCGGAGGCAGACTTCCAGGCGGTATTGAAGGCAAATCCCGACAATGCACCGGCGTACCTGGAACTGGGCCAGATTCTTATAGCCCAGGGGCATGTACCCGAGGGCGAGGCGATGCTGCAAAAGGCGCTGGACAAGGACCCGAACTCGGACCGGGCGCTGGGAATGCTGGTGTCCTACGACCTCAAGCAGAAGCAGCCGGCGAAGGCGCTGGCGCGGGTCGAGGCGCAGATTGCAAAGCAGCCGGGGAATGGCAGCTTCTATTCGGTGCTTGCCGCCGTTCAATTGCAGACCAAGGACTTCAAAGGCGCGCTGGAGAGTTCGCAGAAGGCGATGCAGTTGAATCCGGGAAGCATCGACGCGATCGACATCTATACGCGGGCCGAGATTGCTCTGAAGGACATCGATCCAGCGATTGCAACCTGGCAGGGTTGGGTCAGTTCGCACCCGAACGACGCCCATGCGTGGCAGATGCAGGGATCGTTGCAGGAGGCGAAGGGCGACGTCTCGACGGCGATGGCGGAGTACAAGAAGACACTGCAGATCGATCCGAACAACGCGGTTGCGTCCAACAACCTGGCGTACCTGATGGTGGAGAACGGGCAGAATGTGGATGTGGCGCTGACGTTGGCGCAGACGGCGCGCCGTGCCATGCCGGACTCGCCGAGTACAGCCGACACACTGGCCTGGGTCTACTACTACAAGGGAAACTACTATGCGGCGCGGGACCTGCTGGAGGGAGCCCTGCGGTCGACCCCGGACAACGCTTCGATGCATCTCCACCTGGGAATGACCTACAGCAAGATGCACGACAATGCCAACGCTCAACTGCATCTGAAGAAGGCCGCGGCGCTTGCGCCCAACAGCAAGACGTCGAGCGATGCAAACGAGGAGCTGGCGAAGCTGGGGTAAGGGCGGCGCGGCACTCTTGAGTCAGAGCGTCGAGGCGGCCTTCTTCTCTTTTTCGGCGAGGTACCAGGCGACCGTTTTTTGCAGGCCCTCGTGGAAGTGCGCCTTCGGATGGTACCCCAGCTCCTTGCTGGCGCGATGGATGTCCGCCAGCGAGTGGCGAATGTCACCCGCGCGTGTGGGGCCGTAGAACGGCGCAGCAGTGAAGCCGAGCTGCTCGGCGATGGTGGCGTAGACCTCGTTGAGCGTGTGGCTTCTTCCGGTGCCGATGTTGAAGACGCGGCCAGTGGCGACCGAACTGGGCGCGAGGCAGGCGAGCAGGTTGGCGCTGACCGCGTTGTCGACGAAGTTGAAGTCGCGGCTGGTGAGGCCATCGCCGAATATGGTGGGCGTCTCGCCTGCCATCATCATGGTTGTGAACTTGGCGATGACGCCGGAGTAAGGCGAGTCGGCGGCCTGGCGCGGGCCAAAGATATTGAAGTAGCGCAGGCAGATTCCTTCCAGCCCATAAGTCCGGTAGAAAGCCTGGATGTAGTACTCGCAGGCCAGCTTCTGCACGGCGTAGGGCGAGAGCGGCAGCGGAGACATGTCTTCCTGCTTGGGCTGCATGGGCTGGTCTCCGTAGGCCGAGGAGGAGGCCGCGTAGACGATGCGCCGCACCTTGGCGTCGCGCGCGGCGAGCAGCAGATTCAGCGTGCCGTCGATGTTGGACTGGTGCGAGGTGAGGGGATCTTTTACGGAGCGGGGGACACTGGCGAGCGCTGCCTGGTGGAGGATAAAGTCGATGCCCTCGCAGGCGGACTTCATTCCGGCTACGTCCTGCAGGCCCATCTGCTGGAAGTCGATCTTGTCGCGGATGCCGGCCAGGTTGTCGAGGCTGCCGGTGGAGAGGTTGTCGATGCCGCGCACGTCGTGTCCCTGCTCGACCAGCGTGTGGGCCAGGGTTGAGCCGATAAAGCCTGCGATTCCGGTAATCAAGTAACGGGCCATCGATCCTCCGCTTTGAGTGTATCGCTGAGTGTCAGGAAAATACGATGGAAGTATTATTTGGTGGTATTTCTGGAAAACTGGGGGGGGGTCACGGAAGAAAACGAATCGATTCTGCATCGCCGCCGAATGCGGCCCCGATGTGTCTTGCGGGAGCAAATGTGTTCGCGGTGGTCCGTGGGATCCAGTTGTCCGAGCGCTGGTGAAAGGTCACGAAGACGGTATCGCCGGGTTGGGCGGCGAGCGTGTCATAGGGAACGATGATGAAAGACGTGAAGTGGCGCATATTCATTGCGGTGAGGGAGTTGGTGTTCGTGTGGGCCGCACTCATCTCCTGGTCGCTGGAGAAAGTCAGAGCCATGGCTGCGCGCAGTTCGGGGTCTGGCTCGTAGTAACTTGCGACGGCGAACAACTTCAGTTGTTCAAAGTAGAGCCGCCGATCGGAACCGGCAAGCAGCGCGGCCTTGAGTGCCGGAGACACCGCCATGGAGGACATGGTCTCGCGGGTCGCGGTCCGCTCCTCGTATATATGCTCGATGCCGGTGAGGGCAATCGCCGCGAAGAGCGCAATCAGAGCGAGATTGCCGGCGCGTTTGCGGCTGAAGAACGACGACAGGCCAATCGCCGCAAGCGCGGTTATCCCAAGAATGGCTCCAAGCACGAAGCGCAACTCGAGGGCGTGGGTGACGAAGCGCGCCATCAGAAATCCGAAGAATGGCAGTGCGGCCAGCGCGATGAGGAACACAGCCTCGGCTTGCGGCAGTTGCAGGGTCCCGGCGCGCCACTGTCGAATGCAACCCAGCAGAGTGACGAATGCGAGCAACAGGATGAGCGCCCTGCCTATCTCGCCATCAAGCTGAGTGGGCATGCGAGAGTAGGAGGACAGCAGTTCGGGATAGACCTGCGCTATCGTGCGTGGGCTGTCCGCGACCACGTTGTAGTAGTGGCTGTGGTACAGCGCGGCGGCCTTCATGAAGGGAACGGTGAAGAGGATTCCAGCCGTTCCCAGGCCGATGGATGCAACCACGGGCAGGTCGAGACGCCGGCGCCGTGCTGTACGGAAGATCTCGGCAATCGAAAGCGGAGCGAGCAGCAGGATGCCGTAGTAGTGGGTGTTGAGGGTGAGAGCAAGCGACACAGCCAGGGTAACCAGCACAAGTGTGCGTGCCGTCTCCCGGCGCGTGGCGCTCTGCCAACTCACCATGGTCAGGGCGAAGAGCCCGAGCATCAGGCCGTAGGGACGGCCTTCGACCGAATAGTAGAGCGAGGTTGTAAGCGCCGGAAAGGCCATCGCGAAGACGGCCGCGCGTTCGCTGGCAACGCGGCGGACAAAGAGAAACAGACAGAGTTGCATCAGCAGATAGCCGAGCAGCGACGGCAGCCTGATTGCCAGCGCGCCACCGCCGAAGAGGCGAATGGCGGCGTGCGCCAGCGCATGGTAGAAGAGGGGATCGAGAGAGATCGGGCAACTGCGCTGGATTTGAATGACCTGGCCGATGCTGGGCGCGTTGTCGGTCCAGAGCGAGAGGAATTCGTCGTTCCACATCAGTCTGGAGTGCGACCACAGGAGCGAAATGACGGCGGTGAGACCGAGGAAGGCGATTGCGGTCCATGGGATTCCAGCGCGGACAAGACGTTGTATTCCCGCGCTGGTTGGCGATGCGTCGAGATTGGTTGACGAGGTCATGGAGTACCGCTGCAAGGGCTCTCATGGGACAGGATAGGAGATCGTTCCCATTAGACCATTATGTACACAGTGCAAAGGCCAGAATGCGCAGGGGAATGTTCGTTGGTGCAGCCGCCCGTTGCTGTATGGGACAAGCTTTAAGGCGGCCACTTCGTTCGAGTGCCTATTTTGGATACGGCTTGCTGAAAATCGCAAAAAACCAATGGGCTGAATGCGATAATCGGGAGCATGTCGAATCCCAGTCAAGCAAAGTCCAGCCAGGGAAAGTCCAGCAAAACGAAGACCAGCAAAGCGAAGACCAGCAAAGCTAAATCCATCCAAGCGAACTCCGGCAAGCTCAACCTGCCGCGGATTGCCCGGCAGCGTCTTGCACGCCTGGAGGCGCGCACCGCGCGGATTGGCGTGATCGGACTGGGGTACGTTGGGTTGCCGCTGTCGCTGCTGCTTGCGGAGGCGGGATTTAAAGTGACGGGCTTCGACATCGACGCAAAAAAAGTGGACGACCTGGAGGCTGGACGGTCGTACATCTTTCGCATTGAGGCTAAGGAGATCAAGGCCGCGCGGGCGAAGGGATTTACGGCGACGACCGAGTTTGCGCGCCTGTCGGACCAGGACGCGATTATTTTGTGCGTTCCCACGCCGCTGACGGCGCACCACGAGCCGGACCTGAGCTTTGTGGAGAACACGGCGAAGGCGGTGGCCCCGTGGATTCGCGAGGGGCAGTTGGTGGTGCTGGAGAGCACGACCTATCCGGGGACGACCGAGGAGCTGCTGATTCCCGTGCTGGAGGCGGGCAACACGCAGGGGCTGAAGGCGCAGGCGAAGGGCGCGGCGGCGGAGCATGGCGTCTTCTATGTGGCCTTCTCGCCGGAGCGCGAGGACCCGGGCAATGTCACCGTGGCACGGCGCGACATTCCCAAGGTGGTGGGCGGGCATGAGGCGATTGCGACCGAGCTTGCGGCGACGTTGTATGAGGGAATCTTTACGCGGGCAGTGAGGGTATCGTCGACGCGCGTGGCGGAGATGACCAAGCTGCTGGAGAACATCTACCGCTGCGTGAACATCGCGCTGGTCAATGAGCTGAAGATTCTGTCGCTGCGCATGGGGGTGGACATCTGGGAGGTGATCGACGCGGCTGCGACCAAGCCGTTCGGGTTCCAGCCGTTCTATCCGGGGCCGGGGCTCGGCGGGCACTGCATCCCGATCGATCCGTTCTACCTGAGCTGGAAGGCCAAAGAGTACGACTTCAACACGCGCTTCATCGAGCTTGCGGGCGAGGTGAACGAGGCGATGCCCGCGCATGTGGCGCAGTCTGTCGCACAGGCGCTGAACACGCAGAAGAAGGCGATGAATGGGGCGCGGATCCTGATGCTGGGCATGGCGTACAAGAAGGACATCGACGACCTGAGGGAATCGCCTTCGCTGACCGTGATCGAGTTGCTGCGCGAGCAGGGCGCGGAGGTGCTGTACAACGATCCATACTTCCCGGCGGTAGGGCGTGGACGGCACTACAACCTGAATATGAGGTCCACGCCGCTGGAGAATCTGGAGCAGTACGACTGCGTGCTGATTATGACCGACCACACGGACTACGACTATGCGGCGATCGTGGACCTGTCGCGGATTGTGGTAGACACGCGCAACGCGACTAAAGGGATCGCGTCGGAGAAGATCGTTCGCTGCTAGCCCGTTGCAGCCAAGCGGCGTAGGCTGAATGAGGTCATTTCCTGGCGGCACAGGCTGGAGGGGTTTGAATGGTTGATGTCAAGACGATCAACGATGCGTTTCTGCAGGTGTGTGGGCGCGGCGAGAAGAGACTCTGGCTGTGGTGTGACGCGGCAGTGGACGCAGAGGCCGAGGTGATGTGGAAGCCGATTACTTCGGCGGAGGCGTATGGGCGGGTGCGCGCGCTGGCGGGACGGCTCGCCGCGTGGGGAGTAGCCAAGGGCGACCGCGTGGCGCTGCTGAGCGAGAACCGATGGGAGTGGGCGGTGACGGACTTCGCCGTGCTGGCTCTGGGGGCCGTGGACGTTCCGTTATATACCACGCTGACCGCCGAGCAGTTGGGGTATATGTTGCGCGACTGCGGCGCGAAGGTTGCGGTGGTCTCTTCGTGGGAGCAGGCGGAGAAGGTGCATGCGGCGGGCGAGCTGCCCGCGCTCGAGCGCGTGGTGGTGATGGATGCAGTTCCTCCCACCCATCGCGATAAAACTGCGATGGATGGGGCACCCAGTGTCGCGGAATTTGCGGAGTTGCTGGCGGGTGCGGCGGCGATGCAATCGCGCGATGCGGAGTTCGACGCGCGGGTGCGCGAGGTGCAGCCGGAGGACCTGGCGACGATCATATACACCTCGGGGACCACCGGCGAGCCGAAGGGCGTGATGCTGACCCATGGCAATCTAGCGAGCAACCTCTGCTATTCGTCGCGTGAGTTTGCATTCAACGAGACGGACTCCTGCATCTCGTTTCTCCCGCTCTCGCATGTAACGGCGCGGCACCTGGACTATGTGCTGATGCTGGAGCAAGTGACGCTGGCCCATTGCCCGAAGTTCGACCGGATTTCAGTGGCCATGAAGCAGGTGAGGCCCACGCTCATTGTTGCCGTGCCGCGCGTGTACGAGAAGATTCGGCAGGCCGTCGAAGGCAAGTCGCACGGGGTGAAGAAGGCGATTCTGAACTGGGCGCTGAGCGTGGGGAAGAAGCATCGCGCCGAGACGCTGGCGGGAAAGATTCCACGCATTAATCTAATGCCTGAGTCTTCCCTGACATTGACATTGGCGGTCTGTCTATTTTTTTTAACGTTGATCTGGGCTAGCTATCGCACAGCAGAAAGGTCGCATCGACACTGGAGCCTGGAGTTTGCCGAGCAATTAATCTTCTGGGCCATCTATGGTGTGATTTTCATTAGCATTAAGATGCGCCGGGAGATTGCTTGGAAGCTGGCGGATAAGCTGGTCTTCTCCAAGATTTGCGCGGCGTTTGGCGGTCGGGTCAAGGTCTTCGTCTCCGGCGGCGCGCCGCTGGGGATGGACACGGCGGGCTGGTTCGCCGACGTGGGAATCCTTATCCTGGAGGGCTATGGGCTGACCGAGACATCGCCGCTGATTGCACTGGATACGCCGAAGCGGCATCGCATCGGCACGGTGGGTGCGGTGCTGGAGAGCGTCGATGTGCGCTTCGCTCCGGATGGCGAGCTGGAGGTGCGCGGGCCTTCGGTCTTCCACGGCTACTGGCAGAAGCCGACCGAGACGGCGGAGGTGTTCACCGAGGATGGATGGTTCCTCACCGGAGATATCGGGAAGATCGATGCAGAGGGGTTCCTGACGATTACCGACCGCAAGAAGGAGTTGCTGAAGACCAGCGGCGGGAAGCTGATTGCTCCGCAGCCGATCGAGGGCAAGCTGAAGGCGCATGTGTTGGTGGGCAACGCCGCGCTGGTGGGCGACAAGCACAAGTTTGCGTGCGTGCTGATCTCGCCGAACTTTGCGATTCTGGAGAGCTGGGCACGGGTGAAGGGCGTTGTCTATCCTTCCGGCGACCGCAAAGCTTTGGTGCAGGTTCCGCAGGTGGTGGCGCGGTATCAGCGCATCGTCGATGATGTGAATGCGACGCTGGCGCCGTTCGAGACGATCAAGCGGCTGGCGGTGGTGGCCGATGAGTGGACCGTGGAAGGGGATGAACTGACGCCCAGCATGAAGCTGAAACGGCGCGTTGTGGAGAAGCAGTACGCGGCGGAGATTGCGGAGTTCTACGCGGACGAGGCAACGGCGACGCGGTAAGGCAGATTGGGAGATTTAAGATAGGCGGTGCGTCGCGGGCAGGGACGCGCATCCAATCCGATATATGACCATGTTGAAGCGAGCGGAGAAAGTGGGGCGGAGGTTTTTGAATCCGGTCCCGACGGTGGTGGGCGGACCGGGAATGATCTTCAAGGTGTTGCCGCAGTTCCTCCTCAATCGTGAGGAGCGGGTGCCGCGGCGGGCGCTGGGGCCGTTTCGCACGAATGTTGCGGCCTATGCGACGGAGCCGGTGAGTGGGTTGCGGATTACATGGATGGGGCACTCGTCGATGTTGATGGAGATCGACGGAGTACGGGTGCTGGTGGACCCGGTGTGGGATGAGCGCGCCGCGCCGGTGCAGTGGGCTGGGCCGAAGCGCTTCTTTGCGCCGACGCTGCGGCTGGAAGAGCTGCCACCGATCGACGCAGTGCTGGTATCGCATGACCACTACGACCATCTGGGCGCTGGAACGGTGCGGCGGCTGGTGGCTCTGCAACCGCAGGTGCGCTGGGTGACAATGCTGGGTGTTGGTGCGATTCTGCGGCGACTTGGCGTGCAGGCGGAGCGGATTGCAGAGATGGATTGGACGGAGACGGTTTCGATTGCGGGCGCGGCTGGCGCAAGGTGCGAGATTACGGCACTGCCTGCGCGACACTTCTCGGGGCGCGGCGCGTTCAACCGCTTCGAGACGCTATGGGCTTCGTTTGTGCTGCGTGGGGCCGGGCATACGGTGTACTACGGGGCGGACTCGGGTTGGTGGGAGGGATTTGCCGAGATCGGCGCGGCGTTTGGGCCATTCGACGTGACGATGCTGGAGATTGGTGCGTACAACGAGCTTTGGCAGTCGATCCACATGGGGCCGGATGGAGCTGTGCGGGCGTTTCACGCGCTGGGTGGGGCGGGCTTGCTGATGCCGATCCACTGGGGGCTATTCAACCTGGCATTGCACGCTTGGCGTCAGCCGATGGAGCGCCTGCTGGAGATAGCGGAGGTTGAGGATCTGAAGCTGTGGTCGCCAGAGCCGGGGCTGCCGACCGAGGTGGTGCGTGGGGCAGAGCTGCGGTCGGATTGGTGGCGATGAGATGCAGAAATGGCGGTAGAATTTGAGTGTGAGGTGCTCTATGGACTGGACAGGGTGCGAGCTGGTTGAGGTCATTGCGGGCAAGGTGTCGGGTCGGCCCTTGGTGAAGGGGACGCGCATTCCCGCGGATGTGATTGTAGAGAACTTTGAGGCTGGTTCGCCGGTGGAGGAGATTGAGGAGAATTATCCCTCGCTCTCGCTGGCGACAATCTATAGCCTTCTCAATTACGCCCAAGCGCGGCAAATGCGGCGCATTGCATGAAGGTTCTTCTGGATGAGGACCTGCCGCATAAGCTGCGGCTGTGCTTAGTGAATCATGATGCAAGCACGGTCGCCTATATTGGGTGGAATGGGCTGAAGAATGGGGCACTGCTAAGGGCGGCGGAGACGGCAGGCTTTGAGGTCTTTGTCACCGGGGACAAGAAGCTCCGGTACCAGCAGAATCTGAAGGAGCGACGGATTGGGATTGTGCTGCTGTCGGCACAGGACTGGCCGACTCTCAAGGAGAAGCAGGCTGAGATTTCGTCGGCTGTGGACGGGGTCTTGCCGGGGTCGTTTCAGGTGGTGGAGTGCGGCGAGTTTCGCCGGGGGTAAGAGATCAATGATTTTTGCATTGCTGATTGACGCTCTTCTTCTCGCTGCATTTCTTCTGGCATCTTGTCTGTTGGTTGCCAACGTTGTTTTAGGAGTTCTGCGCATTCGTCGTGCAGCGTGGCGAGATGGCGCTCTTTTGCTAGTCTCGGCCACATGTCTAGGAGTTTCTCTCTCCTGTGTTCCTCGTATCGTCCACTGCGTTTTATATGGAATTCAGTCAAAGGCTGCGTCCCTTTCACAGTGGGGTCTTGGGGTGGCGATGCTAGCACTCGTTGCGTCTATCCCCGTGCGTGGTCGAGCAAAGTGGAGCGGCATCGCCGGTTCCATTGTTGTGTTATGTCTGATTTTGTTCGCGGTTCATTTCTAATCAATGAAGCGATTTGTGATGCTGCTGTAGGCGTCGATGCGGCGGTCGCGCAGGAAGGGCCAGTTCTGGCGGGTGGTTTCGACCAGCGCGGGGTCGAGCGTCGCGGTGACGATCTCTTCCTGGTTGTGGGAGGCCTGGGCGAGGATGCGTCCGAAGGGATCGGCGATGAAGCTGCCGCCCCAGAAGTCGATTCCTGAGTTGCAGCCGCTGGCGGTGCTGTGGTCGCCGGGGCCAGGGATCGAGATTCCCTCGGGGGCTAAAGTCCCGGTCTTATTGAGTGTTGATGCGGACGGGCTGAAGCCCGTCCCTTTCAAAGCATCCGATTCTTTCAAAACTTCAGGCGATTCGAGGATGACGTCGCCGTGCTCGTGGCCGACGCGGTTGACGGCGCAGACGAAGACTCCGTTGGCGATGGCGTGGGAGCGCTGGATGGCCTTCCAGGCGGAGTACTGTGCGGCGCCGAACTCGGACTTTTCGCTGGGGTGCCAGCCGATGGCGGTGGGGATGAAGATCGACTGCGCGCCCGCGAGCGCGGTGAGGCGGGCGGCCTCCGGGAACCACTGGTCCCAGCAGATGAGCGCGCCGATGGGGCCATGGCTGGTGGGAATAGCTCGGAAGCCGAGGTCGCCGGGCGCGAAGTAGAACTTCTCGTAAAAGAGCGGGTCGTCGGGGATGTGCATCTTGCGGTAGATGCCACTGATGTTGTCCGGCTCGGCGGAGTCGTGGTCCAGCACGGCGACGGTGTTGTGGTAGAGGCCGGGTGCGCGGCGCTCGAACAGGCTGGCGATCAGCGTGATCTTGGCTTCTCGTACGACTGCGGAAAGACGTGCAGTCGAAGGGCCGGGGATCGGCTCGGCGAGGGCGAAGAGCGCGTGGTCCTCGCGCTGGCAGAAGTACTGGGAGCGGAAGAGTTCGGGCAGGCAGATGAGTTGCGCGCCGTCGCGTGCGGCCTGGCGGACAAGATCGGCGGCGTGGTCTAGGTTCTCGGCGGTGGAGGGCGCGCAGGCCATCTGGATGAGGGCAACGCGGGTTGGGTCAGGCATGGAGTTCCCTCTTCTTGTTCACCTTCAAGGTTCGCATCAAGCCCTGTTTTCCGAAGCGTAGGAGATCGCGATCATGGGTGCAAAGTGTGAGGCCGTTGACGCGGGCCGTAGCCGCAATGATACGGTCGCCCGGATCGCCATGGAAGGCTGAAGGCAGCTTCATCGTATCCAGTGCGATCTCTGGCGAAATGTCGATGAGACGCACTCCGGGATTGCGTTGACTGATTTTGAACCAGTCAGCGAGGCTCCTATCGAACGACATTCGACCTCTGCGAGCCGCGTTGGCGATCTCCAGCATCGAGATCGAGCAGGCAAAGAGAGCGTCTCGATCGAGTGCGTCTTGCAGCGTCTGTCTTACGGCGCCTCGCATGTCCAGTTGGTCATTCTGGAGCCAAACCCAGGAATGTGTGTCCAGCAATACGCCTGAGATCATCGCCAATCCGGGCCCCAGAAATCATGATCTGGACTGACGATGTCGCCGGTAATTTTTATGCTGCCCCTCAGGCGTCCTATCATGTTTTCGAGAGACGACTTCCCAATTTCTACTGCGACCGGTGTTAGCTGGGCCACAACGCGGCCTCGTTTCGTGATTGTGATTGGGACGCGATCCTGCTCGACCTGATCGAGCAGTTGCAGGAAGTGAGTCTTGGCCTTGGCTGCGGCGATGGGTTCGCGCTGGGCCACACGGCTGAGCGATGTCTTGCGCGGCAGGGCGCTCAATATCCTGGTCGACTTGGACTTGCCGAGTGCCGGTGCGGGCGGTAAAGATTTCGCAAGCGTCGCCATGTGGTCATCTCCAGATGACCATTATAGCGGTTGTGCACGGCGCGTGCAAAGAAAATGGGCTTCTGCAAATGGCCGGTGCAAGCGAGCTTGATCCTGCGCCAATTCTGAATGGAATTCCGATGTGGCACGCCGATTAGTTGCGAATTGGCTTCATGATCTGCTCGATGGCGGCGCGCTGTTCGCCCGTGGGCGGGAGCTGCGGCAGGCGCGGAAGGCCGCCGAAGTAGCCGTTCAGGTCGCAGGCGAATTTTAGATTGCCGGGGCTCGCTTCGGCGAGGCGGGCGGCCTCGACCAAGCGAGTCTGCTTCTCCTCGGCCAGTGGCTGGTCGTCGTCCTTCCATGCGGCGAGAACCTCGTAGCAGGCCTGTGGGGCGGCGGCGGCGAAAGCGGGTGCGGCTCCGACGGCCCCGCCGCGCAGGGCTTCGAGGATTGAGTGCGTGTTGCCGGCGAGGACCTGGAAGCCGACGGATTTTGTGCGCGTTCGGAGTGGCGGCGTTGGCTGCGCGTTGGCGACTGCGGTCGTGGACGGACTCGCGAAGAGCGAATCCGCGGAGACGAACGATGCGGACGCATGAGTGGCGGCGGCTTTCATGCGCGCGGTGACGGCGGCGAAGACTGGCGTGACGGTGACTTCGCGCTTGATTGACGCGATGCGGTGAAGGATGGATTGAATGCCTGCGGGGAGGGCTACGTCGTCGAGCAGGCCGAGGATGCGTGGATGGGCGGCGAGATCGACCAGCGCGTCGATAGGGATGCGGCGGTCGCGGCTGCTGAACAGAACGATGGGAAGCGGGGATTGGTCGGCGATGGTCTGGAAGTAGAGGAGGAGTTCGCGGCGGCACGCTGCTGCTGCGTCCGGGCTTCCGGTAGCGAGGATCGAGGGGACGCCGATGAGGACGGCGTCGTAGAGCAACTCGGCGGTGAGGTCGGCCAACGAGAGGGCGGTGCGGACGCTGTCGCGAGAGATGCCGGCGAAGAGGAGCTTTTCGGGCGCGGCGGCCTGGGCTGCGGCGCGCAGGACATCGCGAGTCTCATCGTCGGTCAGCAGGGCCGGTTCGCCGCTGGGGCCGAGGACGAGGAGCCCGGCGGCGGCAGACTTTGAATAACGCACGACGTTGGCGGCGAGCTTGGGCAGGTTGAGGCGGCCATCCGGGTGGAAGGGGGTGGTCAGCGGGATGTGGAGGCCTTCGAGCAGCATAAAGTCAGGGAACAGGGAACAGGGAACAGTTGTAGTTACGGGACGACGGAGGCTGGGTAGTAGAGGGGCCAGCGCTCGTGAATGCTGCGGGCAAGCAGGGCTGGGGTGGGATCGATGGGGAAGGCGCGGCGGGCGATGGCCAGCATTGCTGCGTCGTGGATGGAGTTGCCGAAGACGGCGTCGGGCGCATGGATGCCGACGCGGGCGAGCGATGCGACCTTGGCCTCGTCGGTGGGGACGTCGATGAGGGTGGGGGTGACCAGGCCAGCTTCGGAATCGATGGCGACGCGGGCGGCGAGGATGCGGTCCGGGGGAATCTCGAAGCGTCTCATGCCCTCCTCGATGACCCAGTTGCAGGTGGAGCTGACGGCCCAGATCTGGGTGCCGCGCGCCTGCAACTGGCGTACCAGGGTGAGCATCTCGGGGAAGAGGTTTGGCTCGATGCGTGTGGCGAAGAACTCGGCGGCGGCGGCGCGCATCTCGCTCTCGCGCAGGCCCTGGTATATCTGCACCATCTCGCCGCAGATGGCCAGCTCCGAGGCATCTCCGCGCAGGTAGGCGCGATAGCGGTCGTCCAGCCAGTCGATGGCCTCGCGCGAGAGCAGGCCGCCATCGACGGTCCAGCGCATGAAGCCGATGCCGGCGTCGCCGGACCAGAGGGTCCCGTCGCAGTCGAAGACGGCGGTGGCGGGGGCAAGCGCGTGGACGGCGGCGTGGAATTCGGCGGTGGTAAGAATTTGTGGCTTTGCGGCGGGGCTCACTTGAGGGGCTGCTCTTCTGCACGTCTCGATGCGCGCGATCATTGGAATTATCTCCAATTCTACATTGCAATCCAGACAAATATTGCGGTTCCCGAATTGGTGTATGCCATCGTCGAACGACAAAAGCAGATTCCTCCGCTACGCTGCGGAATGACAAGCGATGCTGATCTACACCAATTCGGGAACCGCTCTAAATGGGAGGCTGCGCGGAGACGATGGGGATTCCGGGAGGTGGGGTGAAGATGAAGTCGGAGGCGGGCAGCGGGATGTCTTCTTCGAGGCTGGTGAAGGTGAACTCGGTGGTGGCTCCGTCCGTCTCTTCCAGCTTCAGGCGCGCGATGGCACCGGTGGAAGTCACGATGAGGGTGAGCAGGTGGACTCGTCGATCCATGCCCTTGGGGACGCCTGTGATGCGGAAGTTCGCGCCGTCGGGCGCGGTGGCGATCTGGTCGAGTTCCTTGCTGAGCTGAGTGTGGCCGAGCAGAAGGCGCAGGGGGGAACGCAGGTCGTCGAGTTGCTTGGCGGGTGCGCGCGAGACCTGCGCGTCGCCGGGGGTGTAGAACCAGGCGAAGCGGCCGTCCAGGACGAAGAGCTTGCCGGGCGGCGCGTCGTAGCTCCAGCGCATGAGGCCGGGCTTCTTGAGGGTGAGCGTGCCGCTCTCGGTGCGGTCCATGCCCATGCCGGTGTAGCGCTCGGTGTAGCGCGCGCGCAGGGTTCGCAGGTGGTTGTAGTGGTCGTCCACGCGGCGGATGAGGGCGGAATCCTGCGCGCCGGCTTGCGGAATGCACGAGAGCGCGAGCAGCAGTGGGAGTACGAGCGAGATGCGGGGATTCTTCACTTCGTTCAGAATGACAGCAAGGACAGACAACGGCAAATACGCAGATTCTGGCCTTCGACTTCTCTCAGGCCAGAATGACGGCGCATAAACCACTTCGTTCAGAATGACAGGCTCAATTGCTCTGGAGGGGCTGGGTGCAGGTGGTGCCACCGGCGGGATCGACCTTGACGATGTTGTTCTCGTCGGAGCAGTAGCCGTTGTCGCCGGTTTTGCCGATGACCTGAGGAACGCCGGTGACCTCGTAGGAGTTGTAAACGTCCTGATTGTTGATAGTGACCTTGGAGCCGCAGGTGATGGTAAAGGTGTAGCCGGACTTCTGTCCCGCGGCGGCGAGCACGGGGTCGAGCACCTGGGCGGAGGTGGCGGAGGGCGCGCCGGACTTGGGATCGCCGCCGAGGGAGGCCAGCGGGCAGGCGTATCCACTGTATGTGGAGTTGTAGAGCGTCTCGGCCTGGCCGATGGTGCGTATGGTCTGCGCTGCGGAGGTCTCGTCGGCGTGCTTCTTCAGCTTGATCATATTCGGCACGGCGAGCGCCATCAGGATCAGCATGATGGACATGACGATGAGCAGTTCGATGAGGGTGAAGCCGAGTTCTTTGCTCAGTGAAGAAGAAGCAGATTCCTCCGCTTCGCTGCGGAATGACAAACATTGGGAGATGCGATCGGTGGTCTTCATGTTTCCTCTGCGGCGAGATGAGCGTTTCGATCTCGATTGAAACTGTAGCAGGGTGCGGCTCAACATGCGAGAGATTCGCGCGAGACGGTGAATGGGCCGAGGTTGCCGAGGACAGTGAGCGCGATCGCCTCGGGGCGGAAGAGTTGGCGGGCCAGCGACAGGATGTCGGCGGCGGTGACGGCTTCGACCGCGGAGACGATCTCGTCGACCGAGAAGAAACGCTTGAAGTACATCTCCTGGCGAGCCAGATTTGACATGCGGCTGGACGACGACTCCAGGCCGAGGACGATGTTGCTCTTGAGCTGGTCTTTGGCGCGCTTCAACTCTGCCTCCGGAACGGTGTCTTCTTTCAGACGCCGCAGCTCGGCAAGAGTAAGCCGCAAGACCTCGGCGATTTTAGCGGCGGAGGTGCCGGCGTAGATGCTTAGAGCGCCGGTGTCGCGGAAGGGGCTGGTCTCGGCGTAGATGGAATAGGCCAGGCCACGGTCTTCGCGGATGGTCTGGAAGAGGCGCGAACTCATGCCGCCGCCCAGCATCGAGTTCAGCAGGTAGATGGCATAGCGGTCGGACGAATCGATGGGCGGAGCGGGAACGCCGAGGCAAAGTTGCACCTGCTCCAGGGACTTCTTGCGCTTCAGCGTGATCTCGGCAAAGGTCGCCGGCGCGGGTGGCTTGGCAGGCGGAGTGCCGGTGCTGGCGGCCAACCTGCTGAAGCAGGCGGCGACCTGTGCCACAAAGCGGTCGTGGTCCAGGTGTCCTGCGGCGGAGAAGACCATGTTGCGCGGGGTGAACCGGCTGTTGTAGAAGTCGAAGACGGTCGGCTGGGTGAAGCTGGAGACGCTTTTGACCGTGCCCAGGGTAGGGCGTCCGAGGCCGTTGCCCTTCCAGAATTTTTGCGTGAAGGTCTCGTGGACGAGATAGTCGGGGCTGTCCTCATCCATCTTGATTTCCTCCAGAATCACGCCCTGCTCGCGACTGATGTCTTCCGGAGTGAAGGTGGGATGGAGAACGAGGTCGGAGAGAAGTTCAAGTGCCGGAGCAACATTTTCATCCAGAACTTTGATATTGAAGCAGATATTCTCCTTGCTTGTGAATGCGTCCAGGTTCCCGCCGATGGAGTCCACCTCGCGCGCGAACTGCTGGGCGTTGCGCGTGGTGGTTCCCTTGAAGACCATGTGCTCGACGAAGTGCGAGATGCCGTTCAGCTCCAGCGGCTCGTCGCGCGACCCGGAGGCGATCCACACGCCCATGCAGACCGAGCGGACGTGGGGAATGCTCTCGGTGAGGACGAGTAGGCCATTGGGGAGAACAGTCCGGCGGATGTTGCGGGAGGGGGATTCAGTTGCGGCGGCTGGGGTGCAGATTGCGGACATGCGTCTCCTTGCTGCTTTATTGTGCCACAGAGGATTGGATGTTGGACGGACGAGCATGAGGGGCGGGTAAACTGAGTTCTGGCGATGGCGACGGATTCAATCACTATCGAGGATGGACAGGCGGCGGCGAAGCCGCTCTTTGGAATGACGCCGGAGGAGCTGCGCGCGGTGGTTGTGGCGCTGGGGCAGTCGAAGTATCGCGCCGTGCAGTTGGCCGAGGCGCTCTACAAGCAGCGGCTGCAGTCGCTCGACGAGATCACCACTCTTCCTGAAGACCTGCGCCAGCGGCTCGCCGCCGAGGGCTACTCGGTGGGTCTGCCGCGGATCGCGCAGGCGGCGCGCTCTATTGACGGCACCGAGCGCTATCTGATGCGCATGGCCGACGGCGAAACCGTCGAGACGGTGTGGATGCCCGATGGCGACGGCGGCGAGCGCGGCGATGGAAGCGAGGCCGCGGTCGAGGAAGAGGCCAGCGAACAGGAACAGCAGTACAAGCGTGCGACCATCTGCATCTCGAGCCAGGTGGGCTGCGCTGTGAACTGCCAGTTCTGTCTGACGGCGCGGCTGGGGATGCGGCGCAACCTGACGGCGGGCGAGATCGCCGGGCAGGTGGCCGCCGTGCTCAACCGCCAGCGCGTGAGGATCGGCAGCGGGCGCGGCGTCGAGATGCCGTCGCGCATCAACCTCGTCTTCATGGGGATGGGCGAGCCGTTCCTGAACTACGACGCGTTTATGCAAAGCGTTCACCTGCTGCGCGCGATGGGGATTCCCGAGTCGCGCATGACGGTATCTACCAGCGGCATCGAGCCCGCAATCCGCCGCTTCGCCGAGGAACCCGTCCGGCCCAAGCTGGCGCTCAGCCTCAACGCGTCGAACGACGCCGTGCGGGAGCGCATCATGCCGGTGACGCGCAAATGGAATATCAGTGCGCTGCTGGATGCGTTGCGCGCGATTCCGCTGGGCAAGCGCGAGTACGTGACGTTTGAGTATGTCCTGTTGGGCGGCGTCAACGACCAGCCGCAGCACGCGCGCGAAGTCCTCGCCCTGCTCGCCGGAATGAAGGCCAAGGTGAACCTCATCGTTTGGAATCCCGGCCCGGGCGTCGACTTCCGCGAGCCTGCGCCGGCCGATGTCGCCGTCTTCCACCGCATGTTGATCGACGGCGGAATTCCCACGTTTACCCGGAAGCCCCGCGGCCGCGACATCTACGCCGCCTGCGGCCAGTTGAAGCGGACGGTGGATGCGCCCGCGCTGGTGGAGTTGAGCTAGCAACGACGAATTCGACTGAAATCTATGATGGAGGACTGCCTAGTTGTCGGAGGGCATTGCCGCGTGATCGACGACCAGAACCTCGACTGGAGCCTTTGCGGGTTGGAGCTTGAGGCCGAGTTGCTCCTGCACGGCGGTGTAGAAGGAGGGGGCGGAGTCGGCTTCTGTTGATGCGAGGCGGTCGTCGGGCGTCCATTGCAGCGTCAGGTTGTAGTTGCCCGCAAGGCCGGTCTTGTCGATCACGGTGCGATGGACTTGGTCAGCCAGGGTTTTTGCCAGATGCGCCATCGGCAGTCCGCGCCCTTCGAGCTTGATGTCGCTCCTGTTGTAATAAAGGCCTATGTCACCCCAGCCGAGCTTCGTCTGATCGTCCGACAGCTTGCACTTCGGTCCGCCTTTGGCGACGACGAGTTCATAGACGGGAAGAATCCTGGATTCGGTATGCGTCTTCAACTGGAAGCGCTCTGTCACCAACGGCCGCAGCATCGCTCGCCGCTGCTCCGAGTTCATCTTCTTCAGCGCGTCGAGGTCCGGCTCGACGACCTTCGCTTCGATGTCGAATCGCAGAGTGTCAAACTGGGCTGGCACTCCTGCGATCGAATCTTCATTGAGGTTGTAGACATACTGCATAATTTGCTTCAACGAGACATGGTGCGCGATGAAGTGATCCCCCTTGGTATCGAGAGAGAACGCCGTCGATCCGTTGCCGGTAACGTTTGGCTTGATCGTCATTACATCGTAGGCGGGCGGCGTTGACTGGGCGCTCACGGTCGCCGGTGTGCTGGCGGTTTGCGCGGAAGTGATCGAGGTTGCACAGATACTGATGAGGATTGCGAGGAAGATGTCTTTGATGCGCATGGAATATCCTTTGAATCCGGCAAGAATAGGGGCTATTACTACGATAACTATCGTAGTACGGGAACAATAGTACTGTATCAATCGGGACTTGTACAGTGCGCTATTCGTGCGCGTCCGGTTACGCTGGCGTGGACACTCGCGCAGAGGGTTTCCCTGCGAATCGGAGCGTCGTATGATAGGGGAAAATGTTGTAGGTGGGGCAATGTCATTTCCAATTAAAACTTGTGTGGTGTGTGAAGAGGAGTTCGAGTTGAGGCCGGACAAGCCGGGATTCGCCAACCGCTGCCCAAAGTGCAGCGCGCCGGAGGCGGATGAGCAGGCGGGCAGCAAAGCGCACATGGACGCAGATGAGCTGAAGAGCGTGCGCGAGGCGAATGCGGCGCGGCGGCAGGCGATCAAGGACCTGCTGTACAGCAAAAAGTAGCGGCGCGAGGGTCCGCTTCCCGGAATCAAGATGCGTGGCCCTCGGCAAATGCGAAATACGGAGATTCTGGCTTCGCCAGAATGACGACAATTGAGTTGGATGACGGCCGAGTGGAGAGTGTGAGTGTGATTGAGAAAGTTGAGAGGATCGATGCGCACCAGCACTTTTGGCGCTACTCGGCGACGGAGTATGGCTGGATCGACGAAGAGATGACCGCGTTGCGGCGGGATTTTCTGCCCTCCGACCTGAAGGCCGCGATGGCGTCTGCGGGCATCGACGGCACGATTGCGGTGCAGGCGCGGCAGACGCTGGACGAGACGCGCTGGCTGCTCGACCTGGCCGATGGAACCGACGCGATTCGGGGCGTGGTCGGCTGGGCGCCGATTGCGGGCGAGGAGTTTCCCGGCGTGATGGAGGAGTTCGACGGCCGCTTCAAGCTGAAAGGGCTGCGCCACGTGATCCAGGACGAGCCGGACGAGCACTACATCCTGCGCGAGGACTTCAACTCCGGCATCCGCACGCTCGTGGACAGCGGGCTGGTCTACGAGATTCTGATCTTCGAGCGCCATTTGGCCGACGCGATCCACTTTGTGGACACGCATCCGCGGCAGCCGTTTGTGTTGGACCACATCGCCAAGCCGCTGATCGCCGCGGGCCAGATCGAGCCATGGGCCACTCTCATGCGTGAGCTGGGCCGGCGCGAGAACGTCTGGTGCAAGCTCTCGGGAATGGTGACGGAGGCGGACTGGCGGACGGACCCGGCCCGCGCCAGCTCGCTTGCGACGCTGAATCCGTATCTCGATGTGGCCGTCGAGGCGTTTGGCCCGAAGCGATTGATGGCGGGGTCGGACTGGCCGGTCTGCCTGCTGGCCACCGGTTACGCGCAGTGGTTCGATCTGCTGCGCAGCTACTTCGCCGGCTTCAGCGAGACGGAGCAGGCCGCAATATTTGGCGGAACTGCGATTGAAGTTTACGGGCTGTAATTCCTCCGCCATCGAACAGACCCCCGGAGTATGCTGGGTGCGTCCGTTGGAACGGAGTGTTCTGTGCGTGATTTTTCGCGTCTCGTCCGTAGTCTCGCGCGGTTGTGTTGCATCGGCTTCCTGATGTGCTCTTCTCTTGGTGTGGTTGCCTGGGGGCAACAGCCGGTTGCTTCGGCGGATCCGTTTGCCAGTTTGCGGACGGGCAGCCTGACGGTGTGGTACTCCGACAGTTCCCGTGCGCCGAATTGGGCCGCAGCCGGGAGATCTCTGGTGGCGGATTTCCCGCAACTCCAGGTCAACTTTCGGCTGGTGGCCGCGCAGGATTTTATTTTTGAGCTGACATCGACAGCAGCGCATGGCTCGCTGCCGGATGTGGTCTTCGTCGACAACTGGGGTCAGGGTGCGCCACTGATTGAGTCGCAATCGGTTGTGGAACTGTTGTGGCCATCCCGGTTTCCTGCACTGCGCGGCACGTGGTTCTTGATGATGCAGGGAGCGCATCCCTCGACGGCGCTTGCGTTCCTGCACTGGTTGAACGATGATCCGCACTGGACGGCCCCCCAGCTTTCTTCCAGTGCAATGTCAACCATCGACAGAGAACAGAGCACTGCCTCGGCCTTGATTGCGCTCAAAAATCTAGCCCAGGATATAAGAACCAATCCAGCGATAGATCCGGATGCGGCGCTCTTCGATCTGCCATCCATAGGCACAGGCTGCGGAAACATCGTTGCAATGGTCAACCATTCGGTCCGATTCATCTTCGGGAATGAGAAGATCGCCATTATGGAGATTACATACGAAGAGAACGCACGGGGCGGGCAGGTAATCTGTAGCGGCCTGGTGCATTCCTTCCTTGTGCTGCGCAAGCGGATGAATGAATGGAAGGTGTTATATCTGATGCCGAGGATTCCGGACATTTCGACGGCGAGTCTGGTGAAAGGCTTCTCCAGCCTTCCCTACGAGAAGACGCAGGGGCGTGCCCCAGCGGTCCCCTCCTTGATTACCCAGCAGGACGCATCGCAGAAGCTCGTCCCACCCGCCTGGTACGACATCTCCTGGCACCAGAACCAACCACCACCGGCGGCGTATATCGTGGAGCGGCAAGTCGCCAATCCCAGAGGCAAGGATGAGAATTGGGGCCAGCCATCGCTTACATTTGTCAATCCGCCGCAGTCTGGCGATGTGGTGAGCAGCACCATGATCTTTGCCATAGGAGTGCCGGAACGCTGGCGTGTGTGGGCCGTCGGCAAGGATGGCCAGATCGCGTTGAGTGAGTGGCGGACGGTCAACTTCACCAATTGAGGGATGGGTCAAGGCTGCTTGCAGTGGGAACAAGTGAAGCGTTTGGCTTGTGGCAGCCACGCTTTTAGAATGGATTTATGGCTTATAAGCTGAAGACGCTGCGATGTCCGACGTGCAGGACAATTGTGCTGGCCGGGAGCGAGGACTTTCCCTTCTGCTCGGACCGCTGCCGCCTGATCGATCTAGGCAAGTGGGCGAGCGGCGGGTATGTCATCAGTTCGCCGATACACGACCCTGAGCTGATCGACGAGCTGGAAGGACTGCGCGACCGCAAGCACTCCGATTCCTTCAGCGGCAGCGGGGACGTGCAGTGATGGCGCATGGGAAGGGAATCGCCGGGCTGGAGAGCGCGCGGCTGGTCTGCGAGAAAAAGACGCGCTGGGCGTGGGCGCTCGGGACGTGGTTTGGCGCGGGGCGAATGCGGCCGGGGCCGGGGACGTATGGCTCGCTGGCTGCGGTGCTGCTGTGGTACGGCGCGGCGCATCTGTTTCATCCGGGATGGCTGGCGCTGGCGATAGCAACGGCAGTGGCCGCGCTGCTCGTGACGCTGATTGGCATTCCGGCTTCGACGATTGTGGCCCGCGAGTCGGGGCGCGAAGACCCGGGCTTTGTGGTGATCGACGAGGTTGCCGGGCAGTGGATCGCGCTGATCGCAATTCGTCCGGACTGGCAGCACGCGGCGCTGGCGCTCGTGCTCTTTCGCCTCTTCGACATCTGGAAGCCGTGGCCGATCAGGCGGCTGGAGGCTCTGCCCGAGGGCACCGGAATCATGATGGACGATGTGGCGGCGGGAGCGCTGGCGCTGGCCGTGGGATTGCTGATCTCCCGCTGGGTATAGTTTGCGCTGTGGCGCGCACCGGGCTAGGCTGGGGTTGAGATGAGTCCTTCGTTGCGTGGTGCTGTAACTCGTAGCCCGAAGACCGATGCGCCGCATCTGGAGTCGCTCGCCCCGCCGGCGGCGATGACGGGCGGCGAGGTGGAGTTGCGCGGTTCGGGGCTGCTGGGCGCTGTGCTGCCGCGCGTGACGGTGGACGATGCCGAGGCGGTGCTGTCGCTGAGCAGGCCGGGGCGTGTTGTGCTGCAGGTTCCCGAGGGGACAACCTCGGGCGCGGTGGTATTGGTGCGCGGCGGCAGCGCGAGCAATGCGCTGCAGTTGCGCGTCGCCGTGCCCATGGCGGCGGAGCTGCATCCCGTGGCGAACCCGGCGGTGGATGCGGAGGGGAACGTCTATGCGACCTTCTCCGGCGACCGCGGGCAGAGCGTTCCGGTGTCGATTTACTCCATTGCGCGCGACTTCGAGATGCGGCCGTTTGTGCGCGGAATCCTGAACGCCACGGGGCTGGCCTTCGACGCGGAAGGCTATCTCTATGCCAGTTCGCGCGCGGCGGGGACGGTCTATCGCATCTCGCCTGCCGGAGCGGTGACGACCTACGCCGAGGGCATGGGGATTGCCACTGGCATCGCGTTCGACCGCGATGGCAACCTGTTTGTGGGCGACCGCTCGGGCACCATCTTCAAGGTGGGGCCGGAGAAGGGACGCACGGGCGGGACGCTGGCAAGTAGCACGTTGGCGAGTAGTACGCTGGCCGGCGGAGGGCAGGCTGGCGCGGAGCAGACCGGCGGGGAACTCGGCGACCGCGAGATCTTCGTCTACGCCACGCTGGAGCCCAGCATGGCGGCCTACCACCTGGCGTTCAACGACGAGGGTACGCTCTTTGTAACCGGGCCGACGACATCGAGCAATCAGGCGATCTACGCCATCGACCGCGACGGTCGCACCACGGTCTTCTATCAGGGACTGGGACGCGCGCAGGGCATCGCCTTCGACGTGGACGGCAACCTCTACGTCGCCGCGTCACTGCACGGCCAGCGCGGCATCGTGCGGATTACGCCGCAACGCGATGCATCGCTCGCCATCTCCGGAAATAATCTCGTCGGTCTGGCGTTCCTTGAAGATGGCTGCGCCGCGCTCGCTACCCGCGATGCGCTCTACCATGTTGCCCTGGACATTGAGGGACGGCGGCTGGTGTAGAGTGGCATGAGTCTCCGAAGACCCACATCGCAGAATCGAAATGCGGGTTACCAGGTAAGGAACAGGGAAGACGTATGAGTACAAATCTTGTATGGCTGAAGTACTTACTCGTCGGTATTGCCTACACCATCTTTGTCTTCTGGTATTCGCTTACCAAGGATGAAGCCAGAATTCTATCCAAGCAGAATGTCACACCGCGTTCAACGATCATAGTGGTGCACCTGCTGTACTTGGCGTTGATCTTCTCATTTATGCCATTCATTCCGCGGATTGAAGGAGCTTTGCCGGATTGGATGACGGTGCGTCATGGTCGGATGGGTTCGATATTTGGGGTTATGCTCCTACTCGCCGCATTGATTTTGCGTATTATCGAGCGACATTTTATTTATGTTGAGGCCGAGACTGAGTCCTCATGATTGCTGAGATTATTGCCGCCGGGCCGGAGATGCTGACGCCGTTCCGGCAGGACACCAATTCGCTCTACCTTGCCGTTGCCAGAGGTCCCAAATTGAGCGTAAGTGATATTTACGCTAACTTCAGCGAGGGCGAACTTGCCGACTGCCCTGTTGCCAGAGTTCGGATAACGATGCACGGTTTGAGATCACAGTTTGTGATCTCAAACCAGGAGGCGGGATGACCAGGAAAAGCGTCCTCGCAGCGAAACCGATTGAGAACCAAATCTTTCTTGTTCGCGGCCAGAAGGTTCTTCTCGATGCCGACCTGGCGGCGCTGTATGGCGTAGAAGTCCGCGCGCTCAATCAGGCGGTCAAGCGGAATAAGGAGCGTTTCCCTCCGGATTTCGTCTTTCAGCTGACGGCGGAGGAGAACGAGGTACTGAAATCACAAACTGTGACATCAAAGAGCAGCCGTGGCGGCCGCCGCTACGCGCCCTATGCCTTTACCGAGCACGGAGCCATCATGGCTGCCAGCGTACTCAACTCCCCGCGTGCTGTGGAGATGAGCATCTTCGTGGTTCGCGCCTTCCTGCGCCTGCATGAGACGCTCGCCACCCACAAGGTGCTCGCCGCCAAACTTGCCGAATTGGAGCAACGGCTGGAAACACACGACCACAAAATAGTCGAGATCATCAAGGCGATCCATGAGCTCGCGATGCCGCCGGAGAAACCCGTCCGGCAGATCGGCTTCCGCCCCAATGCGGTCTCCAAGCCGAAGATGCTGGAGGCCGGTAAGGGCGTGAGCGAAAACCGCAGAATAGGTAAATGATCAATTCTTGAAAAAGCAGCGGGCAATTGACGATGGATTGGAAGAAGGGGTGGAGCAAGTTGGGGTTGACGGCGTAAAACTAAGGAATGATTGCTGAGATTATTGCCGCCGGGTCGGAGATGTTGACGCCCTTCCGGCAGGACACCAACTCGCTCTATCTGACGGCGCGGCTCAACGAGCTTGGCGTGTCGGTGGCGTTCAAGACCATCGTTGGCGACAATCTGGAAGACCTGACCGGCGCAGCGCGGGTTGCGCTGGGGCGCGCGGACATTGTCATCTTCTCCGGCGGCCTCGGCCCCACCCAGGACGACCGCACGCGCGAGGCGGCGGCTGCGGCACTCGGCGTGGGGATGCGGCGCGACGCGCAGATTGTGACCGCAATGTACAAGCGCTTCGCCGAGCGGCGCATGTCGATGCCGGAGAACAACGCGCGCCAGGCCGACGTGATCGAGGGCGCGGAGGTGATGCCAAACCCCAACGGCAGCGCGCCGGGGCAGTACATCGACACCGTGGTCGGCCGCCACCGCAAGATCGTGATCCTGCTGCCCGGGCCGCCCAAAGAGCTGGAGCCGATGTACCAGGCCGAGTGCAGGCCGCGGCTGGCGGCGACGCTGCCGGAGCGGCACATGGCGCGGCGCATGTTGCGCATGGCGCTCACGCGGGAGTCGGAGGTGGATATGCGGACCGCGCCCATCTACACAACATTCAAGGATGTGGAGACGACGATTCTGGCTGGGGCGGCGGAGATTCAACTGCACTTCGTCTGCTCCAAGCCGACCGAGGCCGAGGCGCAGGCGCGCGTGGACGAGTTGGCGGAGAAGATCGAACAGGAGATGGGCGAGGAGGTTTTTTCTTCGCACGGCGAGTCGCTGGAAGAGGTGGTGCTGCTGATGCTGGGCCTGCGCCACATGACGCTGGCTGCGGCGGAGAGTTGCACCGGCGGCCTGCTGGCCCAGCGGCTCACGGCGGTCGCGGGCAGCTCGCGCTACTTTCTGGGCGGGGCGGTGGTCTACGCGGACCGGCTCAAGACCATCTTTGCCGAGGTCCCCGAGGAGACGGTGCGCACCGAGGGTCCGGTGAGCGAGCCGGTTGCGCGCGCGATGGCCGAGGGAATTCGCCGCCGGACAGGCGCGTCGGTGGGCGTGGGGATTACCGGCATCGCCGGGCCGGGGCCGGGCGCGCCGGGGCCGGACGCCGGGAAACCGATCGGCCTGGTGTATATCGCGCTCTCGTTTGCCGGTCTCGGCGGTGGCACCACGGTGACGGAGCTGCATATAACGGGAGACCGCGAGCGGGTTCGATGGTTCGCAAGCCAGCACGCGCTGCATCTGGTGCGGCAGAGCCTGATGGAGCGGACGTAAGTCATGCGGCCGCGATGTGCAATGTATTCTTCCGTGGCTTGATAGACTCTTGATGGAGAAAGAATGAGTTGGTTCGCGCGTTGACGATGAATCCATGGGTTGTCTCCATTTCGATTGCTTACCTGCTGGGGTCGATCCCCTTTGGCTATCTGCTGGTGCGCCTCTTCCGCAACGAAGACGTGCGCGAGAAGGGAAGCGGGAACATCGGAGCCACCAATGTGGCGCGGTCGGGCGGAACGAAGCTGGGCGTGGTGACGCTTCTGCTCGATATTGGCAAGGCGTTTGCGGCAGTGGCGATTGCGCGGCATCTGGCGCCGGGCGTGTATGACGTGCAGGTGGCCGCGGCGGTGGCGGCTGTTGTGGGGCATGTGTATCCCGTGTGGCTGGGATTCCGCGGAGGCAAGGGCGTGGCCAGTGCGCTGGGCGTCTTTCTGGTGCTGACCTGGCCATCGACGGTGGCGATATTGCTGGTGTTTGTGGTGGTCTTCGCACTGACGCGGTATGTCTCGCTGGCGTCGATCGTGGGCTTGGCGACGTTTCCCCTCTTCGGCTTCTACTTTGTGGCGCAGCACACGCCGATCACGCCCATGGTCAAGTTCGGATTTCTCTTTATTCCGCTGTTAATTATTTTGAAGCACCATGGAAACATCCGGCGCCTGATGAATGGCACGGAGAGCCGCTTCAGAGTTGGCTCTGGATCGGGAACGGGAGAGGCGGAGGCATGAGCCGGATTGCGGTATTGGGTGCGGGCGCGTGGGGAACGGCGCTGGCCATCTCGCTGGCGCGACGTGGCGGGCACTCGCTTGCACTGTGGTCGTTCCTGCCGGAGCTGGCCGCGGAGATGAAGGACACGGGAGTCAACTCTCTCTTCCTGCCCGGATACGTTGTGCCGGCGGACGTGCTGGTGACGGCGGACCTGGCGGAGGCGGTGAAGGCGGCGGAGATTGTGCTGTGCGTGACTCCGTCGGAGCATCTGCGCGGCGTCGTCGGCCAGATTGCGCCGCATCTGACATCGAACCAGATTGTGGTGAGCGCCGCCAAGGGGCTGGAGCAGTCGAGCCTGCTGCGCATGTCGCAGGTGATTGCGTCGGTGACGGCGAACCCATTTGGAGTGCTGAGCGGGCCATCGTTTGCCGCCGAGGTCGCCGCTGGGACTCCCACGGCGATTGTTGCGGCAGGAACGCCGGCGGTCTCGCAGGCAATCCAGCGGGCGTTCAGCTCGCCCACCCTGCGCATCTATACCAACGAGGACGTGACCGGCGTGGAGCTGGGCGGCGCGCTGAAGAATGTGATCGCGCTGGCCGCTGGCGTGGTGCATGGGCTGGACCTGGGGTATAACCCGGCGGCGGCGCTCATCACGCGCGGCATCGCGGAGATCACGCGGCTGGCCGTGGCCTGCGGCGGACGCAGGCAGACACTGGCCGGCTTGTCGGGAATGGGCGACCTGGTGCTGACCTGCACGGGATCGCTCTCGCGCAACCGCATGGTGGGCATCGAGCTGGGCAAGGGCCGGAAGCTGGGCGAGATTCTGGAGGGGATGAACGGAAAGGTTGCGGAGGGCGTGCTGAGCACGGCGGCGGCGCTGGGTCTGGCGGCGCGCTACGGTGTCGAGATGCCCATCACCGAGCAGATGGACGCGATCCTGCACCGCGGCAAGAGTCCGAAAGTGGCGATCCACGAGTTGATGACGCGTCCCGGCAAGGACGAGTAGCCGCGGAACCGCCTAGCTCTTGGCTTCCATCTCGTCCAGCTCGGCGAAGACGTCGGCGAGAGGGATGCAAATCCCGGTTCCGGCGAGGGTGAGTTCGGCATGCACGGGCTGGAGCGCGCCACTGGGGAGCGTCTCGTAGGCGCGGCGGCGTTGCGGATCGACCACCCACACGGCCTGCACACCCATGGCGAGGTAATCTTCGACGCGCTCCTGGATGTCGCTCATGCGGTCTTCGCGGGAGAGGATTTCGATGCAGAGCAGGGGCGGAGTGCGCACGATGGGCTCCATCGGCGTGGCGCGGCGAACGACGCAGACATCGGGGATGCGGTAGTTGGTGGAGGAGGTCTGCACGCGCTGCTCGGGGAAGACGCGAACCTGCCATTCGGTTGTGTTGTTTCTGAATAGCTGTATGAAGAAACCCTGAACGCTGGCGTGTGGCTGCTCGCCCATGGTGTGCTCCTTGGTTTCGCCGTCGATCCAGTCGCGGTCGGGGCGGTAGGTAGTGTTGAGATACTCTTCGCGTGGAACGTAGACGGGCGCTGACGTGGCCATGGTGACACCTCGCTCAAGACCATGCTAATCCAACGGCATCGGCTAAACTAGACTCCACATGGCTTTTTCACTTTTTGGCAAGCGCGGGTCTGACTCTGAAACAACAGAGGAACGCAAGAATTTCGACGCGAATGGGGACGCGCCTCGAGTCGAGGAGAAACGCGGCTTCTTCGACCGCATGAGGCAGGCAGTGACGCGCACGCGCGACTCCTTCTCCGAGTCGATCGGGTCGGTGCTGGCGCTGACGCGCGAGGTGGACGAGACATCGCTGGCGGAGCTGGAGACGGTGCTGCTTGCCGCCGACATCGGTTCCGCCACCGCGCGCGAGATTATCGAGAGCCTGCGCCAGCGTGGCCTGCGCCAGGGAATCGAGGGCGGCGACGAGCTGAAGCGGCTGCTGAAGCTCGAGTTGAAGCAGGTGCTCGACGAAGTAGCGACGGAAGATGTGGTTCCCGCGACCGCGCCCGAAGTTGTAATGATGGTGGGCGTCAACGGCACCGGCAAGACGACCACCACAGGCAAGCTGGCCGCGTACTACGCCGCGCAGGGCCGCTCGGTGATGATGTGCGCGGCAGACACGTTTCGCGCGGCGGCGATCGAACAGCTTGAGGTGTGGGCCACGCGGTCCGGCGTGCCGATGATCAAGACGAAGACGGGCGGCGATCCATCGGCTGCCCTCTACGACGCCTGCACCGCGGCCAAGGCGCGCGCGACCGGTGTGCTGATCGTCGATACAGCGGGCCGCCTGCACACCAAGACCGACCTGATGAAGGAGCTGGACAAGATGCGCCGCACCGCCGGGCGGCTTGTCCCCGGCGCGCCGCACCAGACGCTGCTTGTGATGGACGCGACCACCGGCCAGAACGGACTGCAGCAGGCGCGGCTCTTCACCGAGGCGGCGCGCGTCACCGGAATCGTGCTGACCAAACTCGACGGTACGGCCAAGGGCGGCATCGTGCTGGCGATTGCCACCGAGCTTGGCCTGCCGGTGAAGTTCGTCGGCGTCGGCGAAAAGATGGAAGACCTGCTGCCCTTTGACAGCGCCGCGTTCGTGGATTCAATGGTGAAGTAAGACAGTGGTTAGTGGTCAGCGTGAGAGATTCAATGGAATCGCGCGAACAGATCGACGAGCGGTTTATGCGGCGTGCATTGGAGCTGGCGCGTGCGACAGCCGGTCTCGCGTCGCCCAATCCGCAGGTGGGCTGCGTCGTGGTGCGCGCGGGCGAGATCGTCGGAGAGGGCGCGCACATCTACGATGAGCGCGACCACGCGGAGATTGTTGCGCTGCGGCAGGCGCGCGAACGCGGCACCGATCTCTCCGCAACGACCGCGTACGTCACTCTGGAGCCGTGCAGCCATCACGGGCGCACCGGCCCATGCGCCGACGCGCTGATTGCAGCAGGAGTCAGTCGCGTAGTCGTCGCCACCGTCGATCCCAATCCCCAGGTCAGTGGCCGCGGAATCGCGCGTCTGCGTGCCGCGGAAGTTGACGTTACAGTTGGCGTGTTGCAACCCGAGGCGCGTGCAATCAACGACGCCTTCACGCGATTCATCCAGTCGCACAGGCCGCTGGTTACGCTGAAGGCCGCGCTCTCGGCGGATGGAATGCTCGCGCCGCTGGCCTCCGCGCGAACCGCTCGCCAGCCGCACTGGCTCACCGGGGCGGAGTCGCGCGCAGAGGTGCATCGCCGGCGCCACGCCGCTGACGCGGTGCTGACTGGCATTGGCACGGTTCTGGCCGACGATCCGCTGCTCACCGACCGCAGCGGTTTGCCTCGTCGCCGGCCGCTGCTGCGCGTGGTTCTGGACGCGCGGCTGCGTACTCCGCTCGATTCGCAGCTTGTGCGCTCTGCGCAGCACGACGACGTGCTGATCTTCTGCGGCGCGGAGGCAGTGGCTGACCGCGCTTCCGCGTTGCAAACGGCGGGCGTTGCGGTCGAGCGCATCGCGCAGCACGGTGGACGGCTCGATCTGAATGCAGTGCTTGCGGCACTTGCCGCGCGGCAGGTTCTGAGTCTGCTGCTGGAATGCGGCTCCGAGTTGAACGGCACCTTTCTCGCGCAGAATCTGGTGGACAAAGTTGTGCTCTTCCATGCGCCGGCTGCGCTGGGCGACGGTGCAATTCCATTCGCCGCCGGACTCGCATCGCCGTCTGTGCTGGAGCAGTCGCTGAAGCGAATCACGCGCATAAACTTCGGCGCGGACGCATGCGTGGCGGGCGTTCTGCGCGACCCGTGGGCCTCGGTTTCCGATTGACGAGGTTACTGACGCGAATTGTGCTACTGCGATCCGCCGCGCTCGGCCTTGGAGATCGTCATCAGGTGTTCTTGCGCGTTGAAGGCGGGGCCAATCTGCGGCGCGCGCGTGTAGCTGCCATCGGGCTGCAGCAGTCGCGCCTTGGTGTTGTCGGCCAGATACGCCGCCAGGATTTCGTCGCGCAGGCGCGCCGCGAGCGCGGGATCGTCCACCGGGAAGACGGCCTCGGAGCGCTCGAAGAGGTTGCGCGGCATCCAGTCCGCGCTGCCGCAGAAGACCTCCGGCTGCCCGCCGTTACTGAAGCTGAAGATGCGGCTGTGCTCCAGAAATCTTCCCACAATCGACCGCACGCGGATTCGCTCGCTGAGTCCCGCGACGCCTGGGCGCAGCGAACACATCCCGCGCACAATCAGGTCGATCTCCACGCCCGCGCTCGACGCCTCGTACAGCGCCTCGATGGTTGCACGGTCGAGCAGCGCGTTCATCTTGGCAACAATGGCGGCGGGACGGCCAGCCTTCGCGTGCGCCGTCTCGCGCGCAATCAGTTGCAGCAGTGCGGGCGCCAGCGTGAGCGGGGCGACCAACAGCGGCGCGTAGCTTTCTGCGTCGGACTCCGCCGTCAAGTAGCGGAAGACGTTCTGCACGGCGGAGGTTATCTCCGGCCGCGCCGTCAGCAGGCTGATGTCGGTGTACAGCCGCGCGGTCACCGAGTTGTAATTTCCCGTACCCAGTTGCGCGTAGCGCCGGATCGCGCCGTCCGGGTCGCGGCGAACCATCAGGGCCAGCTTGCAGTGCGTCTTCAGGCCCAGGATGCCGAGGAAGACGCCCACGCCTGCGTCCTCCATCTCGCGCGCCCAACGGATGTTGGAGGCCTCGTCGAAGCGCGCCATCAACTCGATGACCACCGTCACCTCCTTGGACTGCGCGGCCTCGGTCAGTGCCTTGAACAGCGGCGAGTCGGCGCTGGTGCGGTAGAGCGTCTGCTTCATGCTGACGACGGCGGGGTCCTTGGCCGCCGACTCGATGAACTCCTCCACCGTGGCGTAGGAGTCGAACGGGTGGTGCAGCAGGATGTCGCGCGTGCGCAGTTCGTCGAACAGGTTCGCCGACTTGGGTGCCAGGTGGGTGTGGCGGCCATGGAAGTCGGGGTACTTCAAGCCGGGCCGCGCGACCAGGCCGGGAAGAGTCATCAACCGTGCAAGGTTCACCGGCGCATCGGTGCGGAAGACCTGCCAGGTGTCGAGCTCGAAGTTGGTGCGCAGCCGTTCCACGATCTCCGGCGTGGCGGAGGACTCGATCTCCATGCGCACCGCGTCGCCCTTGCGCCGGTTGTACAGCTCCTCGCGGACGCTCTCCAGCATCGAGCGCGACTCCTCCTCCTGCAGGTAGAGGTTGCTGTTGCGGGTGACGCGGAAGGCCGCGCGCGACAGCACCCGGTAGCCGCGGAACATGCGCTCCACCTGCGATTCGATCAGCTTATGCAGCAGGATGAAGTCGTAGCATCCCTCTTTGCCGGGAAGCGCAACCATGCGCGGCAGGGCGCGCGGCACCGTGACCACGCCCAGCGCGGCCCAATGCTTGGGCACGGCCTTTGCCCCGCGCTTGGAGCGCAATAGGAGCGCGATGCACAGCGCCTTGTTCAGCACGCGCGGGAAGGGATGCGATGGGTCGATGGTGACCGGAGTCAGCAGCGGATCGACCTCGGTCTCGTAGAAATTGAGCGCGTAGGCGCGCGCGTGCTTGTCCAGGTGTTTCCAGTCGAGGATGCGGATCTTTTCGGCGGCCAGCGCTGGGCGCAGCATATGGTTCCAGCAGGCGTACTGCGCGTCGACAAACTCGTGCAATACTACGCTGAACTGGTCGAGCCGCCGCTGGAGCGTCTGTCCGCCCTCGTCAGCGCGCTGCGGCTGGTCGAAGCCGTCCTCGATGCGCTGCAACAGGCTGGCCACGCGGATCTCCACGAACTCGTCCAGATTGTTGGCCGTAATGGCAAGAAACTTCACCCGCTCCAGCAGCGGATTGGTGGCGTCCTCGGCCTCTTCCAGAACACGCTGGTTGAAGAGCATCCAGCTCTCGTCGCGGTCGAAGAAGCGCTCCTCCGGCGCGGACGCGGCGACCTTCTTCGCAGACGATTTAGCCGCCCTCTTCACGGGCGATCTCTTTGCGGCGGGCTTCTTTGCGGCCGATTCACGCTCGGAGGGCTTCAGCGCGGAGGGCTCGCCTGCAACCGTCTTGCCGGCACGGCCGGACTTCGTCGCTGCTTCGCGCGTGGCCGTCTTGCCGGCACGGCGGGACTTCGCGGTGGGTGGTTTCTTCTCAGACATATACGGCACTATGAGACTACCGCACCAACAAGAAGAAGAAAATGAACAGCGCGTCAATTCCCCTGCGCCGGGTGCCCCTGAACCTTCCCTGTGCCTGTCCTGCACGTGCCCTGTGCCTGTCCTGTGCCTGTCGAAGGAACCTGCGGTTGCTATCCGCGCCGCATCAACCCACTCCGTCATCCCGACCGGAGGCAAAGCCGCAGTGGGGGCGATGCGCGGAACCCAAAAGAACGGTTTTTCGACTCAATACTGAAAAAGTGCAAATACAGAGTCAATATTGATGCTAGTCGGCTAGAATGCTTGCATGCTGATCTCCCGGTTGGTTCTAAAAAACTGGCGAAATTTCCGATCAATTGATGTTGCCCTTTCGGACAGAGTATTCATTGTCGGAGCCAATGCGTCTGGAAAGTCTAACTTCCTGGACGCATTGCGATTTCTGCGTGATATCGCCAAGCCTGGAGGAGGCCTGCAAAGCAGCCTTGTGCATAGAGGCGGACTTTCAAAGGTTCGCTGTCTATCGGCCCGTAAAGACCCGGATGTAGAGCTAGAAATCTCACTTTCCGAGAACGAAGATAGCGCTGACTGGCGATACGCCATCGGTCTGACTCACCAGGCTGGCGGATTGCGTCTGCCTGTTATCAGGTATGAGCGTGCTTGGCATGGTGATGAGCAGGTGCTCAATCGGCCGGACACGCACGATCAGAGTGACAGAGTTCTACTGACTCAAACGCATCTTGAGCAAATCAGTGCCAATTCAAAGTTTCGCGATATAGCGAAATTGCTCGAATCGATTCGCTACCTGCACCTTGTGCCTCAACTGTTGCGGAAACCTGAAGGCCAAGGTGCCGCAGTTGACGATCCGTTTGGAAGAGGCTTTTTGGAGGCTATTGCGCGGACACCGGAGAAGACGCGAAAGGCGCGTCTACGCAAAATTGAGGCAGCTCTAAAATCAGCAGTCCCGCAGATGAAAGACCTGAACGATACGAAGGATGATGCTGGAGTTCCACATCTCGAAGTTCTATACGAACACTGGCGTCCCAATGCTGGCCGCCAAAGAGAGGATCAGTTTTCAGATGGGACGCTTCGGCTGATCGGGCTCTTTTGGTCTCTTCTCGACGGAGATTCCCCGCTGCTACTCGAAGAGCCGGAGTTGTCTCTGAACTCAGCGATTGTGAAACGCCTCCCATCGCTCTTTTATCGGCTACAGAAGCAGCAGAAGGGACGTAGCGGCCAGGTATTTGTGACTACTCATTCGTGGGAACTGCTTTCGGATCTCGGTATTGGTGCCGAGGAGGTGATTCTACTCACTCCATCGCTGGAGGGGACGAAAGCTCAGGTCTCATCGGAACGGAAAGAAGTTCGCGCCATGCTGGAGAATGGCTTGAGCATCGCCGAAGCTGCGCTTCCGTTCACTGCCCCTCCGACACTAGAACAGTTCAACTTGTTCCAATGACACCAATCCCAATCAACATCGCAGTCGAAGACTTGCTTAGCGAGGCTGTGGCCAAACGGCTACTTGTCGATTCTGGGAGGAGTTTCTCGATCGGCGCTGTATACAATCACGGCGGAAATGGATACCTGAGAAAAAATGTTCCGGGTTGGAATAATGCAGCAAAAGGCATTCCATTTTTCCTTTTGACAGATTTGGATGCTGTTGTTTGTCCGTCAGCCCTGACGTCTTCATGGCTCCCTGATACCATTCAGCACAATCTCATCTTTAGGGTTGCGGTGCGGGAGGTAGAATCCTGGATATTGGCTGACCGGACAAGTTTTTCAAGCTTTCTCGGAGTATCCAAAACACGACTTCCACAGCAGCCAGACGAATTGCCTGATCCCAAAGCCACGCTGATCAGATTGGCATCTAAATCGCCGCGAAGTCTGATTAAATCGCGAATTGTACCGAGACCGAAATCCACGGCAAAGCAGGGGCGCGATTACAACGGGTGCTTATGCGAATTTGTCACGACGGTATGGAAGCCGAACGAAGCGGAGTTACACTCGCCTAGTCTCTACCGCTGTCGGCAGAAATTAACAGAGTTTCAACCTTCTTGGAGCAGGTCGGCAGGCGGCCCAGCTTAGGACCGCCGGTAAACCGGGTGCCACATGTCTCGCTTTTGAGATGTGGCTTCCAGCCCCGTCCCGCCACCGCAATTTTCTTTCCGCAAAAACCCCAGCAAATCGGCTTGTCAAGCCCCTCGACACCCAAAAATCAAACTAAACTACACCAAACAAACGACTTAAATCAGAAAAATAGTTGGCATAGTAGTTATGCTCCGCTTGATACAATTAATATATGGATCAAATCCATCGAGGGCAGCGTTGACCGTGCGGAAATAAACTCCCGCCGCCCGCTCGCACCGTTCTTTCTCAACTGAATAAGCCGCACCGAATCAACGTTTT
>PLOT01000303.1 GCA_003142215.1 Granulicella sp. | reverse complement strand
GAGGGGTTGAGGAGCTTCTTGAGGGCGGCCATCTCATCCATGAGGGAGGCGTCGATCTGGTTGCGGCCGGCGGTGTCGACGATGAGGATGTCGCAGCCGAAGCTGGCGGCCTCGCGACGGGCTTCCTTGGCGAGACGGAGGACGTCGGCTGTATCGTGCTTCGCATCGGGGTCGAGCTTGCCTTCGTAGAGCTGCGCGCCGATGGATTCGGCGACAATGCGGAGCTGCTGGCGCGCTGCTGGTCGGTAGACGTCGACCGAGACGAGCATGGGGCGATGGCCCGCCTTCTTGAGCCATGCGGCGAGCTTGGCGGAGGTGGTCGTCTTGCCGCCGCCCTGCAGGCCGGCCATGAGCACGACGCTGGGCGGCTGCGAGCTGGTGCGGAAACGCGCCGTGTCCTTGCCGAGGAGAGCGATGAGCTCGTCGTGGACGATTTTGACGATCTGCTCGGAGGGCGAGAGCGCGGTGGTGACCTGGGTGCCGAGCGCGCGGAGGCGGATGTGCTCGACCAGATCGGTGACGACGGAGAGGCTGACATCGGCCTCGATGAGGGCGATGCGGATCTCGCGCAGGGCTTCACTGATGTTCTCGTCGGTGATGGTGCCCTGGCCGCGCAGGGCCTTGAAGGAACGCTGGAGTTTGTCGCTGAGGGTTTCAAACATGCTGCACTCAGTTTAGCAGCGTGAGTGGTATCGAGGAGGATGCTGGCGAGGTAGGTGCGGGGCGCGCGGATGCGGCGGGCGGGGCGGCGGCCGACGCGGATAATTGAGGGATGCGGAGAGGTGCGGAAGTGCCGGGCAATACGCGTACAGAGATCGCGGGAAACGCGCGACTGGTGCATGAGTACATGGACTATCTGCGCGTGGAAAAGGGGATGCGGCCGGCGACGTGCGAGGCATATGCGTGCGATCTGGAGCAGTTTGCAGAGCAGGTGGAGCGGCGGGACGCGCTGCTGCTGACGGCGGTCGAGGGCGATGTGAAGGACTTCATGGAGCGGATGAGGGCGAACCATGTGGACGCGCGGAGTGTGGCGCGCAAGCTGAGCTGCCTGCGGGGGTTCTATCGCTGGCTGCTGCTGGACAAACGGACGACGCGGGACCCGACGGTGAACATCGAGACTCCGGCGAGCTGGAAGGTGCTGCCCAAGTCACTGGCCGAGAGCGAGGTGGCCGAGATGCTGGATCGGCTGGGTGCGGCGGCACGCACTCCACAGACAGAAGGCGGCGGACGGGATGCAGCGGCGCTGGCGCTGCGCGATTCCGCGATCCTGGAGCTGCTGTACGCGGGTGGGCTGAGGGTGGGCGAGATCGTTGCACTGGGCGAAGAGGACCTGCACCTGGACCAGGCGCGGGCGCAGGTGCGGGGCAAGGGAGATAAGGAGCGCATCGTGCCGCTGGGGCGTCGCGCCGTTGAAGCGCTGGATGAGTACATGAGGCGTGGGCGGCCGTCGCTGGCACACGCGGGAATGCAGCGGGCATTATTTCTGAGTGTGCGCGGGCACGCGCTGACACGGCAATGGGTGTGGGAGATGGTGAGGGCGGCATCGGTGTGCGTGGATGGGAGCGTTCACCGGGCCAGTCCGCACATGCTGCGGCATAGCTGCGCGACGCACATGGTGGAACATGGTGCCGACCTGAGAAGCGTGCAGCGGCTGCTGGGCCACGCGGATATTGCGACAACGCAGATCTACACGCATGTGGCGATGGAGCACTTGAAACAGGTGCTTCGGGAGCACCATCCGAGGGGGAAGAGAAGGGCAGTAGTCAGTGGTCAGTTGTAAGTGGTCAGTAGAGACAAAGACAAAAGCAGAAGCAACGCAGAGGCACAAGATGGGGACGGAGCGGGGCGAGTTCGAGAGGCTGGCGGAGGAGTTTCTTCGCGTGCTGGAGAATGAGCGCAACGCCAGCGCGCATACGGTGCGGGCGTACAGGCGCGAGGTGGGGAACTTCGCTGAGTATCTGGGCGAGACGCTGGGCGCGGGGGCGAAGATTGCGGCTGTGGAGCACCTGCACATCCGCGCGTATCTGGGATCGCTTTATGAGCGCGGCCTGAGCAAGGCGAGTGCGGCGCGCGCGCTGGCGGCGGTGCGGTCGTGGTTCCGATGGCTGGCGAAGGAGCACAAGCTGGCGCAGAACCCGGCATTGCTGGTGAGTACGCCGAAGCTGCCGAAACATCTGCCGCGCTTGCCCAGCATGGAAGAGGTGAACGGTCTGCTGGATGCGATGGAGGCCGGTGCGGGATCAAAAGATGAGGCTGCGGCGTGGCCTGCGCGCGATCGCATGATCTTCGAGCTGCTGTATGGATGCGGGATTCGCAACTCGGAGCTGGTGGGGATCAACATATCCGATATTCAGTGGAAGAACGACGCGATCCTGGTGAAGGGCAAAGGGCGCAAGCAGCGGTATGTTCCGCTGGGCGACGAGGCGGCGATGGCGATGCGCGCGTATCTGCCGCTGCGCGAGAGCAGGCTGCGCGAGGCGGGGAAACTGGCGCTGGTGGCCGACGGGCCGCTGGTGACGAACCTGCGGATGCGCGGGGCCTGTCGCCTAACTACGCGAAGTGTTGGGAGAATCGTCAAGAGGATCGCGCTGGCGCGGGGGCTGGCTTCGGATGTGCATCCACACACGCTGCGCCACGCGTTTGGCACGCACATGCTGGAGGAGGGCGCGGACCTGCGCGCGATCCAGGAGATGCTGGGGCATGAGCGGCTATCGACTACGCAGCGCTACACGCACCTGACGGCGGGACAGGTGCAGATGGTGTATGAGGAGACGCATCCACGGGCGCGGTAAGCCCGATGGACGACTTGTAAGAAATGTAGTTTCAGAAAAGGCGAAATGCGGGGATTCTTCCCCTTCGACTACGCTCAGGATCAGAATGACAATTTATTCTTGGTCTATATAAATTACGAAACGATTCATAACTTGCAAATGAGCTATGCGGAAGTGCCGTGGCATTTTTTGTATTTTTTGCCGGAGCCGCAGGGACAGGGGTCGTTGCGGCCGACTTTTTCACCGGTGACGCGCTGTGCGGGAGCGGCGTCCTCCGCGGAACTGACTGCGCGGGCCTGTTCCAGCTCGCGACGCTTCTTGCGCTGGAATTCTTTTTCCAGTTCGTCGATGGTGGTGGATGGGGCGCGGTTGTGGATGGGGACGGGCGCTCGCTCCGCGCCGGATTGCTGCAACGGAAGCGCGTTCTGCGCGTTTGCGTCGGGGATAACCCGCTGGCTCTGCGCCGCCTGCATCTGCTGGGGGGTCTCGATGGGCGCGCCGTCGGGGCCGATGATCTGCATGCGGAAGAGGTGACGCGCGGTGTCCTGCTGGAACTGGAGCATCATCTGTTCGAACATCTCGAAGGACTCTTTTTTGTAGGCGACCAGCGGATCCTGCTGGGCGTAGCTGCGCAGACCGATGCCCTCCTTGAGGTGGTCCATGGCGAGGAGGTGGTCCTTCCAGAGGCCGTCGAGGACGGAGAGCATGACGATGCGTTCGTGGTAGCGCATGGCGGGCGCGCCAAGGATCTTCTCCTTGAGGTCGTAGCGCGCGCGGACTTTTTCGAAGATGGACTCGCCGAGCTCGTGGCGATTGAGCGTGGCGGCGTCGATTGCGTCGGGGCCCTCGTTGAGCTTCGCGCCGAAGACGTCGTAGAGCTGGCTGAAGATCGCATTCAGGTTCCACTCCGAGTCATGCGCCTTCTCCGGGGCGTGCTCTTCGAGGATGTTGGAGAGGATGGTGGAGACGTAGTCCTCGGTGATGAGCTGCTTCTGGTCGACGCCCTCCATCAACTGGCGGCGGAGGCCGTAGACCGCCTCGCGCTGCTTGTTCATGACGTCGTCGTACTCGAGGATGTGCTTGCGCGACTCGAAGTTCTGGGTCTCGACCTGTTTCTGTGCCGCCTCGATGCGGTTGGTAATCATGCGGTGCTCGATGGCCTCGCCCTCTTTCATCCCCATGCGCTGCATCATGGTGCCCACCCAGTCGCGCGCGAAGATGCGCATGAGGTCGTCTTCGAGCGAGAGGAAGAAGCGCGAGCTGCCGGGGTCTCCCTGGCGGCCGGCGCGCCCGCGAAGCTGGTTGTCGACGCGGCGGGACTCATGCCGCTCGGTGCCGAGGATGTGCAGGCCACCGGCGGCGATGACGGATTCGTGTTCCGCCTGCGCGGTTTCGAGGTGCGAAGCGATGGCCGCGTCCCAGGCGTCTTTGGTGGTCTCGAACTCCTGGCTGGCGTAGTAGAAGCGCTTCATGCCGGGGCCGGCGGTGGGCGAGATGGCTCCCTCGGCTGCGGAGACGGCGCGGGCCTGCGANNTGCGATTTTTTGACGAGGTCCTGGCGGGCCATGAACTCGGAGTTGCCGCCGAGCAGAATGTCGGTGCCGCGGCCCGCCATGTTGGTGGCGATGGTGACCATGCCGAGACGCCCTGCCTGGGCGACGATTTCGGCTTCCTTCTCGTGGAACTTGGCGTTGAGGACGACGTGGCGAACGCCCTTGCGCTTGAGGATGTCGCTGAGCAGCTCGGATTTTTCGATGGAGGTGGTGCCGACCAGAACGGGCTGCTTGACCTCGTGCAGGCGCGCGATCTCGTCGGCCACGGCGACGTATTTTTCCTTCGCGGTGAGGTAGACGACGTCGGAGTTTTCCAGGCGGCGCATCGGCATATTGGTTGGAACGACGACGATGTCGAGCTTGTAGATTTTGTCGAACTCGGCGGCCTCGGTCTCCGCCGTGCCGGTCATGCCGGAGAGTTTTTTGTAGAGGCGGAAATAATTCTGGAAGGTGATGGTGGCGAGGGTCTGGTCCTCTTTGCGGATCGACACGCCCTCCTTGGCCTCGACTGCCTGATGGAGGCCGTCGGACCAGCGGCGGCCGGGCATGAGGCGGCCGGTGAACTCGTCGACGATGATGACTTCGCCCTCTTTGACGACGTACTCGACATCGCGCTTGTAGAGGTGGTGGGCCTTGATGGCGACCTCGACGTGGTGCTTGAGGTCCCAGTTCTCGGGGTCGGCGATGTTGCCGATGCCGAGGAGTTTTTCGATCTTCTCCCAACCCTCGTCGGTGACGGTGATGGCGCGTGCCTTCTCGTCGATGACGAAGTCGCCGGACCAGGTTTTTGTTTCGAGGGTCTCGATCAGCTCGCCTGCTTCGAGGTTGTGGATGATGAGGTTGACGCGGGCGTACTTGTCGGTGGTCTCGTCGGTGGGGCCGGAGATGATGAGCGGGGTGCGTGCCTCGTCGATGAGGATGGAATCGACTTCATCGACGATGCAGAAGTAGTGGCCGCGCTGGACCATGTCCTTGAGGTCGAACTTCATGTTGTCGCGCAGATAGTCGAAGCCGAACTCGTTGTTGGTGCCGTAGGTGATGTCGGAGCCGTATGCCTCGCGGCGCTGCTCGTCGGAGAGGTCGTGGACGATGACGCCGACGGAGAGTCCGAGGAAGCCGTAGATCTTGCCCATCCACTCGGCGTCGCGCTTGGCGAGGTAGTCGTTGACGGTGACGACGTGGACTCCGTGGCCGGCGAGCGCGTTGAGATAGCAGGGAAGGGTGGCGACGAGGGTTTTGCCCTCGCCGGTCTTCATCTCTGCGATCTTGCCTTGGTGGAGGACCATTCCGCCGATGAGTTGGACGTCGAAGTGGCGCATCTGGACGGTGCGCAGGCCGGCCTCGCGGACGACGGCGAAGGCCTCTGGAAGAACCAGGTCGAGCGCCGCCTTCTCCGCGGCGCGGGTTCGCTCGGCTGCGTTCTCGTCGGCCGCGTCGATATTTTCGGCGGCGACGGATGCGGCGATGCGCTGGCGGAACTCATCCGTCCTGGCGCGCAACTGGTCGTCTGAGAGCGACTGGATGGAGGGTTCCAACGCATTGATCTGTTGCACAGCGGGAAGCAGGCGCTTGACCGCGCGTTCGTTACTGGTGCCAAAGATCTTGGCGAGTAAATTATTCAGCAAACTGGGTATCCTTCATGATTTCACGGGCATCAACCGCCCAAGCTCAAGTTTACGCGATGTTTGCGGTCGAGGATAGACGGGGGCGATCCCGATTTGGATGCAAAACAATTTATGAATTAAAAACTACGCATCCGCTGCATCTTATTGGCGACTGGCGACGTATTCAGGGTATGTACGGATGTGGCGTCTGCAACGGACTGAGCGGAGCTTCAATCCCACAACCATTGGAGGAACCATGATGTCTATTACGAAAATGCTGGCAACTACACTGTTTGGTGTTGCTATTGCCGCGACACCTGTTCTGGCGCAGACTGTGACGATCGACTACGACCACAGCGTCAACTTCATGAAGTTCAAAAGCTATACGTGGGACCGTGTCCATGCGACCGACCCCGGCGTTGAGGGCCGCATCACCATCGCCGTGGACCGCGACATGAGCGGCAGATTCTTCCACCAGGAGTCGAAGAATGGCGATGTGACCATTGCCGTGGTGGAGGCGACGCAGGACAAGAAGGAGTACTCGGAATTTTACGCAGGGCTGAACAACCTGACCTGGCAGCGCGGATGGGGCAACGGCGGTTTCCTGGATACGGCGGCTTCGCTGCAGGATGTGCCACTGGACACGCTGGTGCTGGATATCTACGACACCAAGACGCAGAAGCTGCTGTGGCGCGGCATTGTGACCGAGCCCGTGACTAAGAGCGAGGACAAGAACGACCAGACGATGGACAGGGCCGTCAACCTGTTATTCGCGAAGTTCCCGCCAAAGTTCGTCAAGGCGAAGTAAGTCGAAAAGAACTGAGTAAGTCAAAGTAAGTCTGAAAGAGCGCAGTTCATCGCTCCATGGCCTCGCGAGCGACGCGTGGCCATGGTTGCGTAGGGCGCCACATGCATCGGCGACCGCGGCAGGTCGAACGATGGCAATTGCCCGACAGTCCCGGCACTGGCCGATTCTCCACAACTCCAGCTATCCATTCTCCTTCGCGTCGCATCCAATCCGGCGTGGGCGGATCGTTCGGCTTTCAGCGAACCTTTGCCCCGGAGTTTTCTGGAGGAACCATGAGGTCACTCGCAAGATTGCTTGGCAGCGCGGCGTTCGGCGCTCTGCTGGTAGGCGTGCCGCTACTGGCGCAAGGCATAAAAATCGATTACAACCCCAGCGTGAACTTCAAGCTACTGAAGTCCTACTCCTGGCAAAAGATACACGCGACCGATCCTCAGGTGGAACAACGCATCTCGGCCGCGGTAGACCGCGACCTGGCCAATCTGGCGCTACACGAAGTAGACAAGAACGCCGATGTGGTCATCACCGTCGTGGAAGTGGCCAAGGACCCGCAGGAGTACACAACCTTCTACAACAGCCTTAGCGGCTTCACCTGGCGGCGTGGATGGGGAACCGGCGGGTTCGCGGACTCGATTCGGAGTGTGCGGCGAATCCCGCTGGGGACTCTGGTCTTCGATATGTACGACGGCAAGACGCATAAACTTCTATGGCGCGCCACGGTAGACGAATTTGTGTCGAAGAGCACCGACAAGAACGACCAGACGATGGACAAGGCGATCAACGGGATGCTCGATAAATTTCCGCCCAAGAAAGAAAAGTAACCCGTCCTTGTGCAGCATCAACGCAGCCGGCGAGAAGGTGAGAAAAGAAACGGCCTGGAAGTCTCCGCGTGAGGGGACGGCCAGGCCGGTTTACTTTGGCGAGATTCTCATGCCGAATAGCGCTACTTTGCCGCTGCGGCTTTACGATAGTCAGCACTGGAAGTCGAGGGAGAACGATGCGCAGATTGCACTTGGCAGTTGTTATGAATATGGCGTCAATAGTGGCGGTCACAATGGCCTGCGGCCAGGCCCCGGTGGCCGCGCCTGCATGGGCCGACACGGCAAGCTGGGCGAGCGTGCATCCGGTGGCAACGAGGAACATTGTGTACGCCAACGTTCCTGTTCCGGGCAATCCGAGCGCGAATCCGAATCCGGGGCTGGCGGGCGGAGGAATGCCTCGAGTTGCGAACTCGCCCACGGCGGCTCCGGGCACTCTGGATCTGCATCTGGACGTGCTACAGGTGGTGTCCGCGAAGCCCACGCCGGTTGTGATCCAACTGCACGGCGGCGGCTGGATACGCGGCGACCGGCCAAGTTCGTTCGGGACGTTCCGTGCGCTGCTGGCCGCTGGGATGAGCGTGGTGACGGTGGACTATCGGGTGGGCAAGGAGGCACCCGCGCCGGCGCCCATCGGAGACGTACGCTGCGCCATGGCGTGGGTGAAGGCGAACGCGGCGAAGTACAACTTCGACCTGACGCGCGTGGTCGTCTACGGGGCGTCGGCGGGCGGGCATCTTGCGCTGATGGCGGGCTACGCACCGGCCTCGTTCAACCCGCCGGGATGCAGCGATCAGCCGAAGGTTGCGGCGGTGCTGGATTTCTATGGGCCGACGAATCTTGCGGAGGCGATCAACCAGCACGGCAGCTCGGACTCTGTGCATCAGTGGCTTGGCATGGAGAAGCCGTTGGCGCCGTATATGGGCACGGCACCGGCAACTTCGGGGCCGGATGTGGCTCCGGTGGTGAATGGAGGCGGACAGGGGCCGCGATGGGCTACGCCGAGTGAGGCGGTGCTGGTTCGGGCGCGAGAGATGTCGCCGATGAGCTATATCCGGCACGGCCTGCCGCCTACGTTTATTGTCAACGGAGACCACGACCCCGCGGTCGATCCGACGCAGGACGCGCAGTTGAAGAAGGCGCTGGACGCAGCAGGCGTTGCGAACGGACAGGACATTGTTCCCGGCGGCGGACATGGCAACTTTCCCAAGGCCGAGGCCGACAAGGCGATGCTGCAGTGCCTGGAATTTCTGAAGGCGCAGGGAACTCTACAGTAGCGTTACGCGCGTAAGATTTGATTGAAGTATTTTGGATTCGGCTGTGAGCTATGAGCCGGGGGTGCGTCGGCATAGGCTGAGTGCAACAAAGCATCGAAATGAATATGGAGGGGATGATGAGTGACGCGGCGGTGACTTTTGCGAAGGAAAATGGTGAGCGTTTTGTCGAGGAGCTGAAGGCGCTGCTGCGGATTCCTTCGGTCTCGACCGATCCGGAGCGCGCGGCGGACGTGCGTCGCGCCGCCGAGTATATCGCGGTCGAGTTGCGGCGGATCGGCATGGAGAACGTGCGGCTGATCGAGACATCCACGCCGGAGACAGTTCTTGCGTCCAGTTCCGGGCCGGGCCAGGTGGTTGCCGCGCGCGAGGGACATCCGCTGGTCTACGCCGACCACCTGCACGCGGTGCCAGCGGCAGATGGAAAGCCGGTGGTGACGATCCTGCTCTACGGACACTACGACGTGCAGCCGCCGGAGCCGCTGGACGAGTGGAAGACACCGCCCTTCGAGCCGACGGAGCGCGATGGCGACCTCTTCGCACGCGGCTCGGCCGACGACAAAGGACAGGTGTGGATGCACGTGAAGGCGCTGGAATCGCTGCTGGCAACGGGCGGCGGAAGGCTGCCGGTGAACGTCCGCGTGATTGTTGAAGGCGAGGAAGAGGTCGGCGGCGAGGGAATTGCCGCGTTTGTGCGCGAGCATCCGGACCAGCTTGCCGCCGACGTGGCGTTGGTGTCGGACAGCGAGATGTTCGCGCCCGATCTGCCGACGCTGTGCGTTGGACTGCGCGGGATGATCTACACGGAGATCGAGGCACGGGGCGCACGGACGGACCTGCACTCGGGGATGTACGGCGGCGCGGCGCCAAACCCGCTGGTCGCGCTGGCGCAGATCATAGCGAAATTAAAAGACGAGTCTGGACGGATTCTGATTCCGCATTTTTACGACCACGTGGCCGCGCCAACCGCCGCCGAACTGAAAGCGTGGAAGGCGCTGCCGTTTGACGAGGAGCACTACCGCGAGACAGAGGTGGGCTCGACCGAACTGACCGGCGAGCCTGGATTCTCGGTACTGGAACGCACCTGGGCGCGGCCCGCGCTGGACGTGCATGGCATCGCGGGCGGGTTTACCGGCGCGGGAGCGAAGACGGTGATCCCGGCGCGCGCGGTTGCGAAGGTCTCCATGCGGCTGGTGCCGGAGATGACGACCGCCGAGAGCTTTGCGCTCTTCAAGACGTATGTGGAGTCGATCTGTCCCAGGGGAATCACGCTGGAGGTGCGCCTGATCCACTCCGGCGACCCAACTGTTGTTTCGACCGACAACGCCTTCGTCCGCGCGGCCACGTCAGCGATGCACACGGTCTTCGGCAAGGAGACCGTCTACATCCGCAGCGGCGGGTCGATCCCGATTGTCGGCGACTTTATCCGCGAGCTGGGAATTCCCAGCGTTCTGATGGGATTCGGCCTGCCCGACGATAACATCCACGCGCCGAACGAGAAGTTCCACCTGGCGAACTTCCATCGCGGCATCGAGTCGATTGTGCGCTTCATGACGAGTGCCGGCGCATAGAACCAGACCTGTTCCAGGGGAGGTTTGGGATTCGGACGACGACTCCTTCCCTTGTGTGCAAAAAAAATACTAAAGTATTCATAACAAATATGTTAAGTCTGGACTTCGTCTGGATAAGTCTGGCCTAGGTCTGGACTTCCGGGGCAAAGTCTTGATTGCATTAGTGTTATTTTGTAAAGTCTCTGGAATCATATTGTTAGTTCCGGTTGCTGTGACTTGGAGCGGTCGCGGCGGCAACAGGCAGTTCTCCCCCAGCTTCTATTATATGGGTTTGGGCAAAACTACTATGCCAACTATTTTTGACTATTTTTGGCGTGGAAGTAGTTTGGTTTGTTGGAGTTGATGTTTTTGGGGCGTTTCGAGACCCTTGACAAGGTTTAGCTGGCCTTGCGGCGGGACTTGCGCTGCTGCTCGCGTTCCCAGGTCTTCTAGGACTCGGGAATCGCGTCTTC
>PLOT01000035.1 GCA_003142215.1 Granulicella sp. | reverse complement strand
AACTCTCTCTCTGATCTTTGCTATGTTTCTGATCTTCACCACGCCAGCGCGCGCGGTGGTGGTGCATGGAGTGGTCACCGACGCGCTTGGCCGTCCCGTTCCAGGTGCGCGCATCCAGCTCATTCAGGGACCGCGACCGGTTGCCATCGGCATCGCCGGCGCGGACGGCTCCTTCGAGATCCGTTCCACGCTCGCCGGCCGCTTCGTTCTGCTCACCTCTGCTCCGGCCTTCTATCCCGGAATCGGCCAGGACTTCTACGGCGGTTTCACCGACCAGGTCGCGCAGAACGTTGTGCTCGAAACCTCCTCGCTGCAACAGCAGGTCACGGTGACGGCGACCGGCATGCCCACGCCGCTCGCGCAGACCAGCTCTGCGGTCACGCTAATCCCCGAGAGCGATCTTGCCACCTCCATCGGAGTGGTAGACGCGCTGCGCCAGTCTCCCGGAGTCGATATGGTCGAGACCGGCCAGGCGGGCGGCGTCACTTCGCTCTTTGTGCGCGGCGGAAATTCCACGGCCAATCAGGTGCTCATCGACGGCATTACCGCCGGCGATGTGGGCGGCACCTTTGACTTCGGCACTCTCTCCACCACCGGACTGGCCGGCATCGAACTCTATCGCGGCACCAACTCCGCGCTCTATGGAACCGACGCCGGAGCCTCCGTGCTGAACTTCAACTCGCCGCGCGGCGCGGCCACCAGGCCGCAGATCGACTACTCCGGCGACGCAGGAAACTTCCATAGCTACCGCAACGAGATCGCGCTCAGCGGCGCACGCCAGAAGCTGGACTACTTCACGGCGTTCTCGCGCTTCCAGACAGGCAACGCGCTGCCACTCGACGAGTACCACTCGGCCACTTCGGTTGCCAACCTCGGCTACGCGCTTACGGCCAACACGCAGGCGCGGTTCACCCTGCGCAACGCGGATTCGGCCACGGGGCTTCCTGGTGCGCACGACTTCTATGGCATCTCCGCCAACGGCAAGGAGGGCGACCAGGACCTCTACTCCGGCATCACGCTGGAGAATCGCCTGGAGGACGGATGGCACAACCTCGTCCGCTACGGCATCAGTCGCAAGCGCATACAGGAGCAGCAGTTCACCAACGTTGGAACGCCGACCCTGTTCTATCCGGGAACGCCATACTCCTATACCGGGTACTTCGGCAATAAGGTCACCATTCGCGGCGCAAACGGCTACACCGCAACCGGCCAGGCCTCGTTCTTTGTCCCCACCGACGACGAGGACTCCAACCGCGACGAACTCTACTACCAGACGGACTATAGCTTTAGCCACTACCTCACAGCGCTCTTCGGCTTCCACTACGAGAACGAACGAGGCAGCTACGTCGAGCCCCCTCCGTACGCAGAAGACAGGACCATCCAGCGCACCAACTTCCAGTACACGCTGCAACTGCAGGGCGAGATTGAGAGCCGCCTCTTCTACTCGGCTGGCGGAAGCATCGAGAAGAACCACCTCTACGGCATCACCGGAGCGCCGCGTCTCGGCCTCTCGTATGTACCGGTCTTTCCCGGCNNAGGAGCCGTCGCTCGCCGTGCAGTTCGCCAGCCTTTACACGGTTCTGCAAGAAAATGGCTTGACGTCCGGCATTGCAAAGTATCACGTCACGCCGATCGGCCCGCAGGATTCGCGCACCTACGACCTCGGCGTTGACCAGAACATCCGCGGCCAGAAGCTGGTCCTCAAGCTCGGCTACTATCACAACTCATACAACCATCAGGTCGAGGGAGTCGACTCCGGCGCGCTGGAGCAGTTCTTCAACATCCCGGCCAGCGTCGCGCAATATCTCTACCAGCCGTACCTCAACTCGCTCGCCTTCCGCGCGCAGGGCTTCGAGACTGAGCTGCAATATCGCCCATTCGCCCGTCTCTTCCTGCGTGGCGGCTACACCTACCTCGACGCCGTCGTTACCCAGTCGTTCTCCAGCGACGCGTACTACAACGGTCAATACAACAACAATCCCAACCTTCCCGGCATCGCCATCGGAGCGGAAGGCCCGCTGATCGGCGCGCGTCCCTTCCGCCGTCCGCCGCACACTGGATTCTTCAGTGTGCAATACACGGGCAACAGGCTGGGAGCGGCCTTCAAGGGCGCACTGGCCAGCCGCTCCGACGACTCCACCTTCCTGGATGGCTTCGACATCACCGGCGGCAACACCCTCGTGCTGCCCAACCGCGATCTCGACTTCGGCTACGCCAAGCTGGACGCCAACCTCACCTACGCCCTCAAGCCGCGCGTCACAGCCTTCACTGAGCTGGACAATCTCCTCGGCCAGCAGCACATCGGCCCCATCGGCTATCCCGGACTGCCCTTTACCGTGCGCGCCGGACTGAAGGTACGCATCGGCGGGGATTAGTGCCTACCACCACCAAAACTGTCATTCTGAGCGCAGCGAACGGGGCCCCCGGCCAGCTTGCTGGCTGGGGCAGGAAGAATCCCCGCATTTTGTTCAAGGCGCAACAAGCTACACCATCAGAATTTCAGTGCTCTCTCGTGAAAGCAGTGGCTCGGTCGTTTGCTGAGGCAACACCCGGGCCGCGCCTGCGTCTAAATAAGTGCCATGACTCGATCACTCACCTCCGCCCTCCTCCTGGCCTCCGCCCTAGCGATCTCCCTCGCCGCACACGCCCAGCAGGAGGGCGTTGTTCCGACGCAGGCGCTGGTCAACGTCGATGCCAAATCCACGCCTCCGGCCAACGCCTCCACCCTGACGGTTGCGATCAACGACCGCAAGCAGCCGCTCACTGCGTGGTTGCCAGTGGCCCCCGCCAACGCCCAGGTTGCACTGCTGATCGACGACGGCCTGCGCGAGAGCGTCGGCCGCGAGTTGGACAATCTGCGCTCCTTTGTGCGCACCCTCGCCCCCGGCGTCGAGGTTCTGGTTGGTTACATGCAGTACGGCCGCGTTGTTGCGGACCAGGGCTTCACCGCAGACCACACGCTCGCCGCCTCCACGGTCCATCTTCCGGCTGGACTGGCCGGCATGAGCGCAAGCCCCTACATCTGTCTATCGGACTTCGTCAAGAACTGGCCCAGCTCCGGCCCATCCTCCTCCAGCGGCTCTTCCGGCCCATCCTTGCGAGCTAAGGCGCGCTTCATCCTCATGCTCACCAACGGCGTCGATCCCTATAACGGCAGCACCAGCTCGATGAACCAGGGCAGCCCCTACGTTGACAACGCCGTCGCAGACGCTCAGCGCGCCGGGGTCGCCGTCTACGCCATCTACTTCGGCGACGCGGGCATGGAAGGCGGATCGGTCAACAACAGCGGCCAGGACTACCTCAACCAGATCGCAGAGGGAACGGGCGGCATCAACTTATGGGAGGGGATAGGAAACCCTGTCTCCACCGCGCCGTTTCTCAGCAAGTTCCAGAGCGCCCTCGCCGAGACCTACATCGCCACCTTCAACACCCCCCTCGGCAACAATCCCGCCCACGACCTGGTGCGCGTCAAGTTCACCGCCGCCAAAACCAAACTCCGCGCCCCGGAAAATGTCCGTCCCGGCAACGTGGAATAAGCCCTGGCAGCATCTTCGGAATTGCGATAGTCCAAGAATGAATTGTCATTCTGAGCGCAGCGAAGAATCCACGCTTTTTACACATTGCTCACGGACGCATCTGAGTTCGCCATTAGTGAAGCCGCTCTAGTTAAATTCGTCATGCCCCCAGTTATTGCGTAAGGATTTAACTAACTCGTCTCCGGTCTGATCAATTGGACAAGTTCCCTGTAATGCAAGCAATGGATCGTCTTCGTCTAACATGATCGGTTCGATACCTGGGGGGAAAAGTAAATCAAGTAATTGTTCGGCACCCTGGGCTAGGGTGAATTGGCCTACGGGAACATCTCGATAGTTAGAGCGTATGTGACGTTCACCCTTCGCGTTCCTACGTCCAGGCGATATTGACGGCTTGAATGCCTCTATCTCTTTCATCGGCTCATGGGGTTTCTTGCCGAAAAAGCGATAGGAACTGATCGTGAGATCTTCGATGGCATAAGAGATTAGAACGATGCATGAGCCAGCCATCTGCGAAAATGAAACGCGAGTTGAACAATGAGGCGGAACTTTGCCTGCGTGAGCTTGTTTTATCTGCACATAGCGAACAGCCGATTGGAGTCTTAGTACCATGTCAAAACCGGCGTTATCTACTTCGGAGTTGAAAACGTGTAGCGCAGCACGACAGTTTCGCTTCCAGAGTTCAGAACACAATTCAGCGGACATTCTGTGGCGAAGGACGTTTTCTATGTAAGACGATTGGTGAGCAGCAGATGTTAGTAGTAGTCCGCCTGATTGTTTTAAGGCCTTCATAAAGTATGTTATACAACGAAAAGGCCCCGGATTGAACCTCAAATCCGGGGCATTATCGTTGCTCTTACTGTTCGGTCAACCGCGCAGTATTAGTACATGCCTTCCATGCCGCCGCCGTGTCCGCCGCCGGCCGGCGCTTCCTTCTTCTCCGGAATCTCGGAGATCATGGCTTCGGTGGTCAGCAGCAGGCCCGCGATCGACGCCGCGTTCTGCAGTGCCGTCCGCGTCACCTTGGTTGGGTCGATGACGCCGGCCTTCAC
>PLOT01000096.1 GCA_003142215.1 Granulicella sp. | reverse complement strand
TTGGTCGTCCCCAGGTCGATGCCAACCACTCTCGACGCGGCCATCAATTCGCCCTGCGATGGAGTTGTTTCCGCCATTCCGTCCTGTTGCCTCAAATCTCTCTGCACTTCTGCCAAGTGCTTCTACTCAATTGGATGTGTTTCAGCGGTCGCCGATTCCGCGCCAGTCCCTATTGTCTATTGTCCTACAGACGACTCTGCTGCACACTGAACCGCACGCACAGCCGCGATTCGCCGAGTTCCAGACTCGGCCTGTCGCTTGGAGACAGATGAATTTAGTAGCTGAGAAACTCGTGCGAGCCGCGGCGCAGTCTGACGCCGGCCACTCCGAAGACGATGGCCAGCAGAAAGAGCGCGGCGTTCCAGTAGAACATCGGGCGCACCCAGCCGGGCGAGTAGGTCAGGTCCTGCCCGCTCCACAGGGTCACCAGCGTGGCGACGATGAGGCACTGGAAGCAGAGCACCAGGAAGAGATGGCCGCGCCGCCGCCTGCGGTCGAGGGTCTCGACCTGCTGCGGAGTCAGTGTGCGCTCCTCGATGGGGATCAGGGTGTTGGCCAAGGCTTGCCTCCTGCGTCTGCCGGCTTACGAGGATTAGATCGCAAACCGGGGCGCGAAGATGCAGCCATTGAACTGGAATCTATAGGAAGGCGACGGACTGGATTCCGGCGACGTCGAAGCGCTTGCGGCAGCGGATGTTCTTGCATCCCACCAGGTCGTCGGTGCGCACCATGTAGCTCTGCGCCTTGGCGAAGCGGGCGCGGTCGCGCTCGTCGGCGCCGCGCGGGACCTGTGCCTTCTTGCGGCGGACCAGCCATCCGATCTGGTACTCGCCCGGCTGACCGCAGTGCGGACAGGTCATGGTGTGCGTGCGCTGCTCGGGTTTTTCGTCGAAAAAGTCGCGTTCTTCCATGCTGGAACCCTCCTGGATTGGCTGCCCGCTGGTTCGGCTCGGCAATCCTGGCCGTACTGCTGCAATGAAAAGTATTGCATAATCGGTGCTGCGGCGCAGTGGTTCGTTTGCGCGAGGTCTACGGATGAGCAAGGCGAAGAAGAGGGTCTTCTCGGCAGTCAAGGCAGTCAAGCTGAACGCGCGGGATCGCGTGGGCCCGGTGCCGCCGGAGCGCGTGATCCCCGACCCGAAGCAGAAGGCCGCCGCCAAACCAAAGCACAAGAAGACGCTGGCCGATCTGCTGAGCGGCGGTTCCGAAGGCGACGAAGGGTGAAGCTCGCCGCGATTCTGTAAACTGGTGGGATGAGTCAGCAGCAGTTCGTCCTGATCCTCTTCCAGGTGGTGGTATTGGTGCTGGCGTTCTCGGTACACGAGAGCGCGCACGCCTATGTGGCCATGCGCCTGGGCGACCCCACGGCCTACATGCTGGGGCGCGTTACGCTGAACCCGATGAAGCACCTCGATCCGCTGGGCTCGGTGCTGGTTCCGCTGGTCTCGCTGGTATACGGCGGATGGCTGATCGGCTGGGCCAAGCCCTGCCCGGTGACCACGCGCAACTTCCGCCACATCCGGCGCGACGACATTCTGGTCTCGATGGCAGGGCCGGCCAGCAACCTGGCGATGGCGACCGTTGCGCTGGTGCTGCTGATCGTCTTCAAGCACGCTGCGCCGGGAGGCTTGTTGACCATCGAATCGGCCATGGCGACCGCGAACCGCGTTCCGGTGGATGTTGGCTCGTTTCCCCTGTTTCCCGTGGCGATGCTGCTCTACTACGGCGTGCTGATCAATCTGCTGCTGTTTGTCTTCAATCTGATCCCGATTCCTCCGCTGGACGGCAGCCACGTTCTGCGCCACTTTCTGCCCTACCGGGTGGAGCAGATCTACGACCGGATCGGGATGTACGGCCTGATCCTCCTGTTGCTCTTTGGCGGACATTGGATCGCGAGCTTCTACTATCCGTTGATGGGCGTCTACGACCGGCTGCTGCTGATGTTGTAGTGTGTCCCCCCCTCCCCCTATTGAAGTCTCAAAGTATTCAAAACAAAGAACGAAGTATGGGTACTTCGTGTCCACCCTGCCTGTAAAGTACCCCTTTCAGATGGTTTATCTATAAAATCTTTATAATCAATGAATTACTAGTATCTCCCCGAATGATCCGAGGTTGTGCCAACCCGGATGGTCTTGCGACAGACTTTCCCCTGCTTTAATTATACGGGTTGGAGGGAAACTACTATGCCAACTTTTAAAAAGAATTATGTTGTTTGGTTGGTGGGAGTTAGGGGGAATTTTGTGGGGCGATGGGCTTGACAGGAAAACACGGGTGAGGGGGACTGGGGAAGCAAGGGCAAGGGCGGGGATTTGGGGAGAAAGGCTCGGGCTGTTGGGGCATGCGCGAGTTCGTCGGGGTTCCTTCGACAAGCTCAGGACAGGCTCTTCGCACTGGAAAGACGCGCTCAGGATGACGGCGAAGAACAGGCAAGAGCAAATACGGAGATTCTGGCTGCGCCAGAATGACGAGCAAGAACAGGCAAGGGCAAATGCGGGGGTCCCTCCACTACGCAACGGACGATGAGACCGTCCGTTCGCTCCGGTCGGGATGACGGCAGGGTGGGGAGGGGACGGGAAGGACAGACGAAGAGGCGGCGATCATTTACCCTTGATTGAGAGATATGAGCGAAGAGACAAAACAAACGACGCCGAGGCGCGTACTGAGCGGGATGAGGCCCACGGGCAAGCTGCACCTGGGCAACTACATGGGCGCGCTGAAGAACTGGGTGGAGCTGCAGAACGCGACGAACGAGGACGGCGCGCCGAAGTACGAGTGCTACTTCTTCATCGCCGACTTTCACGCGCTGACGACCGACTACGCCGATACCAGCGAGCTGCCGGCGAACGTAAAGGACGTGTTGCTGGATTTTCTGGCGGCTGGGTTGGATACGAAGCGTTCTACGATCTTTCTACAGAGCGAGGTGCCGGCCCATGCCGAGCTGAGCCTGCTGCTAGGGATGATTACTCCTCTCAGCTGGCTGGAGCGCGTTCCGACGTACAAGGACCAGCAGGAGCAGCTCAAGGAGAAGGACCTGGCAACCTACGGGTTTCTTGGCTACCCGGTGATGATGAGCGCCGACATTCTGGTCTATCAGACGGACTTTGTGCCGGTGGGGCTGGATCAGGCGGCGCACGTCGAGATCACGCGCGAGATTGCGCGTCGGTTCAACTTTCTCTACCCCACAAATCGGGATCAATATAGTCCTTCCAAGATTGTTAAACACGACTCTTCCGGCAAAATCCTATTGTTCGAAATCCCAAGCCCCAAAACCCCAACCGATTCAACACCGGTGTTTGCTATTCAGTTTGATCAGTCTGGGGTAGTTAGGAAAGAGGTAGACAATCCGAAGCAATCTATCGATGTAGTAGGCGTTCTGACGGAGCCGAAGGTGCTGCTGACGCCGAGTCCGAAGCTGCCGGGGACGGATGGGCGAAAGATGTCGAAGAGCTATGGGAATACGATACTGCTGTCGGATGCTGAGGCCGACGTGCGGGCGAAGCTGAAGACGATGGTCACCGATCCGGCGCGGGTGCGGCGGACGGATGTGGGGAATCCCGACGTGTGTCCGGTCTTCGACCTGCACAAGGTTTTTTCGACGGTGGAGACGCAGCAGAATGTGCGCGTGGGATGTACGACCGCGGGGATTGGCTGCATTCAGTGCAAGGGATGGCTGGCGGATGCGGTGGTGAAGGAGCTGGCGCCAATCCAGGAGCGGAGAAGATACTTCGAGGCGCATCCGGATGAGGCGAACGCGATTCTGGACGAGGGCGCGGTACGGGCCAATGCGCGCGCCGAGCAGACGATGCGCGAGGTGCGCACGGCGATGAGGCTGGCGCGGCGATGAGCGACGAGATTCTGAACGACGGAATACCGGTTGAACCGGAGGCGATGGACGTGCCGGTTGAGACTGGCGCGGACGAGGCGATTGAGCCTGTTGGGGAGACGCTGGTGCTGCGGCCGGGGCCGGTGACGCCGGAGATCGATGCGAAGAAGACGAACGCAGCCAAGGATGCGGCGGCGCAGGAAGAGGCCTCGCTCTCGCCGTTCTCGGTGACGGTGGGGCAGGTCTACGACGGGCCGCTGGACCTGTTGCTGGATTTAATTCGCAAACAGAACATCGACATCTACGACATACCGATTGCGCTGATTACGGCGCAGTTTCTGGACTACTGCCACGAGTTGCGGCAGACGGACGTGGATGCGGCGGGCGAGTTCATCTATGTGGCGTCGCTGCTGATCCATATCAAGTCGAAGACGCTGCTTCCGCGCGATCCATCGGATGTGGCAGGCGGGGATTCCGAAGACCCGCGCCGCGAGTTGGTCGAGCGGTTGCTGGAGCACGAGCGCTTCAAGGCCGCCGCGCAGATGCTGATGCAGAAGCAGCAGATCGAAGAGGCGACGTGGTCGAACCCCGGCATGAGATCGTTTCTGCGCGAGGAGACGGGCGGCGAGAGCACGGGCGACGAACAGGAGATCGCGGCCGACACGGTGGACCTGGTGCGCGTCTTTCAGGAGGTGCTGGAGCGGCTGCGCGAGCGGCCCGTGCTGGACGTGGATGAGGAATCGGTGACCGTGGCGCAGATGATCGACTATGTGAAGCGGCGGCTGATGATGGAGGACCGTCCGGTGAGCCTGCGGCGGATGCTGCATACGACACACTCGGAGCGGGCCCTGATCTGCATGTTTCTGGCGATGCTGGAGCTGGTGCGATTGCAGGCCGTGCTGCTGCACCAGCCGCGCGAGCTGGGCGATATTCTGATCAAGAAGGCGGAGGGATTCGACGGGGTGTTTTCCGGTGAGGCGTCGGCGCGGGACGATTGGCGTTAGTTCCGTAGTGCGATATTCGTTTTTCTTTGTGCGATATTCGCCGTTCGTGCCCTGTTGTCCACATCTCGCCGGGCGCGTTCGACGTGTTACTAAACAGTTGATTGATATGTGGTTTATCTTGAGTTTCGATCTGCATTTTTGACCAGCGGCAATTGCCGGGCGATGGAATCTTTCACGGAACTGTAACATTTCTGTAGCGTGAATAGAGTAGTTTTAGTTATGGATCAGCAATTCAAGTAAGGTGATTCATGGCCACGCCAGCCACGCTGCCCCAGCCCTCGATTCTCGAAGAGAAAATACTCGCAGACAATTTAAAGAAGTCATCCACCGGCAAGATCGGCGTGGGTGTGTTCGCGCTGATTCTGGCCGGAGGTTTGATCTATATTACGGCGCAGGTGTGGGGGGACCTTTCGGTCGTCCATACAGTCAGCGTCTTTCCGTATATGCTGCTGGGGCTTGCGCTGCTGATTGCGTTGGGGTTCGAGTTTGTGAACGGATTTCACGATACGGCGAATGCTGTGGCGACGGTGATCTATACCCACTCGCTTGAGCCGCATATTGCGGTGGTCTATTCGGGCATTCTGAACTTCGTCGGCGTGTTGCTGAGTTCGGGGGCGGTGGCCTGGGCGATCGTCTCGCTGCTGCCGGTGGAACTGATTCTGAAGGGCAACTCGGGTTCTGGCTTCGCCATGGTCTTCGCGCTGCTGGTGGCGGCGATCCTGTGGAACCTGGCGACCTGGCACCGCGGGCTGCCGGTGTCGAGCTCGCATACCATGATCGGCTCGATCCTGGGCGTGGGTCTGGCATTTCAGCTGATGAAGGGAACCTCCGGGACCTCGGGCGTGGACTTGGAGCAGGTTAAGAAGGTCATTGCGGCGCTATGCGTCTCGCCGGTGGTGGGGTTTGTCGCGGCCGGGCTGGTTTTTCTGCTGTTCAAGCTGGTGGCCGGGGACCCGCAGCTCTATCAGGCCCCCAAGGGGAGCGCGCCGCCACCGTTCTACATTCGCTGTCTGCTGATTCTGACCTGCGGCGGCGTGAGCTATGCGCACGGCTCCAACGACGGCCAGAAGGGCATGGGCCTGATGATGCTGATCCTGGTGGGTACGGTGCCCACGGCCTACGCGCTGAACCATACCATGGGTGCCAGCCAGGTGCAGGAGTTTGCAGTGGTCTCCACGCAAGTGGCCGGAGTGCTGGACCATTATGTTCAGCCGGGGACGGCGGCGCAGAACGCCGGACCTGAGTTGGAGAACTTTGTCGGCACCAAGAAGTACGAGCCGGGCGTGACGCTGGCGCTCGAAGAGATGGTGCTCGACATCCGCAACGAGACCACGCAGTACGGGACGCTGGAGGGCGTGCCGCAAGGGATGCAGGCCAACGTGCGCAACCAGATGTACCTGACCAGCGAGACGCTGCGGTTGATGGCCAAGAGCGGCGGCCCGCAGATGACGGTGGCGGACAAAAAGATTGTTGCGAACTACACGGGCTACCTGGACAAGTCTACGAAGTTCATTCCCACCTGGGTGAAGGTTGCGGTGGCCCTGGCGCTGGGGCTGGGCACGATGATCGGCTGGAAGCGCATCGTGGTGACGGTGGGCGAGAGGATCGGCAAGCAGCGCATGACGTATGCGCAGGGGGCCTCGGCGCAACTGGTTGCCATGGCGACGATCCTTGCGGCGGGCACATACGGCCTTCCGGTGTCCACAACCCATGTGCTCAGTTCGAGCGTGGCCGGGACGATGACGGCCAATCGCAGCGGGTTGCAGGGGACCACCCTGCGCAACATCGCGGCGGCGTGGGTCTTCACGCTGCCGGCGGCGGCGCTGCTGTCGGGCATGCTCTTCTGGATGTTCAACGCGCTGGCGAGGTAGAGGGTTTGAAGGCAAAGACCTAACCTGGATCCACATCGGAAACACACCGGTTTGCGTGCAGAAAGACGCGGGGAATCAACCAGAGCCATTGGATGGCGCGCACAAGCTGAAAACAGGCGGAGGGGAAGGTGGAAAGCAAAGTGCGCTTCCCACTTTTCCACCGCCTCGACTACGACGATTTTGGCTAGTTCGCGCTGCGGCCGGGATGACGGCGAGAACAAACAACGACGTAAAGCAGGCAAAAGCGAAATGCGGGGGTCCCTCCACTGCGGCGGCAAAAAGAGCCGCCTCCGGTCGGGATGACGGCGAGTGGAGGTTGGGCGAGGCTAGAGGGTGGGGTGGTGGTGGTGAAGGATCTGCTCGACGACGGAGTGGATCTGGATGAGAGGCCAGGGGGTGGCGATGGTCTGGGGCTGGGACTGCGCGGGTAGGTGGACCAGGAGTGCGGGGCGCGGGTCGAAGAGGCTGCGGGAGGAAACTTCGTCCTCCGCGGTCCAGGCGGGCAGACCTCGCCAGATGGCGGTGCGCCAGCCGTGGTCTCCCTGGACGATGAGCGTGGTCTGGTTCCAGCGGGGCGAGGACTGGAGGGTGGCGAGGATCTGGCCGAGGACGCGGTCGGTGAGGGCGAGATTGTCGAGGTAGGAGCTGCCGCATTGGTTGGTGAAGCCGTTCTGGGCGCGGCTCCAGAGGTTGGGGCTGTGCGGGATGGCGAGATGGAGGAAGACGAAGTCGGCCTGATCGGCACCGAGAAGTTGGAGGGCGTGCTGCTGGAGGTCGGACTCGGTCTGGCGGCGCAGGCCGAGATCGAAGGCGCAGAGGTCGCGGTCGGCACGGGCGGGGGAGATGAGTTCGACGGCGAGTTGATGGAGCGGGGAACTGATGTTGGCGGCGAGCGTGGCGCTCTGCGACATGGGGCCGTCCTGCATGTCGTGGTCGGTCCAGTAGCAGTCCTGAATGTCTGGGGCGTAGGCGGAGCAGTAGGGGTTGTACCATCCGACGGCGGCGGTGCGCCATCCGGATTGCACGGCGTCGCCGAAGACGGAGCTGGGACCGTCGATGAGCTGGCGGCCGGAACCGTCGGCGTGATGGACCCAGAGGCGGTTGTGGAAGGTGTAACGGATGCCGTCGACGAGGCGGCTGGTGAGCAGCGAGGGGAGGACATTGACGGTGTGAATGCCGATGGACTGGGTGTTGGTGAAGAGCGTGCTCTGGGCGCGGAGGGCGTCGAAGTTGGGAAGAGCGAGGTTGGGGGCGCGGTGCTCGAAGAGCTGGTCGTAGGAGAGCTCGTCGAAGACGATCCAGACCAG
>PLOT01000166.1 GCA_003142215.1 Granulicella sp. | reverse complement strand
GTCACCAGCACGGTGGGCGGCGCGCCGGTGCTGACCAACTATACGGTGCCGCTGACGGGCGCGTACACCACCGAGGACGAAGGGCTGGAGATTGTGGCCGACGACGCCGAGTATGGGCCGCAGGCGACCGGTTCGATTGGCGTGACGCGGCAGTTCACCATCGACAACCTGACGGCGAAGCAGCTCAGCCTGGCGATTGCGCTGCCACGCCAGTTTGTGTTGAGCGGCACGCCCTGCGCGGGACTTGCGCCGAATGCAAGCTGCAACTTCTCGGTGGCGTTTCTGCCGCTGGACAATGGCGATCTGACGGGCACGCTCTTCGCCACGGGCACTCCCACCGACGGCTCGGCCACGCTGGACGGCCTCAGTTATGTTGAAGGATACGGCGTGGGCGGGGGAACGCTCTCGGTGACCGGGAACATTCTTACCGGCGAGGACGAGCTCGTCAACTTCGGCACAGTCCCTTCGGGCCAACCTTCCGCGAAGCAGAACCTGACACTCACAAACAGCTCAACCACGGCGACGCTTACCATACGCCGCATCACCAGCGAGTGGCCGTTCCTTTCGACTACGACCTGCGGCACAACACTTGCGCCCGCCGCGTATTGCACGGTCACGCTCACATATACGCCGATCAACCAGGTGGCAACGGGCTCCAACCCGCCGGTCTCGACCACCGACAGCGGCGAACTGGCGATCGAGAGCGACGCCGCATCCAGCCCGGACCTGATCGACCTGACGGGCAGCTCCACACCGGTTTATGTCTCAATGCCCACGAATGCCGCGCCGCTGGCTACGATTACGCCGTCGCAGAGTTCGCTTACCTTCGCCAATACCACGGTGGGCAACGTGAGCGCGCCGCAGACGGTGACGCTGGACAACACAGGAACGGCGACGCTCTACATCAACAACATTCTAACGACGCCCGACTACACGGTGTCGACGAGCAACTGCGCGACGATCGTTCCCGGCGCAAGCTGCACGCTGACCGTGACCTTCACGCCACAGAGTTCGACGCAGCAGGGATCGGGCAGCGGGATGCGCGTCAGCTCCATCGAGGTCTCCTCCAACGCCAGCACATCGCTGGAGTTCATCTCGGTGGTTGGCGCCTCCAGCCCATCCTCGCTGACCCTCGTGCCAAGCTCGCTCAACTTCGGCACCGTGCTGGTTGGCACGAACTCAACCCAAAGCGTGCAGCTCACCAACACTGGCACGAGCGCGATCACCATGGGCATTCTCTCCGCCACAACCAACCTGAGCGCTGCCGCCGGGGACTACACCGTCGCAGCCGGAAGCTGCCTGCAACCTGGCCTCACGCTCGCACCCACTACAAGTTGCACCGTACAGGTCGCCTTCGCTCCGACGCAGCCGGGGACGATCACCGGGACGCTCTCGATCGCAAGCTCGGCCTCGACCCTGCCGCTGGTGGTGGGGCTGACCGGCGTGGGCGTGCAGTCGCACATGCAGATTCTGCCCACCAGCCTGAGCTTCGGCCCGATTGCGGTGAACTCACCGTCCAGCCTGTCGCTGACGCTCTTCAACAACGGCACTGCGCCGATCACCGGTGTAGCGCTTTCCGCCACGGGCGACTACGCCGTCACGGTTCCCTGCCCGGTGAGCACGCTGGCGCCGGGAGCAAGCTGCGGGGTCACGGTTACCTTCACACCGGCAAAGCTTGGCGCGGACAACGGGACGCTGACCGTGACCAGCTCGGATGCGACCTCGCCCGACGCCGTGCCGCTGACCGGCACGGGCTTCGTCAATGGAACGTTCACGCTCTCGGTTGACGGCGGCACAAGTTCAACCGCAACGGTCGCCAGCGGATCGCCCGCAAACTACAACCTGACCGTGACCCCGGGCAACAACTTCAGCGGAACGGTGGTGCTAACATGCACGCCGATTGCAGCGGCCCAGTACGCTGCGTGCTCGCTTCTACCATCGAGCGTGACGCTCAACGGGGCTGCGCAAAACGCTGTCGCAACGCTGAACACTGTCACCGAGGCGAGTTCCAACTCGCTGCCCGCAGCACCCGGCGGGCGCAGACGCAGCTTCGGCGGGACGGCGCTCTGCCTGCTCTTCCCTGCACTGGTCTTCACCTGGAAGGCGCGCACCTCGCGGCACAAGGCATGGCGGCGGGACGGGCCGATTGCGTGGGCGATCTTCTCGGCCATTATGCTGCTTTCGGCCAGTGGATGCGGCGGCAGCAGCGTCAGCTCCAACCTGCGCTTCTCGCCGGCGGGCACCTACCAGTACCAGGTAACCGCAAGCTCAGTGAGCGGCGCTGTGCAGATTACGCAGACGGTGACGCTGAACCTCACCGTGCAGTAGGAACCTATTATGCCTGTTGAGTTTTCTGAATCAGACGTGTCATCCAGAGCACGAACACACAAACCGCAAAGCTTAAAAACGAGGTCGTAACCACGAGGCTAACGAATGCACCGGTGGGTTCAAAGATGTCGGTTTTGGGCCTGAAAAGAAGTTCAAACGGATGCGCTATATACCCTCCCAGCAGCATAGCAAAGAGTACCGATGTGAGTAGCGCCATTGGAGTAATCACAGCAAACGCAGTTGCGATTGCCTTCGCCTCACGCCTGGTATAACGCAATTGGAACTTCCGAAATATCCACCAATCTGCCATCCCACAACATAGACACAGCCCCGTAGCTAGCAATATCCCCCAAACGCTATCGAACGAGATAATCTTGAATGGCAGCGTCAGTAGAACGAGCGCGAACCAAAGAACCGTATTGATGAGGCAAGCCTCTGCAACGCGGATCAACAAGAAGGAGTTGTCGCTCATTGTCAACTCACCTCACATGACTTTACGCCATCCCCAAGCGGAATCCTCACCTGCTCGACGATCTCGATGCCGAAGCCCTGCAGGGCGGGAATGTGGGTGGGCGTGTTGGTGAGCAGGCGGATGCGCTGGATGCCGAGGTCGGAGAGGATCTGACTGCCCAGGCCGATCTGGCGCAGGGTGCGGCGTGCGCGCTGCATGCGCTCCTGGCTGAGTTCGTCGGTACGCGGGACACGTTGCGTATCGCGGTGCAGCACAAGGCGGTTGGGGGCCATTTCGCCAGAGGACGCTATGCCGCTGCGGTCGATGCCGAAGCCGCGCGCTCCGTTGTGCAGATAGATCAGCGCGCCCTGGCCTGCCTCGGCGATGCTGCGCAGCGAGTTGTTCAGCAGCGCGCGGCAGTCGCAGAGGGTTGCGCCGAAGACTTCGCCGGTGAGGCAGTGAGTGTGGACGCGCACCAGCACCGGTTCGCCGCTGGCTGGGTTGCTCTCGCTGTCGATCTGGCTGCCATAGACCAGGGCGACGTGCGATTCCGTGCCATCCATCTCGCTCTCGTAGGCGATCATGCGGAAGTCGCCGTACTGGGTGGGGAGAATGGACTCGGCGACGCGCTGGATGTAACGCTCGTGCTGGAGGCGGTAGCGGATGAGCGAGGCGACGGTGAGCATCTTGAGGCCGTGCTCGGCACAGAAAGAGATGAGGTCGGGCACGCGAGCCATGGTGCCGTCCTCGTTCATGATCTCGCAGATGACGCCGGCTGAGACCAGCCCGGCCATGCGCGCCAGATCGACCGAGGCCTCGGTCTGCCCCGCGCGCACCAGCACTCCTCCCTTGCGCGCGCGCAGGGGAAAGACGTGGCCCGGACGCGCCAGGTCGTGGGCGGTGGAGCGGGGGTCGATGACGACGCGGATGGTGTGCGCGCGGTCGGCGGCGGAGATTCCCGTGGTGACGCCCTCGCGGGCCTCGATCGACTCGGTGAAGGCGGTGCCGAAGCGCGATGTGTTCTCGCTGGTCATGGGCGCGAGGCGCAAGTAGTCGGCGCGCTCCTCGGTGAGCGCGAGGCAGATGAGCCCGCGCCCGAAGCGCGCCATGAAGTTGATCGCCTCCGGGGTGACGAACTCGGCGGCGAGCGTGAGGTCGCCCTCGTTCTCGCGGTCCTCGTCGTCGGCGACAATAACCATGCGTCCCGCGCGGATCTCTTCGATGGCCTCTTCCACGCTGGCGAACGCGCTGTTCTTCAATCCGTCAGGCATCTCACTCCCTTAGCAGAAGCTCTCGGCAGTTTTCCAATAGCTCCCGGCAGCTTCACAAACAAAAACGCCGCCCGTTGAAAGGCGGCGCTTGCCTCATCCTGTATCAAATCTTACAGCATGGACTCGATCTCGAATCCCCAGGCTTCGAGCAGCGCCTCGGGGATGTACTTGGAGTTTTTGTTGTGCCTCGCCCACTCACGCAGGCGGGTGGAGCGGATGTACTGGTCGGGGGTCAGTTTGAACTCTTTGACGACCTGTTCGAAGGAGGTTACGGTGGGGACAACCGGGCCGATCGGCTCGGGTTTGCCCCAGTTAGGGTTTCCACGACGCTTTGCCATTTTTCCTGGGTCCTTTGTTCAGTCAGGGCTCATGCCAGCCGAACGCCGCACATCGCGCACGGC
>PLOT01000026.1 GCA_003142215.1 Granulicella sp. | reverse complement strand
GCGCGACCGTGCGAGGCGTTCCATCCGTCGGTGGATTCTGTGCGCAGGCCGGCGCGGAGTTCGAGGTTGGGAAGGATCTTGATGGTGTCTTCGAGGTATCCGTCGACGAAGGTGCTGCGCCAGCCCAGTTCGGTGGTGGAGGGGACGTAGGTGAAGGTCTTGATGGTTCCCTGGAGGAAGGTGGTGAGCGAGGCAAAGCTGGCCTGGCCATACTGGTCCTGCGCCAGGTTGTCGTTGGATTCGAGGAGCTGGAGCCATCCGCCCGCCTCGATCTGCTGGCGTCCGCGCGAGTAGTAGATGTGGTCGTCGAAGGTTGATAGGTTGCGGGTGGTGGTGTTGTTGGAGCCGACGTTTGCGCCCGCGGTGGTGATGGTGGATGCGCCGTTGGATGCGGTGGATCCGGCGATGACGACTGCGCCGGTGGGCTTGCCCGTGAGGAAGGTGGGAGTGATCGCTTGAATCGCGTCCGGGACGGAGCCGAGGAAGTAGAAGCTGGCGCGGGAGAAGCCTGCGCGGACTGTATTGAGCAGGCGCGGGGAGAAGACGTGCTGCTCCTGCACGCTGGCGACCTGCTCGCGGAGGTTTTCGGCGACCAGCGAGTAGGGGTCCTGCGTGGGTGTGTGGGCGATGGAGTCGTCGATGGTGTAGGCGGCAAAGAGCAGGTCGTTGGGGGTGAGGTTGGAGTCGAAGCGAATGGTGCCGAAGTCTTCGCGGATGTGCTGCGTGGGGCTGGAGAAGGCCTCGGCAATGCCGGTGGGAAGACCGGCGGAGGTGAGCAGTTCGGGGCCGTTCTGCGTGGGCCAGAGGTTGAGCAGACCAGCGACTCCTGAGCCGAGAGTTACGGGCGTGAGGACGCCGGTGGTGGCGTTGGGGACGAGGCCGTTGCGTGCATTGGCGTCGGGGACGAAGGTGACGTCGGAGATGCCAAGGTTCTGTCGGTAGGCTTCATAGTTGGCGAAGAGGAAGAACTTATCTTTTCCCAAGAGACTGGGCTTGATCGGGCCGCCGAGCGATGCGCCGAAGTTGTTGCGCTGGAACTCCGGGATGCGAGCGGGGTCGAAGTAGTTTCGCGCGTCGAAGAAGGAGTTGCGGAGGAACTCGTATGCGGAGCCGTGGAGTGTGTTGGTGCCGGAGGCGGTGACGATGGAGACCTGCGCGCCCTGGCGCTTGCCGTAGGAGGCGGAGTAGGTGTCTGTGATGACGTTGAACTCGCGGACAGCTTCGACGCCAAGGAGCTGGCCACTGGTGCCTCCGGGGGTGACGTTGATGAGCGAGGCTCCGGTGTACTCGACGCCGTTGAGCAGGTAGAGATTGTCCTGCGGGCGGCGGCCACTGACGGCGAACATATTGCCGACCGAGGAGTTCGACGTGCCGATGCTGCCGCTGCGCTGGGCGGTGTAGTTGACGGTGGCTGGATTGAGCGTGATGAGCTGGTCGTAGCTGCGGCCATTGAGGGGGAGTTCCTTGATCTGGCGCGCGTCGATGAGGCCGGCGGTCTGCTGGGTGGAGAGGTTGACGACGGGTGGATTGTCCTTGACGGTGACGGTCTGGGCGACGCCGGTGAGCGGGAGCGCGAAATTGACAAGCTGCGATTGGCCGACAGAGAGAGCGACTCCGGTGCGGCGCTGTTGGCTGAATCCGTCGGCGTCGGCGGTGACGGTGTAAGTGCCGACGGGGATGGACGGCGCGGCGTAGCGTCCGTCGGGTCCGGTCTGGAGATGGCGCTCGTTGCCGGTCTCGTCGTTGTGGACGAGGACGGCGGCGTTGGGAATTGCCGCACCGGTCGAGTCGGAGATTGTGCCGGAGATGGTGCCGCCGACGACCTGGGCCCGGGAGTTCACGGGGAAGGCGATGAGCAGGGCGAGAAGAATGGTGGCGAGGATTGCGATGGATGACAAGCGGATGCGTCGGATCATGCGGTTCTCCTGTAGATGCGTGTTGGCGCGCGGATTCGGCGTGCGGTTGATGACTGGAATGTGCGGTCGGGGCTGCGTGCGGCGGCGTGTTCTCGCTAGAGGCGACAACTGCGGGGTGCGGGCGAATTCCCACTCATCATGATAAAACCGTGATGAATGGGGCACCAGCCCACCTTAGGCGCAAAAAGCGCGCCGAAGATGGGGCTCCCGGATTTGTGGCGGGTTGGAGTCATCGGGCGACTCCGTGGTTGTAGCTCCAGAAGACGAGGCCGAGAGTGATGATGGCGATAAAAACTTCGCCAAGCACGCCGACGATCAGCGGACGCCAGCCCTGTCCGACCAGGTCCTTGAGGTTGGTGCGCAGGCCGACTCCAGCAAAGGCGGGCAGGAAGGCCCAGCGCGAGAGGTTGGAGAGGCTGTCGAGCTGGGGGTGGGTGAAGAATCCACCAGTGGCGAAGGCCGAGATGGTGAGAAAGCCGAGGATGAACTTGGGAAACTTCTGCCAGAGGAAGAGCGGCTTGTGCTCGACGATGGCGGCCTGGCCTCTGGACGCCCAGTAGATGGCGTAGCCCAGGACGACGAATCCGATGAAGGAAGAGCGCGCAGTCTTGGCGAGGATCGCCCAGCGGCCCGCTTCCGGCCCATAGAGCGAGCCGGTGACGATGGACTCGGCGGTGTTGTCGACGGCGAGGCCGGCCCACATTCCGTATGCCTGCTGGCCCATATGGAGCAGGTGGCCGATGGCGGGGAAGGTGACCAGCGCGATGGCGCCCAGCGTCAGGATGGCGGCGATGGCCGTCGAGGTTTCCTCCTCGTCGGGATCGATGGCACCCTGCGCGGCCATGATGGCGGTGACGCCGCAGATTGACGAGCCGATGGCGAGCAGGCTGGTGAGCTTGGGCGGCAGGTGGAAGATGCGGCCGAGCAGCGTCATTACAGAGAGCGAGAGAACCAGCTCGACCGCGACCAACGCCAGCGACAGTCCGCCGATGTGCAGAACGTCCTGCAACAGGAAGCGCGCGCCGACCAGAACGATTCCCAGCTTCAGCCAAAGCTCGTAGGTCGCAACGCCGGGGCGAAAGATGGCGGCGACGCCGAATGTGTTGGAGACGAGAAGACCGAGAATGATGGCCCAGAGGACGTACTCAATCTGCGGAAGCAGAAGATGGTGCGCTGTGCGCAGGACGGTAAAGGCGTGCTCCAGCAGCTTGCCCGCGAGGCCGATACTGAAGAGCAGTGCAACGCCGGGAAGCGTGGCGATCAGGCTTGACGGCTTGAGCTGGGCTTCGGCGGCGATGGACATCGGAATGGTCTGCGTGGACATGGGGCGAGTGCCTGCGGGTCGATGGAGTGCGAGGCCGGTGGATTGGCTCGCGCGCGAAAAGCGGGGGCCCGGAGTTACGAGTTAGAAGTTGATCTGGTGGATGACGCCAAAGCGGATGAGCGCGGCCAGCGCAAGGCCGATGCCGACGGCGAGCAGGTCAACATTGATGGGCAGCCGGTGCGTGGAGTGAGGCTTCGAGGGGCGGGTTCTGTCGGGGTTTGCCATAAGACTCCTGGGTGGTTGTGCTCTGTGGTTTGTCCTGCGGACCATTTGCGTGGGACACAAGGAAAAAGCCCACGAATCGCGCTGTGCGCCGATGCGTGGGCTCCTGAATTTCTAAGGCTTGGGTGATTCTTAAATCGCCTAGATCGGGGATACACCAGCGCAGCAGCGGCTCTTGCCCATACAACAGAGGCAACAGCTACACATGCAGGCTGAGGTGTACACCAATCCCATGGCTTGACATTACTGGTTTTGCTGTTTTGAGTCAAGATTGCCGGCGAAATGGTAGCCAGCGAATGCTGCTGTGAGCGCAGCCTGGCCGCCTGTAAAAGCAGTCAGGCCCGCTAAAACAGGAGGCTTAAAGAGGAAACCCACGCAGCGCGGTGGGGGCTGTTGCGTGGGTATTCCGGTAAAGCAACGAAGTGGGTGGACTTCGTTGTGACTGACTCAACCCGAAGGGAGTCTGGCCACACACTTAGGTTAGTGCGGAATTGCATTGGAGTCAAGCGGAAATGGTGGAAATGTATACAACATTAAGGAGTATCCATTCCGATCCGGGAAAACGGCGGTTAGGGGTTGCAAGGAGGGCTGGAGAGAGCCGTGCCTTTGTGGAAACCCATCTCTCAGAATCCAGAGATGGGCATTCGCAGCCTGGCGGACCGTTGCGGCGGAGAAATTTATCGTAGACTTTTTACAGCGATGACCAACAAACTTCCAGCGACCGCACTTCTCCTCGGAACTCTTATGGTTGCACCCGCCGCGCCTGCGCAGAAGGTTTCCGCGGATGGAGCCATGCAGACCTTCAACTACCTATCGGACCAGTTCTTCTCGCAGGTCTACTTCAAGTTTTCGCCGACCAGCGGGACGGCGGCGGGACTGCACCAGTACGATTCGCAGTTGGAAGACTACTCGGCTGCGGCGGTGGAGCAGGAGGTTGCCGCGCTGCGCGGATTTGAGAAGCGCGTGGCGGCGATCGACCCTGGTGCGCTGGACGCTCCGGTGGCGGCGGACCGCGAGATCCTGCTCAACAACATTCATTCGGAGCTGCTGTCGCTGGAGGTGATTCGCGGATGGGAGAAGAATCCGGACAGCTATTCTTCGGGGATTACCAGCTCGGCGTTCGTCATCATGGAGCGGCCTTATGCTTCGACGGACACGCGGCTGCGCGCGCTGGTGGAGCGCGAGAAGCTGATGCCGCAGGCGCTCGTGGAGGCGCGCAAGAACCTGAAGAACCCGGCGCGGATTTCGACCGAGATTGCGCTGGAGCAGATCGACGGCGATGTGAGTTTTTTTGAGAACGATGTGCCGGGCGCATTTCTGAGTGGGCCGGATGCGGCCACCGATGCGGCGACGAAGGCGGAGTTCGCAAGGACGAATGCCGCGGTGGCTGCGGCGCTCAAGAGCTATGGCGCGTGGATGAAGAGCGACCTGCTGCCGCGGTCGAATGGAGACTTCCGGCTGGGCGCGGAGACCTTCCAGAAGAAGCTGGCCTACGACGAGATGGTGGCCATCCCGCTCGCCCGGCTGCTGGCGATTGCGTTTGACGATCTGCATCGGAACCAGGCGGAGTTTGCGCGCGTGGCCAAGCTGGTCGATCCGGTGAAGACTCCGCAGGAGGTGCTGGCCGAGCTGGCGACGATCCACCCCGCGCCGGGCGATCTACTGAACACGTTTCATGGGACCTTCGACTTGCTGATTGCGTTTATTCGCGCGAATCACATCATTACGATTCCCAGCGACGTGCAGCCGACGCTGGAGGAGACTCCGCCGTTTGAGCGGGCGACGACCTTTGCGTCGATGGACCCGCCGGGGCCGTTTGAGACGCACTCTACGAAGGCGTACTTCAACGTGACACTGCCGGAGAAGGACTGGACCGCCGAGCATGTGGCCGAGCACATGGCGAGCTTCAACGTGGGGACGATCATTTCGACCAGCGTGCATGAGGCTTATCCTGGACACTATGTGCAGTTCCTGTGGTCGCCGAGGGTGGAGAGCAAGATTCGCAAGCTGCTGGGAGCGAACACGAACATCGAGGGATGGGCGCACTACTGCGAGCAGATGATGCTGGACCAGGGCTATGCCGCGGCGCCCGCCGATGCGACAGCCGAGCAGGTGAGGCAGGCGCGGCTGGTCAGGCTGGGGCAGATCCAGGATGCGCTGCTGAGGGACGCTCGGTTCGTCAACTCGATCAAGCTGCACACAGGCCAGGGCGAGCCCACGGGCAAGTGGACGATCGAGCAGGCGGAGGACTTCTTTGTCAAGGAAGGCTACCAGTCGCGCGCGGTGGCGGAGGTGGAGACCAAGCGCGGCACCGGCGATCCGACCTATCTCTATTACACGCTGGGCAAGCTGGAGATCATGAAGCTGCGCGAGGACGTGAAGGCGAAGCAGGGCGCGGCGTTTAATCTACAGAGCTTCCACGACGAGTTCATGCGCCAGGGCTTCGCGCC
>PLOT01000049.1 GCA_003142215.1 Granulicella sp. | reverse complement strand
CGCTCGTCTCTGACCCGAATCTCGCGGACTCCCGCTCCGATAGAATTCATCGGCTTCCAATCGTCTGGATCACGGCCCAGTTGCACCATCTCGAGCTGATGACCCGCTCTCCTTCGGGCTGACTCAGGAAAGCTGCGCAGGGCCTCACGCGATTCTCCGCGAAACACGATGGGCTTCATCTCTCCCATGCGATCCTCAATTTATACAATATTTTGTATAGGTCTGTCAATGGGGCTTTCGGGCTTCATCCAGTTCAGGCGAGTGGAATTCAAGTGCTGGCCTCGAGTAAGTCTATCGCCGGAACGAAAACTTCTTGTGCGCGAAGTAGCTGTACACGGCGATGAGGAGAGAGTTCACCACCCCGGCGAGAAACGGCGCGGAAGCCCGCAACGGCGCAATGTGCAGAAAGATGCTGGTGGCAATCGGCAGGATAATCAGCTCCGCCGGAGTGCTCACGCCGTACACCGCGAAGCAGCGCAGCCACTCCTTCAAAAAGTGACCGCGGGTGCGGAAGACGAAGTGCTTGTAACAGAGAAATGCCACCGTAATGCACACCGGCTTCGACGTGATCGATGCAATGTCCGCGATCAGCGGCTTGCCGTAGTGCGGCAGCAGGTGGCTGTACACAACAACGCAGGCCGAATAAAAACCGAGCGAGAACAGTGTGTTCGACACGCCAACCATCAGGAAGCGGATCACCTCGCCGGCGGGCAGCGCGCGACGGATCGCTGCGAACGGCCCGTGCGCCCTGGGATCGGGCGGCGCGCCGTCAGCGAGCAGCGTGTCGGTTGGTTGAGGAGTTGGAGACATGCAACTCTGATTGTATCGTCGCCCGTCCTCCGGCAAACGTTTTCCTCTGCCGCGCGAACCGCCGGAGGCATCTCTGAGTCACTCATGGAGCGCCGCGCCAGTACGCAAAGCTTGTTCCGGCCTTCCCCCTAATTCTCCGTAGGCCGCTCAACGTGGTCGATGACGAGGACCTTCGTCATCGTCTTGCGCACCTCCAGCTTCAATCCGAGCTGCTCCTGAATCGCCGTGAACAGCTCCGGCGGCGCATTGGGATTGTCGACCGGCGGCGGCACATGGACGCCCATGCTTGCGAACTGCGTCTCATCCGGCGTCCACTTCAACGTGATATCGAACTCACCCGCCAGCCCGGTCTTGTCCACCACCGGCTTGTCCAGCACGACGAAGCCCATAAATCTGGAAAATTCGGAGAGTGGCACTTTGATAAAAAAGCAGTTCCCGAGGCCTCTGCATCCTTTGTTTGACTGCTCGTTCGCATCTGCCACTTTCAGCTTCGGCCCGCCCTTCGCAACCACCAGTTCGTATGAAGACAGCTCCCTATCCTCCCAATGGGATGTGAGCTTGAATCGATCCGCCAGCAGCCTCTGCAGCATCTCCTGCCACACCATCTGATTGCCGTCCTGCTTGCCAATGCCGTCGCCGACCGCATCCACGTCGAACTCATCGCTTGCGATCCACGCCGGCCCGCCTGCCACCTGCTGGCGGTCGATCGTGTACGCCATCAGGATCAGGTCGCTCAGCGAGGTGTATCGCGTCAGAAACCGGCGTCCTTCTTCGCTATCGTGCATACGGTTGGGAGCGGGCTCCTTGACCGGCTTGATCGTAGCCGCCTCAAACTCCGGCGAAGCCGTCGGCGTGGCTGTTGCCGCAGTCGTCGCTGAAGCTCCCTCCGTCGATTGCGCCGGACTGGTTTGCGATTGGGCTGTGCTGAAGGGTGAAACGAGGCCGAGGAGCAGAAGCGCGACGATGGTTCTCATGGGGAATATCTCCTGCCCCGTAACTACGGAACCCGGCTCCATCCGGTTCCCGGCCTCTCAAAATATCTTGCGCGTGTCTCCGTCTCCCATGCCGCAGCGCGTTTTACTCCGCAACTGTTTAGCATGGACGATGGAACGCAGAGGCCATGCAGCTTGGCTCCGGCGAATGGAGCGGAAGGAATTGGCGACATCGGTAGCGGCACTTGAATCGCAGCCCGGCTCGCATTCGGTCGAGAGCAACCGGACGCCGCGCGAGCGCGCCTTTTCCCTGTCTCTGGTCAGCGCTCTCACCCTCTTTGCCGCCGCCGTCGCGGGCTACCATCCCTTCGCCGAGGACGGCGGCCTCTACCTCGCCGGGGTAAATCGCCTTCTCGACCCCGCGCTCTACCCGCACTCCACGGCCTTCGTGCTGGAACCCATGCGTCACTCCCTCTTCGCTCCCACCGTCGCTGCCGCGGTGCGACTGACCCGCCTGCCCCTTCCCGTCGTTCTTCTCGCGCTACATCTCGCCAGCATCTGGTTGACGCTCTTCGCCGCGTGGATGCTCGCGTCGCGCTGTTGGCCCAGCCGCCGCGCGCGCACCGGAGCAGTCGTTCTCCTCGCCTGCTGGCTCACACTCCCTGTGGCCGGAACCGCGCTCCTCTTCATGGACCCCTACGCCACGGCGCGCAGCCTCTCCACTCCCGCAATGATTCTTGCGCTCGCCGCCGCGCTCGATATCACCACGAGCAGCACTCCCTTCAATCCGCAACAACGCCGCGGCCTTCTTCTCTGCATCGCAAGCCTCACTCTGGCTGCCACAATGCATCCCCTGATGGCCGCCTACGCCCTCGGCGCAACCCTGACGCTGCTCGCCGAGCGCGCGCCGAATCGCACCCTGCGTCTCTACGTAGCGGCAGCCCTCGCCGCATCCGCGCTGGCTTTGGCGGCCGGCCTGCAAGCCGTCGCCAGACCCGAATCCGCAGACACCATCCACATCGCGCTCACGCGAACCTACTGGTTCCCCGCCCAGTGGCGCTGGTTCGAGCTGCTCGGTCTCGCCGCGCCCCTCGCCATTCTGTCGATCTTCGCGTGGATGGGTGCCCCATCCATTCCGCGCTCTTTGCGGAATGGGTGGAAATTATCGTCTCAACTTTTCGGCCAGAACGGGAATGGGGCGAGCGAAGCAAGCCGTGCGCTGGCGCGAATGGCCGTCGCCGTTGGCGCAACCTCCAGCCTCATTGCCGCGCTCTTCGCCCGCGCCACAGCCGCCACGCACCTGATTGCCCGCCTGCAGCCTCTGCGCGCCTTCCAGATCGTCTACCTTGTCCTTACCCTTACGCTCGGCGCAACTCTGGGCGAGCGACTCCTGCGCCGCAGCCCATGGCGATGGGCCGCCACAATCCTTCTGCTCGGCGGCATCAGCTTTTCCGCCGCGCGCTCCGCCTTCCCCAAC
>PLOT01000101.1 GCA_003142215.1 Granulicella sp. | reverse complement strand
GGTTCGCCACCTACCAGGACACCTTCCACTCGCAACTGGGGCTGCTGGGCGGCTATGTGCAGACGGCGCGTTGCTGGGACTGCCACGGAGCGCACGACATCCTGCCCGCGTCCGATCCCAATTCCCCGGTCAACAAGGCCAACCTGATCAAGACCTGCGGCCGCTGCCATACGGACGCCAATGCCAGCTTCGTTCAGTATCAGCCGCACGCCAATCCGCGCAATCGGAAGCTGAACCCGGCGCTGTATTTCACCCGGTTCTTCATGAACCTGCTGCTGTGGAGCGTGCTCGGGTTCTTCTCGCTGCATACCCTGCTGTGGTTTATCCGGGCGAAGAGGGAACAGGGCAAGAGCGGGCCAGGAGGAGAGGCGAAAGATGACTGACGAGACGGGCGCTCGACCCACGCAGCAGCCGGAAAGCCAGCCGCAGCCGCAAGGCCAACCGCCGGAGAGTGGCCAGCCGCAAGTGAGCGTTAAAGAGAAGTTCTATGTGCGTTTCACGCTGGCGCAGCGGTACCTCCATGTGGTTTTGTTCACCTCGTTTCTCGGATTGGCTGCGACGGGCCTGCCCATGCGCTTCAGCGACAACCCGGCGGCGCGATTTTTCGCGCGCGAGGTGGGCGGCTTCGGCGCCATTCTTTTCCTGCATAAGTTTTGCGCCGTGGTGCTTACGCTGGCGTTTCTCTATCACCTGAAAGACATCGCGACCCGCTCCTTTGTGCATCGCGAGAAGGGGATCTTCTGGGGGCCAACGTCGATGGTGCCCAACTGGAAGGACGCGCAGGACCTGATTGGCCACCTGCGCTGGTTTGTGGGACTGGGGCCCAAGCCGCAGTTCGAGCGCTACGCCTACTGGGAGAAGTTCGACTACTGGGCGGTCTTCTGGGGCATGATCGTCATCGGCTTTTCCGGCTACGCAATGTGGTTTGCGCCCTTCTTCGCAAAGTTTCTGCCCGGCTGGGCGCTGAACGCTGTTCTGGTGGTCCATGGCGAGGAGGCGCTGCTTGCCATCCTGTTCATCTTCTCCATACATTTCGTCAATACGCATTTGCGCCCCGACAGTTTCCCCATGGACATGGTGATCTTCACCGGCAAGGAGACGGACGAGGAGTTCCGCAAGAAGCGCACGTTGGAGTACCGGCGCCTGGCCGCCCAGGGAAAGCTGGAAGCAAGGGTGGGCGAGAAGCCGATATATTGGTGGGTGAACTTCGCCAAGGTCATCGGGTTCACCGCCATTCTGATTGGGCTTGTCCTTCTTGTCTTGACATTGATTGGATACTTCGGCAACGCATAACAATCTTCAGAGGTCTGCATGTTTGATTTCGAAAAGCTGAGGAAGAGTCTTCGGCTGGTTCTGTTCTACGGCAACAACTGGACCAGCCTGATCGGCGGCGCAATCACCAGCGCGTCGGCCGTTGTGCTGGTCGGTTTCTGGGTCGTCAATATCTTCGGACACGGCGGCTCCACCAATCCCTACCTGGGCATTCTCTTCGATGTGTTTCTGCCGGGTCTGTTCATCTTTGGGCTGATCCTGATTCCCATCGGCATCTGGCTGCGGCGCAGGCATCTCAAGGCGCTCGGTCAGGTCCCTTCCGTCTATCCCCGGATCGACCTCAAGGACCCGGTCTTCCGGCGCGGGATCGAGATCGTCATCGTGGCCACGTTCATCAACTTCGTCATTGTGGGCACGGCCAGCTATCGCACCGTCTCCTACATGGATTCGGCGAACTTCTGCGGCCAGAGCTGCCATGTGATGGCCCCGCAATGGGCCGCATACCAGGTCTCTCCGCACTCCCATGTGGCCTGCGTGGAGTGCCACATCGGCACAGGATTCTCCGCTGCGGTCCAGGCCAAGGTGAACGGTACCAAGCAACTGGTGGAGGTGACGCTGGGCAACTATCCGCGTCCCATCATGGCTCCTCTCTCCGTGCTGCGTCCGGCGCGCGCCACCTGCGAGGCCTGCCATTCGCCGACGCGCTTCGTCGGCGAAAAACTGCTGGTCGAGACTGTCTACGGCGACGACGAGAAGAACTCCATCACGCGCACCGTGCTGGCGCTGCATCTGGGCGGAGTGGACTCGCTCTCCCACCTTAGCGGAATCCACGGCCACCATCTCGACGACTACGAGTATGTGGCCACCGACTCCACCTTCCAGACCATCATCGCGGTCAGCAAGCACAATGCGGACGGATCGACCACGCAATATGTAAGCTCCGACTGGAAGGGGCCGGTCACGGGCGTCACCCGCCGCATGGATTGCATGGACTGCCATAACCAGGCGACCCACACCTTCCAAACCGCCGAGGACGCCATCGACGAGGTGATGGTGGATGGCACCCCCAGCGCCAGCCTTCCCTTTGTCCACAAGCAGGGGCTGCAAATGATTCAGGCGGAGTACGCCACGCAGGCCGAGGCTGCCGCCAAGATCGCCTCCGGGCTGGACGACTTCTACCGCACGCAGTATCCCGCCGTCTGGAGTGGCCAACGCGCTCAGGTGGACGCCGCCGCCAGGACGCTGGTCGCCATCTACCGGCGCAATGTCTTCCCCGAGATGAAGGTGACCTGGGGAACCTATCCCAACGGCATGGGGCACAGCGCGCCGGGGCACAATCCATCCCCCGGATGCTTCCGCTGCCACGACGGCAACCACACGTCGAAGGACGGCAAGACGCTCACCAACGATTGCTCGGTCTGCCACAATCTGCTTGCCGTGGATGAGGCGAACCCGAAGCAACTGGCCGACCTCGGCCTGCAATAGCCGCGCGATCAGCCACTCGACGCATGCGTTGGGATTTAGAATGGATGGATGAGCGAGGGTAAGGTAAATTCGCGGAAGGTGGCGGAGTCTCAGGCGGAGCGCAGCGAGATCATCTTTCCTGCGGACACCAATGCCATTGGAAACCTCTTCGGCGGACGCCTGATGCAGTGGATCGACCTGGTGGGCGCGGTGGCCGCGGTGCGCCACTCGCGGGCCATCGTAGTGACGGCAAGCATCGACCACTCGGACTTCGTGGCCCCGGCGCATGTGGGCGACCTGCTGATCCTGAAGGCCAGCGTCAACCGCGCCTTCCGCACCAGCATGGAGGTCGGCGTGCGCGCCATGGTGGAGGATGCGCTGGGCCAGACGCTGCGCCACGTCTCCACGGCCTACGTCACCTACGTTGCGGTGGACCGCGAGGGCCATCCCATCCCCGTGCCCTGCGTCATCGCCGAGACAGAGCACCAGAAGCGGCGCTTCGCCGACGCCGGTCGCCGCAGAGAGATGCGCGGCGAAGAGACTCTGAGGTCCAAGGAGATTCGCGCCGCGCTGGGCGCGGGGTGGCACGTGTGATGGTTGCTGGTTGTTGGTAACGGCATCGGCATTGACGAAATTCATGGGTTCTTCTGCATCGACAAGCTCAGGGTCAGAATGACGGCGTAAAACAGTCAAGCGCAGAATGCGCAAGGGAGATTTCTATGGGACACATGGGAGCAGGAGCGCCTCAAGGCCCGCAGCCATTGCCGGGCGTGACGTATGTGGTGGCCGTGGGCAGCGGCAAGGGCGGCGTCGGCAAGACCACCGTCGCGGTGAACCTGGCCGTCGCGCTAGGTAAACTGGGATACCGCGTAGGTCTGCTCGACGCCGACATCTACGGGCCAAATGTGCCGACCATGATGGGCATGTCGCGAGCGCCCAACATGGTGGCCGACGACCGCATCGGGCCGCTCACGGCGCATGGCGTCAAGTTCATCTCCATCGGCCTGCTTGCCCCCGGCGACAAGCCCATGGTGATGCGCGGGCCCATGCTGCACCAGATCATCCGCCAATTTTTACAGCAGGTCGAGTGGGGCGAACTGGACTTCCTGATCGTGGACCTGCCGCCGGGCACTGGCGATGTGGTGCTCTCGCTGGTGCAGACCGTCCCGCTGACCGGCGCGGTGGTGGTCTCCACGCCCAGCGACGTGAGTTTGCAGGACGCTCGCAAGGCCATCGAGATGTTCGCTCAGGTGAAGGTCGAGGTGATCGGCCTGGTGGAGAACATGGGCCGCTTCATCTGCCCGCACTGCCAGCAGGCGGTTGACATCTTTTCCAGTGGCGGCACGGAGCGCACGGCGGCCCAGTTTGGCCTGGAGTTTCTGGGCTCGCTCGACCTCGATCCGGCCATCCGCGAGGGCGGCGACCGTGGCCTTCCGGTGACGCTGGCCGGGCCGGAGAGCGCGGCGGCAAAGGAGTTCTTCGATGTGGCGCGCAAAGTGGCGGCTCGCGCGCAGGAGATCGCCGCTTCGAGCGAGCAGATTCTGGAGATCAGTTAAAGACAGTTGTAAGTTGTGAGTTATAAGTTGTAAGAAAGGCAGTTGTGAGCTGCGGGAAAGGCCTCTACTTATAACTCACAACTTACAACTGCTTTCCTCAGGCCGCGCACTGAGTTGCATAGGTAAATCTCGTCGGCGGCGCGCAGGTCGGCGAGCGTCAGGATGCGCTCTTCGGCGCGCGGGACGGCCTCCAGCAGGTGGCGGCGGAAGACGCCTGGGAGAACTCCGCTGGCCAGCGGCGGAGTGCAGAGACGGCCCTCGATGCGCACGAAGAGGTTGCTGATGGCTCCCTCGGTGAGTTCGTCGTGCTCGTTGAGGAAGAGCACCTCGTCGAAGCCAGCCTGCTGCGCGGCGGCGAAGAGCCGGTCGTAGAGCGGGCGGTGGGTGGTCTTGTGGCGGAGGAAAACATCGCTGGATAAGCTGCGCTCGGCGGCGAGCGTCACTCGGCAGGTGTCGGTTCCGGGGGCGTTGGCCGCAAGCGGCGAGTGGGTCAGCGCGATCTGCCCGCGTGGATCGAGGGTGAGGCGCACGCGATGGCGGCTGAGCGGCGCGAAGGTTGCGGCCAGCGCGTGCAGGCGAGACTCGATTTCGGCGGAATCGTACGCGCGATCGAAGTAATCGCAGGAGAGGCGCAGGCGGTCGAGGTGCAGTGGCAGAAGCGTGAAGCCGTCGCGCCAGAGCAGTGTCTCGATCAGCTCGAACGACGGCTGCGAGCGGGTGAGGAATGCGGCCTTCAGTTGGCATTCGGCGAACTCGGCCGCGGGGTCCGAGTCGTAGACGATGCCGCCGCCCACGCCCATAGTCACAGCGCCGTCGTCGAGGACGAGGGTGCGGATGGCGACGTTGAAGGTGGCGTCTCCTGAGGGGGCGATGAAGCCGATGGCTCCGGTGTAGATGCCGCGCGGCGTGTTTTCGAGATCGCGAATGATGCGCATGGTGCTGATCTTGGGCGCGCCCGTGATGGAGCCGCTGGGGAAGATGCTGCGGAATATCTCGTGCCAGCCGGCGTCGGCGCGCAGCGTGCCGGAGATGGTCGAGGTCATCTGCAGCAGGGTGGTGTACCGCTCGATGGAGAAGAGGTCATCGACGCGGATGCTGCCGGTCGAGCAGATGCGGCCGAGGTCGTTGCGCAGCAGGTCGACGATCATGATGTGCTCGCTGCGGTTCTTCTCGTCGTGGTGGAGCGCGAGCGCGGCAAGCGCGTCTTCGGCGGCGTCGAAGCCGCGCGGCCAGGTGCCCTTCATGGGGCGCGTCGTGATTTCGCGCGCGCGCACGCGGAAGAAAAGCTCCGGCGAGAACGACAGGATGGAGCGTCCCGCGAGGTTCATAAGCGCGCCGTAGGCCACGGGTTGCTGGCGGCGCAGCGCGCAGTAGAGATCGGCGGGCGAGGCGGTGGTGCGCAGGCGGATGCGATCGGTGAAGTTGACCTGATAGGTGGCTCCGCAGGCGATCTGCTCTTTGATCTGGAGGATCTTGCGGCGGTAGGCGTCAGGCGAGAGGGTGAGGGCTATCTCGTCTTCGGTGAAGGCTGGAGTGCGCTGCGAGGAGGCTTCTGTCTGCGGCAGCGGGGGCAGCGGCGGCCCGCTGAAGAGGCCTGTGTTGTGGTCGAAGACGATGGGCTCGCGGTAGACGCCGAAGCAGATGAGTGGCAGATCGCGCGGCGACTCGTCGTCGGCGATGCCTTGCAGGGAGTAGCCGCTCTCGTAGGAGAGGAAGCCAGCGATGGTGCGGCCCTCGGCGAGGGCGGCTTCAATCTGCGCGAATAGGTTGGGCAGATCGTCCGGCGTCTGCGCGGTGAGGACGCGCAGTGGGTCGAGGAAGAGATAGCTGCGGTGATTCTCGGCGTCGAAGCGCGTGGTTTCGAGGAGCACGGCGCCGGGCGTCTCGCCCACCAGCGCGTGAATCGTCTCCGGCAGAGGGGTGGGCTGGATCATGGGAGCGTGAGTGCGAGTGCGAATCTTCGAGCAGAACCACGGAAGCAGTTTCGGCAGCCATGGCTCTGCGGGAGTTTGGCGTCAGGCGATGCGGATGTGGATGGCGTAGTAGGGCTGGTTGCTGAGGGTGGGATTGAACGCCGGATGCAGTGTTGCCGCCGTTGCCGTGTGCAGTTCGAAGTAGTACTGCAGCGGGTAGGGTGAGTCGGTATAAGCCGCGGGTATCGCAGCGGTGTGGGTGGTGTCAGTCCGATGCATAGGCATGGAGAGCCAGCGCTCGCCTTGGTTGACGTGGCGATACCAGAGAATGGCCTGGGTGACGCTCGGTGGTGTGGCGACAGCGAGTGCGAGCTCGCCTCCAGGGTGGAAGGATTCGGGCGATGTATGTTTTGCTGTGATCGCGATACGCAGACTGGGCGCGCCGGCTTGCTGCATGGCCGCGTGCGCGGAAGACGTATCGCCCACATATTGCGCGAAGTGCTTTTCCAGCGCGGCGACGTCTGCATCGATCGCAGGCAGGCGGTCTGACCAGTGGCCGCGACGGAACGGGGTTGATCCGTAGCTTATATCTGAGACGTATACATTCTTCGCACGAGCAGCCATCGCAGCCCAGGCGTCGCGCGCCTTGCGGCAGGCGGCGAGGGATTGGGTTGCCGCCGCGGAATCGCCAGTCTGTTCACGGATGCTATAGAAGAGCGCGGCGCGGAAGAGGTTGGCGTAGTAGGTGCCGAGTCCATTGAGGATGAGGATGTCTTCCTCGGCGCGGCGGAATTCTGGCGTGCGGGCCTCCGACCCGGCTGCGGCGCGGGCTGCGGCCATTCCCTTGGTTGACGTGCTGACCATCGCTTCCAGCCATGCGATCACTTCACTGGAGTTGTAGCGCGCGTTCTTCGCGCCGGCGATGAGGTCTTTGGCGTGCTGGTCGATGGTGGTGAAGAGTTGCGGGTCGAGCGGGCTGATGGCGCTGACGTTGTGTGGCGCGGGCGAATCGGTGTAGAGCGACCGGCCCGTATACGGGAGGATCGAGACGGGGGTCAACATCTCCGGCCAGAACTCGTGGTTCGAGGCCGAAGGGCACCACGCGGTGGTGACGAGCGGAAGGATGCGGCTGGATGCGGCGAGCGCGGCTTCGAGCGCGGGGCCGGCGGGGCCGAATGCTTGCTTGAGATAGCGATGGTAGAAGTCCGGCGCGGTCTCCGGGTTGTAGAGGTATCGGCCCCACAGCTTGTAGGTGAGGGTGAACTTGGTGCTGTCGAGGCTGGCCGGTGCGAGCGACGCATCGGCGTATGCGTCGCGTCCGCCGGGATGGCCGGAGCCTTCGCGGCCTTTGAAGGTCAGCGGCTCGCAGAGTTCCATGCCGGCTGCCCCGCAGAAGTTGGCGGCGCGCCCATATCCGGCGGCGAGCGCGGGATCGCCCCACAGCAGGTGGCGTTGCGTCCCCGGCCAGACGCGGTACAGCAGATCGAGCCCGATGCCCTGCTGGTAGAAATCTCCATAGCCGTAGCGGGTGAAGTTGCGCGCGCCCGAAGATACGGCGAAGGTGCCGGTGACGCCTGCGCGGGGATACTCGTTGGCGCGGATGTCGGCCTGCTGGTAGCCCAGGCCGAGGTGCTCGGCCCAGTACTTGGCCCCGGCTTTGACGGGCATTCCGGTGGCGCGGGCGATCTCGATCATTCGCTGATCGAGACCCTTGGCGTGCATGTCGATCTCGATGGTGCGCGGCTTGCCTTCGGGCGTCCGCGCCGCCGGAATTGCCTCAAACAGCGTCTGCCAGAAGGGGTAGCTTCCCTCGGGGATGCCGCTTTCGCCGTGGATGCGCAGTGTGAGCCCGGTGATCTGCGGGCAGTCTTTCAGGATTGCGGCCAGCGCATCGCGGCAGTACGCGGCGTGAATCTCCGGTGTGAGCCCAACGATGTGGTGGTCGGAGTGCGGGCTGTCGGTCCACTGATAGGCGTGGGTCCAGATGCCGAGCTGGAAGTCCATGCCGCGCCGCGCGGTCTCGGCGGCGATGAACTGCAGGGTCTCCAGGTTGCGCTGGCGTTCGCCGGGTGCGAGCGCGGGTTCGACGTGGACCTGCTCGTAGCCGGGCACTTCGACCAGGTAGGGATAGGGGAAGTGGAGATAGTCTCCGGTAACGCCGCGCGGGAAGTCCCAGCCAATGCCCAGGGCGAAGTTGAAGCGGTTGAAGCGCGCTGTGGCAAGCGTGTCGATGTAGGCGGTCCAGAAGGCGCGGTCGTAGAACCAGGTCTTGTCTTCGATCTCCGAGCAGAACGCGCGGAGAACGCTGCGGACCTTGTTGGGGGTGGTTTCGATGAGCGGGGCGGAGAGGTGGAGCGCGGTGAGCGGGTCGTCACCCAGTCGAACGCGTTCTGCGAGTTCAAGAAGACCGTAAACGATGCCGCGTGTGTCACTGCCTGTTAGGAGGATCGCCGGTGTCCCCTTGTAGTTCCCGGGGATGAGAGCCATGCTCTCGGGCTGGGTGAAGCGGGGACGGTTGGCGAAGGATTTGGCGAGAGGACTGGTGACAGGGGCAATGAGGATGGTGAAGTCTGCGCCACTTTGCTTGCTGGACAACCCTTGCGGAGTGATTGCGGTGCGCAGTTTTTCCGTAGCCCATCGCACAGGCTCGTTGTCGATGAGCGGCGCATCGTCATCCGTAACGATGGCGATTCGCCGGTTTGGCGGTACTGCGTGGGCCAGTTCAACCGCCGTCAGCGACGCCGCTGCGGCGCTTAGCTTGATAAAGGTGCGGCGGGTGGGTCGAGTGGGCATTTGCAACTCCAAACGCTACAGTACAAATTATGCGAAGCGCAGGCTGACCTTGCCGGCGTGGGCAAATGCGACTTCGACCAGCGAGCCGGGGCGGGCGGGCGTGTTGCCGGTCCAGCTTCCGGTGGTGATCCACTGCCCGGCCTTGAGGCCCCCGGTGCGGGCCGCTCCCTCGTTGGCCAGGTAGGGAAGCAGGCACATCAGGTCGCCCGAGGTGTTGGAACCGGTGCGTTCCACCTGCACATTGCCGTCGATGGCCAGCGTCACGGTCTCTGTCTTGAAGTCGATCTTCTTCCAGTCGTGGCAGGCGGGGCCGTGGATGAAGCCGCCGTGCATCTGCAGATCGGCCATCGAGGAGAAGTGCGCGGCGCCCTTGGGGTCGGTCAGGCCGGACTCCAGCTCCTCGATGATGGGATGGCAACTGGCGATGGCGGCGACCACCTCGTCGAGCGAGTAGGGCTTGGCGCGCGCGGGCAGGTCTTTGCCCAGCAGGAAGGCAATCTCCGCCTCCAGCACGCGATAGCGGAAGCGCGGGCCGGCCAGCAGCGTGCCGCTGCGGACCATCCAGGCCAGAGGCATGGGTGCGAAGAAGGGCGTGGCGTCGGGTGAGCCGGCGCCGATCTTCCAGCCGCCAATGGGCCCGAACGCGGCGGCCATGATGCCGTGGACGGCGGCGGCCTCTTCCAGCGACTGCGGCTGGAGTTCGACCGGCAGGTCGGCGATGGTGGTGTGGCTGCGGCGTGCGTTCAGCAGCAGGTTGGCGGCTTCCAGAAGTTGTTGCATGCGGTCATGGGTCATGGTGGTACCAGTGTCGCTCAAACGGGCGGCTGTGTCATGAGTTTTTCAATGAAGAAACGGGAACTCCCCTATCGCCGCCGTTCCCGCCGCCGCGCCCGCACAAAGCTGCTCACCGTGAAGTAGCCGAAGACCGCCAGCATCGCCACAGCGCCCACCAGTTTCCGATGCCCGGCCGCGTTCTGGTGCCACTCCCCGCGCAGATTCCACGCTCCAACTGCGGCAAACACAACGAAGAGCCCGAAGACGACGCCCACAACCTCCAGCCACAGCACGCCCCACAGGCGCACAAACGTCCTCCATGTGGGGCCAAAGCGCCGTCCCCCGCGCCGCAGCCCCTGCCTCGTTCCACGCGCCTTGATGACGGTCTGGGCCGCGGCATGGGCCGCTTGGTGGGCCACCTTGCTGGCCGCCGTTTCATTCGCCGCAGGGGCCTCCGTCTGCGTCGAATCCGCCGCTGGGCCTGCCTGTGGCCTCGCCGACTGACCAGCGTTCGCACTCCGGCCCGCTCTCCTGCCCGAGGGATTATCCGCCGTGGCCGCGTCCACCGCAGAGGTCACCGTCTTCACCGCCTGCCGCGCTCCGAAGCCAAGCGCACGTCCAAAGCGAACCACATCCATCCTCGAAGTGTAGTGCAATTTCATGCTTCCTGTGGCCTTTGCAGGATTGTGCAAGCAGGTTTTCCCTGAGGAAAACCTCACCAGCGTCTTGCGTTCCGGGTGCTGCCATGGTGAAACTGCTCCAGCCTCTCGCCGTCGCTCCGCGAAAGCCTGTGTTGTCGTTCGCTGGTTGCTCTATAGCGCGTTCAACTTTCATGGCGTCAGATACGTATCATGAATAGCTGAGGACAGACCGCACATGAATGCAACAACATCGAATTCCACTGAATTGCATCGCGAATCGCATGGTTTCCGCGGCAGCCCGGTTCCGCTTGCACTTGGCCTGTCGCTCCTGCTTGCAATAGCGTCTCCCGTTCTGCGTGCGCAGGCCCCAGCCGCCCAGCCGCCCCAAGCTCAAACGGCGCAGGCCGTCCAGACGCTCGCATTTCCCGGAGCGGAGGGCTATGGCGCCACGGCCACGGGCGGACGCGGCAAGCCGGTGAACGCGGTGACGACGCTCGCCGACGACGGTCCCGGCTCCTTCCGCGCAGCTGTGACGCACCCCGGCGCGACCGTTGTCTTCAAGGTCAACGGCGTCATTCATCTGAAGAGCAATGTAACCCTGGCCAGCGACCTGACCATCGCCGGCCAGAGCGCCCCGGGAGACGGCGTCACCGTAGCCGACGCCAAGGTGACCATGACGGGCAGCCACAACATCGTCATCCGCTACATGCGCTTTCGCGGCGGCATCGCCGAATCGCAAGGCTCCAGCTCCCTCCAGCTTGGCAACGCCAGCCACGTCATGCTCGACCACCTCTCCATCGAGTGGGGACGCTGGGACAACATCCAGGCCGAGGGAAACAGCTACACCACGCTGGCGAACTCCATCATCGGCGAGGGCATCGTTCCGCAGAGATTCGGATGCCTCTGCGAGAGCGACTACATCTCCTTCAGCCACAACCTCTGGATCGACAACAAGAGCCGCAATCCCAAGGGCAAGGGCCACATCCAGTACATCGACAACGTCGTCTACAACTGGGGAGTCGATGGCTACGTGGGCGGCCACGGCGGGGCGGACCACTACGCCGACCTCATCGACAACTACTTCATCGCGGGGCCGGACTCCTCCGCCTCGTTCATCGGCGAGTTCACCAAGACCGACCACACCTATCAGTCCGGCAACCTGCTCGACGACAACCGCAACGGCAAGCTCGACGGCCGTCCCGTCACGCAAGCGGATTTTGAAAAAGTCAACGCGGACATTCTCCTCAAGCCCTTCGCCACTCCCGAGGTCCCCGTCCACATCGATCCCGCCGATTCCATTGTCGGCGAGATCGCCCGTAAGGCCGGCGACTCCCTCTGCCGCGACGCTGTTGATGCCCGCCTGGTCGGCGACCTGCTCTCCTATGGGACGAAGGGCAAGCTCATCGCCGACGAGAGCGAGGTCGGTGGCCATCCGCCCACGGTCGAGGCGAAGGCGGCGCTGGACAGCGACGGCGATGGAATCCCCGATGCGTGGGAGTTGAAGCATCATCTCAATCCGCACAATCCCGCCGACGCGCTTGCGATCGACGCGAAGACTGGCTACAGCAATCTGGAGCTATATCTCAACGAGTTGGCAGACCAGCCTGTCCGCCAGTGCGCGGCGTCCAGATAGCTCTTCCCTGGCGCAGCATGTCCAGCCATCGAACTCCGTATCGTTTGCCGATGAATTGCACTGCTCGAACAGCCGCCAAACGATGGGCCGAATGGAAACACCACAGGAGACTGCCATTGCGGCAGCATTCAGCCCGGCGTATTCTTGAGTTGAGAGCCCAAGAGAACGACCCGCAATGCCGTTCCAGCCGGTTGGCGTCTTCACAACGCAGATGTCCCAAGGCAGGCAAGGCAATGCGGTCGAGTCGCAGGCAGGAGTTCAATCCCAGGCAGCCCGGAGGCGGCATTGAATCAAAATGTGAAGAACCTGATTCAGAAGCTGGCCGAGGCAATCCACGAATCTGTCTCCGAGTCGGAAAAAATCGCGGGCGTGGTGAAGGACATTCGCGACCAGGGATTCAGCGTTATGCTCTTGCTGGAGGCCACCATCGGCCTCAACCAGGTCGAGGGCGAACCCGGCGAGACCAGGGACCCAGCCACCCAGGTTGCGAGCGGTTCCTTTACCCGCGGCGACCTCACCTTCCTCAAGTCCCTGCGCATCGCCCTGCCCGTTTCCGATTCTGAAGCCCACTCCGACAGCCTCAGCATCGGTTCTCCCGCCGATTCGGCAAACAACCCTTCAACCGACGCGTAGCTGGAAACCGTCCTCACCTCCACGCCCGCACGCAAGCGACCTCTCCGCTATTTCACCCCGCATGGGACTGCCCTCGGCCCTCATCCAGCCACATCTGCTCCGGGCCCGGGCGCAAATGCAACACTCGCGTGGTAGACTCTCGTTTCGCATCCAATGGTCTGGGGTCGATGCTGAATCCGCTCTGATATTCTCGTATGCAGGGTCCACTTCGCTTTCGAGGGATTGAACGATGAGAGACACACTCGGTGTGCTGCTTGCAGGCGGGGCCGGCGAACGGCTCTTTCCCCTCACCCGAGACCGCGCCAAACCCGCGGTCCCCTTCGCCGGCCAGTACCGCATCATCGACATCACGCTCTCCAACTGCATCAACAGCGACCTGCGCCACGTCTACATCCTCACCCAGTACAAGGCGCTCTCGCTCAACCGGCACATCCGCGAGGGCTGGGGTACGGTGGTGGCCAACGAGCTGGGCGAGTTCATCGAGATCCTTCCCCCCATGCAGCGTGTCTCCAAATCCTGGTATCAGGGCACCGCCGATGCCGTCTACCAGAACATATACTCCATTGGGTCCGAGGAGCCGCGCTACGTCCTCATCCTCTCCGGCGACCACATCTACAAGATGAACTACGGCCGCATGTTGCAGCAGCATCGGGACTCCGGCGCCGATGTTACGCTGGCCACCCTGCCCATCCGGCCCGACGAGGTCTCCCGATTCGGCATCGTCGAGACGGCGCGCTCCGGCGAGGTCACCGGCTTCGTCGAAAAACCCAGCTCCACAGACATCCGATCGCCCTTCGACCCCAATGTCGTGGACGCCTCCATGGGGATCTATCTCTTCAACACAGACACACTCCTGCCCGAACTCATCCAGGACGCCGAAAACCCCGACTCCACCCACGACTTCGGCCACGACATCCTGCCCGGGTTGCTCGGCCGGGTCAAAATTCACGCCTTCACCTTCGTCGACGAGAACAAGCAGCGCGCCCGCTACTGGCGAGACGTCGGAACCCTGGAGGCCTACTACGAGGCCAACATGGATGTCGCCGGCATCACCCCCATCTTCAACCTCTACGACAAAAGCTGGCCCATGCGCACCCGCCCATACCAGTACCCCCCAGCCAAGTTCGTCTTCGGCGAGCCGGGACGTACCGGCATGGCCATCAACTCCATCGTCTGCTCCGGCTCCATCGTCTCCGGCGCGGTCATCCGCAACTCCGTCGTCAGCCAGGACGTCCGCGTCAACTCCTACGCCGACGTCGACTCATCCGTCATCTTCGCCCACGTCAACATCGGCCGCCACTGCCGCATCCGCCGCGCCATCATCGACCGCGATGTCCACATACCGGACGGTACGGTCATCGGATACGACCCCAACGAGGACAAGAAAAACTACTTCGTCTCAGAGAGCGGCCTCACCATCGTCACCCGAGACTACTCCGTCTACGAGAACCCAGTCAGCCCACTCTTCCTCCAGCCCGGTAACACCTGGTAGCGTCCCAACGGAGAAGCCATGCCCATCACCACCGGTTAAGGCAGCCGGTAAAGTGTCAGCTTTAGCGGAGAGCCAACGATAAACAACGAGCCATCAGGAGAAAATGCAGTCCACGACTGCTCTTCGCCGGGCACGTCTGGCGTGATCTCAGTGACAGGCTCGCCCGTATCAACCGAATAGATGACGAAACGCTCCTGCTTGAGCGTATGCATTCCTGAAAAGTTCCCCGCTTGTAGTGCAAATCGCTTGCCATTCTGTGAAACACCTGCATATGAGAAAGAATCCTTCAAAGGTAGAGTCCTGACTAGATTTCCGTGAATATCGACGATCAAAGGGTTCTTGCAGCCAGGTTCGAGAATTAGATCGTCGGTCAGAAACTGTGGCCTGCCCCCGCATTTGCCGTGGTAGAGGAGATGCTGTCCTGTTGCGTCCGTATAGGTGACGAAGGCAGTATCCTTTGGATAATCGCTAATCCAGTGCGCGTTATCTGTCACAAATCCCTTGCTGTTAACTGAAGTGTCGACGACGCCATTAACTGTAAGCGCCGTCGGTTTCAGCGTCTGCGCATCAATAAGTTCATATCCCGGACTTGTTGCATTCCCTAGCGTTGAGCCGTCCGGTGACACGCATTGAACTCGCCCGTTCTTATGACCCGTCGCATGGTAGTCAAAGCTACCGTCATCTATTAGGTCCGGCGTTAGCCGCAACACACTCGAACCGGAGACGATAACATGTGCATCATTCGTCGCAAAAATCGCACGCACACCGAAACCGACAAGCTCGCGTGAATCCTTAATCTCACCCGTCTTTATGTCGAGTGATAAGAGTTGATACTCCTGCTTCGGCACTATACCCACCAGTGACGACAACACGATGCGATCACCTGCGAATACGACGCTACGGGTAGCTGCAAAGATCGATCCAGTCTGGGAGTCTACATGGGGAGCTGAGACCGTCGCGCCTGCACTGCCAATGGTAATGCCCACTACTGGTTTGCCCTTCGACAGCGGACCTACTGACCAAACATGCGTTGGCTGAGGTGGTTTCTGGGCGAATCCGATGGCTACCGACACCATCAAGAACATCGTTGCTTGCGTGAAGAACTTCGAAAACTGCGAGCCCAATTTCATACATACCTCCGTGCGGGCTTAGTAGCCCTTGGTGTGCAAGAAGAACACAACCGCGCTAGCCACCAGGCAATAGATTCCGAAGAGATACCAGCGGCCATTCTCCAGCCAGTTGCTGAGCCACTTCAGCGCCACCAGTCCGGCGAGGAAGGAGAAGACCGCGCCCAGCAGGCTCATCGCCACAGTCCCATGCAGGTCGATCGGTGTGCCGCTCGCCGCCGCCGCGTGGGTCGCGTGCAGCAGGCGCAGCCCCTCCCGCACGATGGCGGCTGGCGTGACCAGGACCGCAAGCGCGAAGCTGAAGCGCTCGGCGCGTTGCTTGGTTGCGCCCGTCAGCATCCCGATGGAGATGGTCGCACCCGAGCGCGAGAGGCCGCGAAAGGGCAGCGCCAGCCCCTGTAGCAGTCCCATCCAGCCCGCCTGCCGCATGGTGACGCTGTCGGATGGCCGCCGCGTCAGGCTGGCCGCCACAGCCTGCGCCGCAGCCGCCGCGTCCAGCTTCTTCTCACGCAGTCCGGCGATCAGGATTAGAATCCCGGCACAGGCCAGCGCGGGTGCCATCAAATCCAGCCTGCCAAACAACATCTCGATCTCCGCGGTTGAATGGCCCTTGAGCACTGTCATCTCGATGGCCTTGATGAGTCCGTAGCCGACGACGCCGGTCAGCGCCGTCGCATAGACAAGCCGCAGCGCAAACCGCTTGAACGCGTCCACCGTGGCAAAGTAGCTCTGCCTCCACTGCTGCCAGAAGTACGCAATCACCGCGAACATCGTGCCGGTATGCAGCATCACCAGCAACAGCGTCATCTGCGGCGACGAAGGGTCGAGCCCCATCAGCTTCTCGGCGACGACAACGTGGGCGGAGCTGGAAACCGGCAGCAACTCGGCGAGTCCCTGCACAATGGCCAGGACGATTACATGAAAGAAGGACATTCCATTATTCTAGGCGATCCCGCGCGCCACCGAAGGAGATCAAGTTCGCTCGAACCTCGAACCTAGAACCTCGAACCTGACACCTCACTCCCGGTCGTTCCCGTAGACCGGGATCTGCTGCTGCACGCGATACGCAATGCTGGCCGCACGCGCCGCGTAGTCCGACTGCGGATACTTCTGTTTCAACTCTGCCGCCAGCCCCACCGCATTCGCCGCCGCCTGCTCTGATCGCTTCTTCTCGTCCTGCACCGTGTACATCTCCACCAGCACACCCTCGCGATAGGTTGCGTTGTAGAGCGCCTCGGCGGCCTTGGGGCTGTCGGGATAGCGGTCGGCGTACTTCTCGTAGAGGACGGCCTCCATCTCCGGGCACTTGGGCAGCCCCTGCCAGTCGCCGCAGAGCTTGTTGTCGATCAGGTCGTAGGCGGCCAGCGCGGCGAACTTCGATGCCGGGTAGAGCTTCATCACGCGCTGCATCTCGCCCTCGTAGAGCTGCGGCCGCAGGTACGCCTCCTGCTCGTGGGCCGAGGGCAGGGTGCCGATGTCGGCCTTGTCGATCTGCCAGCGCACGTCCGCCGCACGGAAGATCGCCTCCGCCGCCAGCGGAGAGTCGGGGAAGTAGTCGGCCACGCGCCGATAGAGCAGGTGCGCCTCCTCGGCCGCGTCTTTTGGTGCGTGCGGCTGCTCCGCCTGTTCTTCAAAGTTCGCGGCTGTGCCGTACAGAATCGCATCGCCGTTGGCCGTCGCCTGCGTCACAATGCCCTTGTCGTGAATCCATCCCGAGGCCGGCGTCACGGTCTCGTCCGCGCTGAACTCCGGCTTCTGGTCGTCGGCCTGCTCGTCCGGCGCGTCGGTGTTGGCGAAGACGCGCACCCACGCGCCGTTGCGCTCGATCACCACCACCTCGTGGCCCGGCGTCACCTCGGCAATGTGCTGCGCGTTGTCGTCCGCCGCAACGAACACAATCGCCGGATGCACCAGCGTCGCCCGCGCTGCCCGGTCGTAGCCGGAGAGCGTGTCCTTCGGCTTCTTCTGCGCATTCAATCCGCACGATGCCGCCAGCAGCAGAACCAGCACAATTCCTGTAATCCATACGCGCATCGCTCTCATGGAGGCAGTTCTCATGAAGATATTAGACTCCCACTCGCCCTCACGCGGAAGCCGCCCTTGCGGCACCCGCATCCAACTCGCGCCGCAACTCCGGCTCGATGTTCCCGCCGCTCAACACCGCGACCAGCCTTTGGCAACGCGGCAGCTCCGCGTGGTGAAATAGCGCAGCAGCCAGCGTCACCGCGCCGCTCGGCTCGGCAACCAGCCCGGTCGTCGCCAGCAAGCCGCGCATTGCAGCCAGAATCTGGTCCTCGCTCACCGTCACAATCCCATCCACGAAGCGCAGGATGTGTGCAAAGTTCAGCTCGCCCAGCGACTGTGTGCGCAGCCCATCGCAGCGGGTGCGCGTCGTCATCTCCGCCGGCCACTCCACCAGCGTCTTCGTGTCGAACGACTCCTTCGCATCCGCCGCCAGTTCCGGCTCCGCACCCCACACCTCGATCCGCCCCTCCCACTGCGGCGGCGCAGCCAGCTTCACCGCCGCTGCGATCCCGCTCAGCAGTCCGCCGCCCGACACCGGCGACAGAACCACCACACCGCCTCCCGCATTTGCTCCTGGAGCCTTCGACGCGTCTGGCCCAATCACGCCAAGCTGCTCCAGAATCTCCAACCCGCACGTCCCCTGCCCGGCAATGATCGCCGCATCGTCGTATGGCGGAATGATGCTGTAGCCATGCGTGCGGGCGAGTTCCTCGGCCTTCGCCCTCCGCTCGGAGCTGGCCGGCCCCACCAGCACAATCTCCGCGCCCAGCGCCTTGGTCGCTTCGATTTTGATCGCCGGCGCGTTCTCCGGCATCACGATCACCGCGCGCGCGTCCAGCGCCCGCGCCGCATACGCCACGCCCTGCGCGTGGTTGCCGCTGGAGTAGGTAATCACGCCGCGCCCCAGCTCGTCGGGCGAGAGCTGCGCAATCCGGTTGTACGCCCCGCGCAGCTTGAAGCTGCCAATCGGCTGCTCGCTCTCCGCCTTGATATACAGCTCGAACGGCAGCTCCGCCAGCCCGGCCAGCCGCAGCCGCTCCGGCCGCACCCGGTGCAGCCCCGTCCGCACCGCAACCCCGGCCAGCCGCCTCTGGGCCGCGCGAATCTCGTCCAGTGTGATGATCTGAGCCATCGCCGTTCTCCCGTCGTTCCTCCCATTGTCCGGCGCGCGGACGGGTTGGGCAAGAGGTCCTGCGTGCGCCAAATAATTACGGATGACAAATCACGCAGCGGTCGGGTAATGTTACGGCGCAATGAATCTGGCAGGGAATGGAGCGGCGTAGGCCGCAACGCTCGATCTGTGTCAGCGTTCCAGGAGGGAAAACCTTGAAGATCGCAATCCCCTGCCTGCTCGCAGGCACCACTCTGGCAGTTCTCTTCGCGTTCTCTGGAACCACCGCAAACGCGCAACAAACCTATGTAAGCCGCTACGATGTCTACGCGGGATTCGCCGACATCGACAGCCCCATGCTCGGCCTCAACGAGCACGGCTTCCACCTGCAGGCGGGGATGAACATGCGCACCTGGCTCTCGGTGGGCGCGGACTACAGCGAGGGAACCGGCTCGCAGGTCCTGACGCCGAACCTTCTGCCCGCGGCAACGCAGACCACGATCGATAACGAAATCACCTATTTGGAGTCTGTGAAGCAGCTGCCTGCGGGCTACCAACTCGCCGTGCCGGCCACCGCTGCCACCCAGACCTTCGCCTTCGGGCCGCAACTGGTCAACCGTCACTATTCGAAGCTCACTCTCTTCCTCCGGCCGTCGCTGGGAGCGCTGCGTGAGCGCGCCGTACCCTACGCGAACCCGGCCGATCCTTTTGAATCGGGTGTCGTAGCATCGCTTGCGCCCGCCGGATTCAAGCTCGACTGGACCGGCTTTTACGGCTTCGGGGGCGGCGCCGAGGTCGCCGTCAGCAAGCACTTCGGCCTTCGCGGACAGATGGACGTGGTCTATAACCACCCATTCAACGACATCCTGGCCGATGGCCGCTGGACCTATCGCTTCTCGGTCGGCCCCAGCTTCCACTTCGGCCGGAACGTGGCCGCGGGCGGAAAGAAGGGCCGCAAGCCGTAGCCGCATTAACGACTGACAGAACCCTCCGCCGCGTGGATCATCAGCGCGAAGAAGTGAATGAGCCGCCACTGGTCCATCGCTCCCGGCTTTGACCCGTTGAGGTCCAGGTGCGAGAGCACGGGGCTCACCAGCATCGCCTTCAGCACGTCCGGCGGTAGCTCGCTGGCCATCCACAGCGTCTCCGCCGAGGGAATGATGTTGTCCCCCTCGCCATGCAGCAGGTAGACCGGCGTGCCCAGCGCGCGCAGCCGTCCCTCTGGCGAGAGGCCCGGCGACTCGCCCGCGTGGCGCGCAATCGACGCCGCAATTGCCGAGCGCGTAGCGGGCAGCGACGTATCCATCAGGTCCCGCGCCTCGCGCCGCTGCGCCTCGGTCATTCCCAGCTTTGCCGCAGCCTCGCCGGGCCTGTCCTCGTAGAGGTGCGCCTTCAGCAATGCGCGCACCGGGGCGAGATCCTGCGCGGGGACGTAGTCGTCGAGGTTCTCGTACTCCAGCACCAGCGGGCCGTACTCGTGCGGCGGCAGCGTCTCCACTGAGCCGTCGGGACGCGCGTCGCGTCCGGTCAGGTAGTAGTCCGCCACGCGCAGCATCGAGTCCTGCGATCCCACCGCGACGACGAACCTGAAGGCCGGGTGATACTGCGGTTCGCTCGCCGCCACCAGCGCCAGCCCGCCGGAGAAGCTCAGCCCCATCACGCCCACCGGCCCGCCCGTCTGCGCAGCGAACCACTTCACCGACTCGCCGATCGTCGCGACCGAGTCCTCACTGACGTGGTAGTCCTTGATGCCGGGCAGCTCCGGCGTCAACACGCGGATGCCGCAGCCCGCCATCGCCGCCGCAAAGCCCACCAGCCGCGGCTCGTCGATGCCCAGGTGATGCACGCCATGGAAGACCACCATCGCCGGCGCGTGCGGCATGTTGCGTGGTGTGTAGACCCGCGCGCGCACCTGCTGTTGGCCGTTCGAAGTTGCGATTGAAAGACTCAGGTCCTCGGTCGTCACCGGGACCGTCAACTTGCGCGCAACCCACGGCACGGGCTGCCCCGCCACCTCGCGCAGCACCGCGACCGCCTGTAGATGCGCGCTGGCAAACGGCCACGCCGTAACCCAGAGCAGCGCAATCCCCGCCGCCAGAATCGCAAATAGAAGCGTGCGCCTCACCTAGGTCTGCGGCCCCAGCACCTGGTCCTTGGCGTCGTTCAGCGTCACCTTGAAGTCCATCTTCTTGCGCCCGCGAAATACCGTGACGGTGACCGTATCGCCGGCGTGTTTCGCGTTCATCGCCTCCGAGAGGTCCTCCGGGCTGGCGATCTCCTTGCCGTCGAAGCCCACGATCAGGTCGCCGCCCAGCATCACCTGCGTGTTGCCCTCATAAGCGCGCTGCGTGCCTCCGTGCAGGCCCGCCTTCTCCGACGCGCCACCCGGCAGTACGCGCTCGATCAGAACGCCGTAGTCGGCGGCCAGTCCGATCTGCCCTGCGATGTCGGGATTGATGCGTAGGCTCACAATGTCCAGCGTGGGCCGCCGCACGCGCCCGTACTTGGCGTAGTCGTCGAGCACCGCCTTGGCCGTGTTGATGGGAATTGCGAAGCCGATGCCGGACGACTGGTCGGCCCCGTTCTGCGCGATCATCGTGGTGATGCCGATGACCTCGCCGCGCGAGTTCAGCAGCGGCCCGCCGGAGTTCCCGGGGTTTATCGACGCGTCGGTCTGGATCGCGCCCTCGATGGGGTTGTTCTCCGGGCCGCGCACGTCGCGGATCGCCGAGATGATGCCCCGCGTCATCGTGCCCGAGAGCCCGAATGGGTTGCCGATGGCATAGACGCGCTGCCCCACCATCAGCCCAGTGCTTGTCTCGGCCAGTATCGCCGGAACCAGGTTGGGCGCGTTGATCTTCAGCAGCGCCAGATCGTGACCCTTGTCCACGGTCACCACCGTCGCTTTGTACTGGTGCTTGTCGAAGAGCGTCACCTCAACATTGCCGGGCTGTGCGTTGCCGATCACGTGGTTGTTGGTCAGGATCAGCCCTTCCTTGTTGAGGATGAAGCCAGACCCCTGTCCCGCCATCGGCACCGGTCCGTAAAAGAAGTCGAAGCGCACCTCGGTCGTCGTGATGTTGACCACGCTGGGCAGCGCCCGCTTGTAGACGGCGATGTTCTGCTGCTCCTCGGCGTCGAAGGACGGCGCGGCGGAGGCCACATTCAGATCGAAGGCCCCATCCTGCCCGCGCAGCGATTCGATGCTGGCCGCGGAGCCGCCCGACGCATGCATCGCGGCCAGCCACGGAGCCAGCACGCCGGTCGACGCCAGATGCGTCGTCACGAGATAAAACCCGGTAAGCAGCAATACCACAAGCAGAACAGAACGATATTTCATCGCAGAAACACCCGGAACTTCGTAATCGGCGGAGAACCACCGCACCATTCAATTGTAGTCAGTCCAGGCCAAGTGAGCTTCCGAAGGATGTGCGAATCAGCCTGGCCGGCTGCATCGCGTCGTCCTTCAGCACCGGCCACAGCGCGTCCACCTGCGCCTGCAACTGCTCAATCGATCCATCGTTCGTCAACACATAATCGCAGTTCACAGCGTTTCGTTCTGTTTCAGACTGCCGTGCAATGCGCCGTCGCGCCTCTGCCTCCAGCGCACGCCGAGCCTCTTCGCTCAGAGTCTTCCGGCCCGCCGCGCGCGCGATAAAACGTGCGATCTTCAACTCCTCCGAAGCCTTCACAAAGATGAGCCGGTCGAAGCGTCGCTGACAGCCGCCCACGCCTGCGTACTTCGTCTCAAAGATCAGTGCGGACTCGACAATCGCCACGGCATCCGCATCGCGCGCGGCGGCCTCTTCGATCAATTCCGCCTGACGCGCAATCACCGCCGGATGCACGATCGCGTTCAGCTCCTCCAATCGCCCGGCGTCTTTTTCCGCTCCGCCGAATGCGATCCGCGCCAGCGCCGCCCGGTCGAGCGTCCCGCAGGGAGATCCATCTGCTCCGTCCGCCTTCACCACCGCCGGACCAAAGTGCGCCACAATCGCCGCATACACCGGCTCGCCCGGCTGCATCATCGCGCGCCCAATCTCGTCTGCGGAGAAGACAACCGCACCCAGCTCCGCGAACCGCTGCGCCGCGGTCGACTTGCCACTGCCCAGCCCGCCGGTGAGGCCCACGCGCAGCATCGCGCTACGCCTTCGCCGCAGCTTCTTCGCTGCGCCCCGCACCAGCTTCGCACAGTAAAGCCGCGCCCCGCCGAGCCTTCGCCGCCTGCACCGTGTTCTTCATCAGCATTGCAATGGTCAGCGCGCCCACGCCTCCGGGCACCGGCGTGTAGGCTCCGGCCAGCGCGAACGCCGCCGGATGAATGTCCCCCACCAGCGTCGAGCCACGCTGTACAAACTGATCAAACCGCTTCTTGTCGCCAGGAAAGAGGCGTTCCACTTCGTCCAAACTGGTCAACCGATTGATGCCGACGTCTACGAGCGTTGCTCCCGGCTTCACCATCTCCGGGGTCACAAATCCCGGTCTGCCGATGGCCGCCACCAGAATGTCCGCGTCGCGCGTGTAGCGACCGATCTCTACCGTCTTGCTGTGGCACACCGTCACCGTCGCCGAAGCGTTCAGCAGCATCATCGCCACCGGCTTGCCCACAATCTCCGACCGCCCCAGAACCACCGCGTGCTGCCCCGCCACCGGCACTCCGCTGCGCTTCAGAATCTCCATGATCCCCGCCGGCGTGCAGGGCGCCAGCGCAGTTCCGGCCTCGACGCCATGGGACGCGGAGCTCTGCAATCGCCCCACGTTGATGGGATGGAATCCGTCCACATCCTTCTCCGGCGACACCGCCTCCAGCAGCCGACGCGTGTCCACATGCGCGGGCAGCGGCAGTTGGATCAGAATCCCATCGATCTCATCGCGTGCGTTCAATCCCGCGATCAGCTCCAGCAGTTCTTCCGTCGCGACGCTCTCGGGTGGTGTCAGCATCTCGCTGAACATTCCCAATTCGGCGCATGTCTTCACCTTGCTGCGCACATAGATCTCCGAGGCGGCGACGTGGCCCACCAGCACCACGGCCAGCCCCGGCGTAATCCCGCCCGCAGCAAGCGCCCTCGCCTGCTCGGCGACCTCCGCCTTGATCTGGGCGGCAATCTCAATCCCATTCAGAATTCGCGCTGTGGCTTTCATCCTGAGTACCATGGTACCGCGCGGCTGGCCGGTCGTGTGTTCTGAATCGGGCCCGTCCGCTGAAGTCGCTGCCTCATCCCGAGACGCAGTTCACCTCCGCCCGGCTTCCGCCGATAAGCGGGGCAGGAGGGTGGCCATGGCAGACAATTTCCCCGCAAGCTGCGCGATTGAAAAATTCACCGCGGCCGACCTCACCTCTCTGCGCGAGGAGCTGACCCAATCCGGCCTCGACTCCCGGCAGACGGCGGAGCTCATCGGCGTGTTTCTCACTGTGCGTGGATACGGAGTTTCAAGCCATGCGGCCTGCGGCGCGGCCTCGCGCATCGAATCGGTTGGCTGCTCGCTGCAGTCGATGCAGGAAGAACTGGAAAAAGTCGCCCTCGTCATGTAACTCGACCGCTCATCATGCACCGCGACTGTGCGTCATGGAATACGACTGGCAGACCGCATCGCACCACTCGTTCCGGCCCATCCGCCGGAGTCGTTCCTGCCCGATTCAAATCTACTTTAGAGCTGGGTTGGCGCTTGCTTCGCTTCAACCTCGGTGATGCGCAGGCGTTCGCCGGGAGCCAGATAGCTCTTGCGCCGAAACCAGTCCTCCATGGCGACGGCGAGGTGGTCCAGAGGAACGCGGAGCCCAACTTCCATCAGCCCGTCCGCGATAGGCAGCGTGTCGTCGAAGAGCGCGTCGTTGGTGAAGTTGCGCATGGCGAAGTTGTCGATCTGCGCGATGGGACAGCGCTGCGCTAGGCCGGCGGCGTCGATGCGTTCGATAGTGAGTCTGCGCGAGAACATAATGACAGTTGTGAGTTGTGAGTGAGTCGTTGTATAGCCTAGCGAATCGCTGCCATTGCCGCGCGGAAGAGCACTTCAAAGTCCTCGGCGGCGGCGGGCTGTTTGGCAATGGCGGTCTCGATCGCCCGCTGCGCGATGGGCCGCGCATAGCCGAGATTCACCAGCGCGGAGAGCGCATCGTCGCCCGCCGGGCCGTAGCGCGCAGCCTGTGCCGACGGCGCGACGGCCATATCGTCCAGCTTGTCTTTGAGTTCGAGGACGACCCGCTCGGCGGTCTTCTTTCCGATCCCCGGAATCCTCGTCAGCGTGGCGTGGTCGCTCGAGCGGATGGCCGTCACCAGTCGCGCCGTGTCGATGCCGCTGAGTACCGTGATCGCCAGCTTTGGTCCGATGCCGCTGATCGTCAGCAGCTTCTCGAACATCCGCTTCTCCTGCGGCTCGGCGAAGCCGAAGAGGGCGAACTGGTCTTCGCGCACATGGGTGTAGATGTGCAGCCGCGCATCGGCACCCTCCGGCGGCAGCGAGGTGAAGGTGGCCACGCTGATTGTGACATCGTAGCCAACGCCGCCGCACTCGACGATGGCCTGGTTCGGCGACTTGGAGAACAGGCGGCCACGCAGAAAAGCAATCATTCCGCTGATTGTACTCGAGCCACGCCGCTCGATAAATGGTTCAGCCGCGGAGGGTATGTCAAACGCGCGTATAGACCTTCCTCATCTCCCCGCTCGCCGCAGTACATACACCGAGGCGCAGAACTTCTGGTGCCTCTATTGTTATCGAATTCCTACGAATTTATGCGTCTGAAGGCTCAGGCGCCACACGGGATGATCGAGGCAGTAGCGCAGTGCCTGTTCTGTGTTGGCCTGCCGGTCGGGGCCATCCATCGGCTGCAAAAAAAAGTGCCGGAACGCCAGCCCCGCATAGCTCTCCGGCCTCGCGCCAGCCTGCGGAAAGACCAGCTTCAATTCATCGCCCGAGCGCTGTACCAACCCAGCCCTGGCCTTCGGACTGACGCAAATCCAATCGATCCCATCGGGCGCGGCAACCGTTCCATTGGTCTCAACGGCAACCTCAAATTCGCGCGCGTGCAGCGCATCGATCAGTGCTCGATCCAGTTGCAGCAGCGGTTCGCCTCCGGTGCAGACGACAAACTTCTTTCCCGCCGAAGGACCCGCCCGCCAGGCCGCATCGATCCGCGCCGCCAACTGCTCTGCGCTCTCGAATCGTCCGCCATCCGGCCCTTCCACCCCGACAAAATCCGTATCGCAAAATCTGCATACAGCCGCCGCTCGATCTTCCTCACTTCCCGACCAGAGATTGCATCCCGCGAACCGGCAGAAGACGGCCGCCCGCCCCGTCTGCGCTCCCTCACCTTGCAGCGTGTAGAAGACTTCTTTGACCGCGTAACTCATGGCTGTTTCTCGTCGTGGCTCATGACCGCGCCACGCTGTACTGCAATGGGTCGGTGAGTCCATTCTCTCTAAATCCTTTTTGCCGGAGTATGCAGGAGTCGCAGCCGCCGCACGGCAACCCGGCCGGCGACGGATCGTAACAACTGCTGGTCAGCGAGTAGTCCACGCCAAGCTCCAGCCCCTTGCGGATGATCTCGGCCTTGGTCAGCGACATTAGCGGCGCATGAATTTTCAGGGCCTGCCGACCCTCCACTCCGGCCTTGGTCGCGAGATTTGCCATCCGCTCAAATGCCTCGATGAACTCAGGACGGCAATCGGGATAGCCGCTGTAGTCCAGCGCATTCACGCCAATAAAAATATCACTGCAACCGAGGACCTCCGCCCAGGCCAGCGCGAAGGAGAGAAAAATAGTGTTGCGCGCGGGCACATAAGTGATGGGAATTCCGCCGCTCATCTCTTCGGCCGACCGCCCCTTGGGTACGTCGATCTCCGTGGTCAGCGCGGAGCCGCCAAAGGCGCGCAGATCGATCGATGCAATTCGGTGTTCTTTCGCGCCACCGGCGCGCGCCACCATACGCGCGCACTCCAGCTCCCAGGAGTGGCGCTGCCCATACGCAAACGAGAGCGCATAGACGTCATACCCCGCCGTCTTCGCAATCGCGAGTACGGTCGCAGAGTCCAGCCCGCCACTCAACAATACAACTGCCTTCGACCTCTGACTGCACATGAGCGGCGTCTCCCGATGTTAAGGGTACAACGGTTCGTCGTCCCGCTCACTGCAATGCTGCAAGAGATGCCCCTGCGCTACTTGGCAGCCGCCGGCGTCATCTTGTCCAGGGCCAGATTCAGATCGAGCACATTCACCCGCGGCTCGCCCAACAGGCCAAACTGCCTCTGCGTAATATGCGCCGAAACCAGGTTCCGCATCGTGTCCTCGCTGACGTGCCGCTCGGCTGCCACACGCGCCACCTGATAGAACGCCGCGGCGGGCGAGATGTCCGGGTCCAGCCCCGACGCCGACGCCGTCGCCAGATCGATCGGCACAGGCGCATTGGTTCCCTTGGGGTTGAGCGTCTGCACTGTCCCGGCCACGCGCGTCGCCAGCGCGCTGTTGGTGGGCGCATAGTTCGAGCCGCCCGAGGCGGTGGCATCGTATCCATTGCCCGATCCCGCCGCCGATTGGCGCGACCAGAAGTAGCCCGGCCCGCTGAATGCCTGCCCAATCAGGTGCGACCCCACCAGCACGCCGTTGCGCTCGATCAACGAACCCTCGGCCTGCCTGGGGAAGAACACATGCGCCAATCCCGTCACCGCCAGCGGATAGACAACGCCCAGCAGCACAGCCGTGACCACCGTGTACAGCACCGCCGTAACAATATGTTTCTTCATCGCTTTTCCTCGCTTCACCCACGTTTGTCATTCTGAACGTAGTGAAGAATCACCGCATTTGCTCTTCAACTGATAACCTGCAACCTGCATCTGACAACTTTTCTCACACCAGATGGATCGACGCGATAATCATGTCGATCAGCTTGATGCCAATAAACGGGGCAATGATGCCGCCCATTCCATAGACCCACAAGTTGCGCTTCAGCAGCGCCGCCGCCGACATCGGCCTGTACTGCACGCCGCGCAGCGCCAACGGGATCAGCGCAACGATAATCAGCGCATTGAAGATCACAGCCGAAAGAATCGCCGACTCCGGTGATCGCAGGTGCATCACGTTGATGATCGCCAGTTGCGGGAAGACCACCATGAACATTGCCGGAATAATCGCGAAGTACTTGGCCACGTCGTTCGCAATGGAGAAGGTTGTCAGCGCGCCGCGCGTCATCAGCAACTGTTTGCCGATGCCCACAATCTCGATCAGTTTGGTCGGATTGGAGTCGAGATCGACCATGTTTCCCGCCTCCTTCGCAGCCTGCGTGCCGGAGTTCATCGCCACGCCCACGTCCGCCTGCGCCAGCGCCGGAGCGTCGTTTGTGCCATCGCCCGTCATCGCCACCAGCTTGCCCTGCGCCTGCTCGCG
>PLOT01000294.1:26629-30334 GCA_003142215.1 Granulicella sp. | reverse complement strand
AACATCGTCTACGGCCAGACGACATCGACCGGCGTAGCCCAGACATTGAGCGGCCCGATGGGCGTTGCAGTCGATGCGGCGAACAATGTTTATATCTCCGACACCGGCAACAACCGTATCCTCAAGTACAACCCGCTCACCAACACAGCGGTTGTGCTCGGCAATTATCTCTGGATTCCAGGCTCGATCTGCGACGGTGGCACTGTACCGGCTGCTTCGGACTGTGTATTCAAGGGATATTCGACTCAGGCGCCGGGGTCCTCTACGGTAGTCAGTTCTTTTGGGCCCGCAGGTGTCGCCACCAATGTCTCTATCCTGAATGAACCAGGGGCATCCGTAACGGCCACCACTCCTCCACCGCAATACACGTTCAAGGCCCCTCAGGGGCTTGCGGTCGACCAGTGGGACAACGTCTACGTTGCCGATACTGGCAATGCTGCGATTGTGGAGATCCCCGGCGATGTCAAGCTGGGTGGCGCAACTCCACTCTTCCAGTACGCTGGCGGACCCACATTCACGCAACCGGTTGCGGTTGCGGTCGATTCCAAGGGATTCATCTACGTTGCCGACCAGCAGAATCTGGCCGGTGAGGTTGTTCGCATACCGCCGGGCGGAGGCGACCTGCAGCCGGCGTCGTCTGGCCCGACCTCTGCACTGTCGGTAGTGTCATCGCTTCCGCTGTTTGGCGGCAATAACATCAACAACCCGAACGGGGTTGCGGTGGACGCAGCCGGGAACGTCTACATCTCGGACAGCTCAAGCAACGTGGTCTGGGAGGCTCCCGCTGTGGGCCCGCCCAGCGGCAGTCCTTTCACGCTCAGCTTTACTGGGCTGAGCGCTCCGGCAGGTCTTGCTCTGGACGCGAACGGGAACCTGTATGTGGCGGACTCGGGAAACAAACAAATCCTGCTCATGAACCGGGTGGGCCCGACCGCTCCGTTCGGACTCGTGCCGGAGAAACTAGGTCCTTCCGGTATAGCCGGTACGCCGACGGGATGTCCGGTTCTGGGAGGCAGTTCCCCCTGCACTGGCGTGTTGACGATCACGAACACCGGCAACCAGGCTGTCGCTGTGGCCTCGACCTTCGCGTCGTTATCCGGGGGTGGGAGTCCCTCTTACAGTGTCACGACCACCTGTAGCAGCGCAAACTTCCCCAACGGACTCCCGGTGGGAACCACTTGCACCATCTCGCCGGTCTTCACTCCATCGTCCACCGGCGCGAACGGCGCTGCGACCCTCACCGTGAATGGAACTCAGAAGGTGGCCTTGACGGCTAACGGTTCGAACCCGGAGGTCAGCATCGTCCTGATCCCCTCGAATGGTACTGGAACGTCGCCGAGTTACAACGCTACTGCTGCAGCCGAGACCATCACCGCGACTGTAAAGCCGTTCGTCTCAGGAGGTCCCACGCCCACGGGCACGGTCACCTTCTCCTATGCGATCGACGCGGGCAACCCGATAGATGCCGGTCTCTGCCCAACTCCTAGCACATCGAGCGGCACCGGGACGGGGACTCTAGTGAGCCCAGGAGTCTGGTCCTATAACATGCCTACGCTTCTCCAGGGCCTGGCCTACACTGTTAGCGCGGTCTTTACCCCAAATACAACAACCGACTCTACAGACAGCACAACCACCTCAACTCCGATCGTGCTGACGGTTCCCGGAATTCCGGTTGTGGTGAATGTGACATCCACGGCTGCCCAACTTACCTATACCTATGGGGGAACGGTTCCTACCATCAGCGGCACTATAACCGCGGGTGGCGTCCCGGTGGCCGGGGCGTATCTCACCAGCGGCGCCGGTCAATACACAGCTACCGGCAGCTATATCATTCAGGCTAACTTTACCCAGTCCGCCAACGGCTGCAGCTATGGCAACCCGGGGGTGACACAAGGTCAAGCTAACGTGACTGAGAAAACGGCATCTCTTAGCGTCTTTGTTCCCGCGTACACGACGGTCTACGGAGCTGCTTCCTTAAACTATGCCGCAGGACAGCCAGCGCCCATCGGGGGAATGGTGATCACCGGAGCCGTGGGCACCGACCTCAAAAAGTTGAGTGCGACGTTCACGCCGGTCGATTCATCCGTCCTGGATGTGTGCCCAATTGTTGCACCCGCCATCACCCCCGACTGTACTAAGAACCCATACAAGGTGACTCCAACCATTACTGGTAAGCCCAAGAACAACTATACGATAGCGTACATCACCGGCACGGATACAGTAACTCCGGCGCCGTCGGGCATGAGCATTACGGCAAACAAGACCTCAATCGCCATTGCGAATGCGGGTACGATTACTGGGACAGTTACTACCTACGGTCCTACTGTGACGGGTGCTACCTACGCGATCACGGTCGGCTCCCTGGTTACGGCGGGCAAGGGAATACCTACGGGTACGGTCTCTGTGACGGACTATTTTGTGCCCATCACATCGACTATATTCACTCCGACCCCAACTACGGGGGTATTCCCCACTGTCAATGGTGTCATCCAATGGCCATCGGGGACCATTGTTTATCCTCCTTGCTCGACAACGGTAACCACCAACTGCAACCCTGTTGTTACGCTGGGAGGGACGGGCTCGGCTCCGACCCCGGGCCAGGGTACCTTCACTCTGCCCAACTTCAACAACACCACCGCTCCCCCGACTGGAACCCACTACTTGAGCTTCACCTATAGCGGGGATCCATTACCGGTCGTCACCGGCGCGTCGGACGGCTTAGGCGACTTCGCCTGCTCGGTAGTTGGGCAAGTAGCGACCTCGACGTGCCCGTCAACGGGGACGGTTCCATTCGCGCTGGTCGTCGACAATCCAGACTTCACCATAACCTCCGCAACGGGCCCCCTCAGTGTCCTTCCGGGTAACATTCCGAACGGGAACGGTCTACCCGCGGCACCGAACCAGAACGGATCCTATCCGCAGTCGACAATTATGCAGATTGGCGGGGTCCTGTCCTTCTCCGGCCAGGTCAACTTCCTTCCCGGCTCCGGCTGTGTGACCCAGAACCCGAGCTATGTGAACTGCTTCATTGGGCAGGTCGTAGTGGTTAACAACGCGACGACCTTTGTGCCATTTGCAACGATTAGCAATGGATCGACGGTGGCAGTTATCTTCGACGTCTCGACCCCGGCAACCGAGCCGCTCGGCTTCAACACCGGCACTACTACTGGTCAGCTTCGGACGTTCACTACCAGGACCGTGTTGGCGTTCCTGCCGTTTGGCGTACTCGCTTTCTGCGTGCGTCGCAGGCGCAGACTGAGCAAGGCGCTGTGGATGCTGATTGCAATCGCGGCAGTGAGCGTGGGAATGAGCGGATGCGGCGGTAACCAGGTGGACTTCTACACTCCGATTCCCACTGGACCACAAATCGTGACCGTCACTGGCACATACACGAACCCCACCACACCCACACCCGCGGGTCAGTGGGCAACGATGTCGCGGTCGTTCGTCGTACCGATCACCATCAACTAGGAAGTGCCGATGAACGGGCCGGGCAAGATCCTTCGGGGTCTTGTCCGGCCCGTTCTTTTATTTGTGCAGGGGGTCTCTCGCGCAAGCCCGAAATGGACTACCTCTGCGAACGGGGCAGGGTAGCTCTCACACTTCCACCGCGAAGAAGGCTTCAACGTCTTCGATGGATTGGGTCTGGCGGTAGGGCGGCAGCGAGTCGAGAAAGATGCGACCGTAGCGCTGGCGCTGGATGCG
>PLOT01000294.1:0-26619 GCA_003142215.1 Granulicella sp. | reverse complement strand
CGGGCCTTGACGATGGGGTCGGAGGGGACGGCGAAGGGCAGCTTGTCGATGATGACGCAACTGAGCTGCTCGCCCTGCACGTCCACGCCCTGCCAGAAGCTGGAGGTGCCGAAGAGGACCGCGCCGAGCGTGTCGCGGAACTGCTCGAGCAGGACGGTGCGCGGGGCCGTGCCCTGCAGCAGCAGCGGGTAGGGCAGCTCGGCGGAGAGGCGCTGGTGCATGGCGCGCATCTGGGCGTGGCTGGTGAAGAGGCAGAAGGCGCGGCCGTGGGTGATCTCCAGCACGCGGCGGGTGCGCTCGGCGGCATGGAGGAAATACTCGGGATCGCGGGGGTCGGGCATTCCCGGCGGCAGATAGAGCAGCGCCTGGCGCGGGTAGTCGAAGTGCGAGGGTACGACCAGCTCGCGTGCGAGAGTGAGGCCAAGCCGCCGGGAGATGTGCTCGAAGCCGGCGACAGCGCTGCCCGATTCATCGGTTCCCGAGGCTACGGTGAGCGTGGCGGAGGTGAGGATGATCGAGCTGTAGGCCTCGAAGAGCGCCGCGGCAAGGAGCTGGGAGACGTCGATGGGCGTGGCCTGCAGGTGGGTGTGGTGGCTCATGTGGCCGACGGCACGCGCCCCTTTTTGCGCAAGTGCGCGAACTCCGCCGGCGGCCCTTCGCTCGATCCAGAAGACGGTGTTGGGGTCCTGCGATTCGAGTAGAAACTTGAGGTGGGTTGCGATGTCGGCGGTGCGCTTGCGCAGGCCTGGGGCCTCGTCGACGTTCTTCAGTCGGTCGAGCTCTCCCTCGAGGAGGCTGAGTGCGTTGAGCGCTCCGGTGTAGGTATCGCCGCGTTCTTCGAGAAACTCGGCGCGGTCGTCGAAGGGCATGCGGCCGAGGCCGACGTAGGGGCTGGAGTTCGGCGGCGCGTCGAGTGTGGCGATGGAGTCCGCGGCAGTCCTCGATGCGTCGAAGGGCAGCGCGGCGAAGAAGAGGCGTGCGCGCTCGCGCAGGGTTGCGGTGGCACTCTCGATGGCGGCGGTGGAGGCATGTCTGGCGCGCAGCATGGTCTCCACATCGCGGGCCAGCTCGTCGAAGCGCTGGGTGCTGAGGTTGATGCCGAAGAAGTTGCTTGCGATGTCCTCCAGCTCGTGCGCCTCGTCGAAGATGACCGCGCCGGCAGCGGGCAGCACGCCTGCGTCGGGCGCCGCTCCGGCTTGCAGCTTGATCGCCATGTCGGCGAAGAAGAGGTGGTGGTTGACGATGACGATCTCGGCTTCGAGCGCTTTTCGTCGCATGGCGGTGATGAAGCAGTTCTCCCAGTCGGGGCAGGATTGGCCGAGGCAGGCCTCGCCGCGCGCGTCGAGTTTGGGCCACAGCGCGGAGTTCTCCGGCAGGGCGTCGATCTCCGCGCGGTCGCCGGTCGCGGTGGTCTTCTCCCAGGCGGCGATGGCGTGGAATTGGCCGATCTCGTCGAGCCCGGTGAGCAGCGGCGAATCGCGCAGCGCGTAGAGCTTGTGCTTGCAGAGGTAGTTGCCGCGGCCCTTCATGTAGCAGACCTTGAGCGGGCCGAGGACCGATTCGAGGAACGGTACGTCCTTGAAGAAGAGCTGCTCCTGAAGGTTTTTCGTTCCGGTGGAGATGATGACGCGCTGCTGGCGTTCGCGGGCCAGGCGCAGGGCGGGCAGCAGGTAGGCGAGCGTCTTGCCGGTTCCGGTGCCGGCTTCGACGATCAGGTGGCGCTTGTCGGCGAATGCCTTTTCGATGGCGCGGGCCATCTCGTACTGGCCCAAGCGATGCTCAAACTCGAGGCCGGAGCGCGAGAGCAGCCCCGATGGCGAGAAGAAGTCGTAGAGCGACGGGAGCTTGCGCTCAGCGATGTGCTTGCGCTCGGCGGCAAGATCCTGCTCGTCCTCATCCTCATTGTTGCGAGGTTGAACCGGCTGGTCTGCTGCGTGCGTGATTTTTTTTGGAGAAGACACGGCGCTCTTCTCCATACTAGTGTGGTGAGACTGAAGTTTGTTGAAGTATAGACCGGGCTTTCAGCCCTCGGAGCCTGGTTGGCCCTCGCACCTGGGGCTTCCTACCCCAGCGAGCAAGCTCGCTGGTATAGGGTGGGCCTTCGGCCCTTGGCAATTGGAACGAGATTATGACCTAGGGGATCTTGAAGCTCAACCCGAGAGAAAAGATGGGGAAGACCTTCACGCTGTTGACATCGCTCTGCAGGCTGGCGACCTGCGTAGCGATGTTCGCGGTAGCGCCGGGAACCGAGTTGATTGCCACGTAGCTGGAGCCGGTGGCGCAGGCGGTGCCGGCGCTGTTGGCTTGGCAGGCCTGGCCGCCGTAGTTCCACGCCACTGTGGGCGTCCCGATGATCTCGACGCCGAATTCGGTCTCGAACTTGATGTGTCCCTTCTTCGCGACCATGTTTCCCCAGCCCAGAGTGAAGCGCGGTACGGCCTTGCCGCCGAAGCCGGCGGATAGCGTCCCGGTCAACTGGTTGGGGGCCGGGGCGCTGAGGTAGCTGTTATTACCGATGGTGAGTGTGGTTCCGGGGGCCACGGTCACCGTGCCGTTCAGGCTGGTCTGGTTGTAGACGGTCGTGCCGGCGCTGAGGCGGAAGCTGCCCTTGAAGGGGTAGAGGTCCACCATCGCCTCCGCGTTATTGAGGTTCAGGGTTGCGCTGATCGGCTCATTGTCTACGGTCCCATTGTAGGTGTAGGAGAAGAAGCCTGCTCCGCCGCGAAGATTCAGCCGTCCCGGCACCAGCGGCGTGGCCACGTCGAAGCCGATGCCGCCGAGGCCGACCTTGACGCCGACGCCGACCGACGAGAAGGGGAGCGAACTGCCCTTGGAGGGCGCGGCGGCGGATTGCGAGCCAGCGGCGGATTGCGAGCCAGAGGCGGATTGCGCGCTGTTGGCTGTGGCCGCGAGGTCGTCGGTGGCGATGGAGCTGGAGAACGAGGTTGGCGCTGCGTTCTCCGCGTAGAGGGCGGGCGCGGAGGCTGGCGTCTGAGACGAGACGGCTGGAGCCTGGGCCGAAAGAGCGATGGGCGAGCAGGCGAGGACGGCGAGGATCGGAAGTGAGCGGAGATTCATGGAAGTCCTTTCTATGGTGCGGGGTCGAAGCGCGCAACAGACCATATCCCATCAGATGTCGCGTCCAACGAATTGCGCGCAGCCGAGGGGCCAATCTTGGAATGCGGTGATTGTACCAGAGTATCGGCGCGCCTGAGCGCGAATTCCATCCCCCGGAAGGGTCATGGAACATCGTGAGTTACTGCGATTTCTGTAGGTACCCCCTCGGTGGTAATAGCATAAAGTATTCAAAACGTGTTGGTTAAGCTCGCGCTAAGCGCGTGAGACGTATAAAAGGCGAAGAAGGCAGTTGTAAGTTGTAAGTTGAATGCAAAAGCGCGGTATTTTCGATTGCTTCGGTCATGCGGTTTTTCCTTTGTGTGCGAAAAAATATCAAAGTCTTCAAAAGAGGCATGTTAAGTCTGGACTAAGTCTGGATTGGTCTGGACTAAGTCTGGACTTGGTTGCGACGGTTGAGGGCCGCGGGCCAGTGGCCAGTTAAATGTGAAGACCCGGCGCGCTGGCCGGGTCTGTTTGGTTTTGCTTACTGATTTAATTATACGCGCTGGAGGGAAACTACTATGCCAACATTTTTAAAGATTTAAGTTGTTTGGTTGGTGTTGGTTAGGGGGAATTTGGGGCTTCGAGGGGCTTGACAACAGGGAACAGGGAACAGACAACAGGGAACAGGGAACAGGGAACAGCAAGAGCAAGGGCGGAGGCAAGGACCAATACGGAGATTCTGGCTGCGCCAGAATGACGACCGCGTGGGGCTGCGCCAGAATGACGACGCGTGGGGCTGCGCTCAGAATGACGACCGCGTGGGGCTGCGCCAGAATGACGGCGCGTGGGTACACGTCCCACCCATCGCGATACTGCCGCGATGGATGGGGCACCCGGCAATGCCCCACCTTAGCCGCGATGAGACTGCGGCGAAGATGGGGCACCCAGCGATTATTCCGGTTCGAGCTATGGGCTATGAGCTGTGTGGTATGAGGATGGAGCGGCCGGCGTGGCTGAGGCGGCGGGCGAAGTCGAGGAAGGTGAGGGCGGCGGGGGAGTAGCCGCCGGGGTCGGGCTGGGTGAAGTCGCCGGTGAGGGGGTCCATCTGCTGGCGGAAGAGCTTGACCAAATCGTCGCTGCTCTTTGCCTCCTCGGTGTGGCGCATGATGGCGGAGCACCATTGCTGCATGAGGCGGGTGAGCTCGGCCTGCTTGCCGTAGTGGGTCATCCAGCGCGGCGCGCGGAGGGCGGTGAGGGCCTGGCTGGCACCGCCCCAACTGTTGCGCGGGATGGGACGGACGAAGGTGGGCTCGTCGAGGGCCGAGGAGGGGAATGGATAGGGCGCCCAGAAGGCGGCGGGGTTGTGGACCTGTTTGCTCCAGATGGCGTCGAAGATTGATTTGTCCTTGACGGGGTCGAGGACGTGTTCGCCGAGGACGCGGATAGTGACGACGGAGCGGACGCGGACGAAGTTGTTTTGCGCGTCGAGGTCGTAAAAGGCGCCGTCTTCGGGGCTGTAGAGTTTGCTGAGGATTAGCTTACGGATGTGCTCGGCGTCGGCGAGCCAGCGGGATTGTTCGCTGGATTTGCCGAGTGCGTGGGCCATGGCGGCCAGCGCGATGCGCGCGCCGTAAACGGTGGCGGAGAGATCGGGGCAGAGGCGGGGCATGGTGGGGTCTGGCGGGCACTTGCGCGCGTCGGCGTCGGGGCATTGCCTTGGAATGCCGTTCCAGCGCGGGCTGTAGTCCATGCCGGTGTCGTAGGTGCAGAATCCCTCGACCAGGCCGGTCTTGCGCGTGTCGCGATACTGGCGCAGCCATGCGTCCCAGCGGCTGCAGGCGGCGTAGGCGGTTTCGAGGAGTTCCTGATCTTTGGTAATTTGGAAGAGGTCCCAGGCGGTGGCGGCGATGGGGACGACCATCTGGATCTGTCCGTAGCCGCCGGAGGTTCCGACCTTGTCGGCGAGCTTGATGGAGGCGGGGAGCTGGCCGTCGGGCTTCTGCTGGGCGAAGAAGGCCACGTGGTTGGCGCGGGCGACCTGGAGCGGCGTGGGCTGGCCGGGAGGCGTGGCGACGTACTGCTGGAGGGTGCCGTAGACGAGGCCCTCCTGCGGGGCGCACTCCTGCCAGATGCCGGCGTAGGTGCTGCCCTCGACCAGGACGGGGTGGTCGTAACGCGGCATGGTGCGCACGTTGCCGGCGAGGACGGCGAGCGCCGCGTCCCAGGTGGCGGCCCATGCGGGATCGGCGGTGGGGAAGTGGGGGCGGACTGCTGCGGGCGGCGGGACGGCTGCTGGGCGTGGAGCGATGGCGGGCGCGGGAGCCTGCTGCGTCTGGGCGAATGAGGCGAACGGCATGACGGCAGCGGCTGTGGCAAGCGCGGTCTGCTTGAGGAAATCGCGGCGGGGCTGGTTCTTCATCATGCACATCAGTGTAAGGCGCGGCGGATGGTGTTGGATAGCGTTCCTCTACGCAACCGGCGAAGGCAACCGGCGACGGCGCGGGATAGACTGAAACGATGAAGCGTTCCGAGAGCGGCGACGAGGTTGCTGCTCGAAATGAAATCAACCCCGCTGCCTTTCGCCGCCGTCTGCTGGCCTGGTATCGCGGCAACGCGCGCGCGCTGCCTTGGCGCGAGACGAGCGATCCCTACAAGATATGGGTTGCGGAGGTCATGCTGCAGCAGACGCGAGTGGCCGCGGTGACCGAACACTACAACGAGTTTCTGCGGCGGTTTCCTACGCTGGTGTCGCTGGCGCTGGCCAGCGAGTTGGAGGTTCTGGTGGCGTGGTCGGGGCTGGGCTACTACAGCCGCGCGCGGCTGTTGCACAGGGCGGCGCAGTTCATCGTGACCGAGCGGCGCGGCAGTCTGCCGGCGAGTGCGGCGGAGCTGCGCACGCTGCCTGGGATCGGCGAGTACACGGCGGCGGCCATCGCAAGCATTGCGTTTGGGGAGGGCGTTGCGGTGGTGGATGGCAACGTGGAGCGGGTGGTTCTGCGGCTCACCGGCCGCTCCAGCGAGAACACCGCTGCCGCGCGGGGGTTGGTGCGCGCCCAGGCACAGGCCCTGTTGCCGCAGGCGCGCGGGACGGTCTCGCGGCGGGAGGTGCAATCCGGCGGCGGCGCGGGTGCGCAGCACTGCGACAATCCCGCGGGAGAGCACAATCAGGCGATGATGGAGCTGGGCGCGATGGTCTGTCTGCCGCGCGCGCCGCGCTGCAGCGAGTGTCCTGTGAATTCGCTCTGCCGCACGCGCGGGGAGCATCCCACCTTGCCGCGTGCAGCGCAGCGCAGCCAGCCCGTCGCCTGTCTGCTGGATCTGCGCAAGCGCGGCCCGGCCACCGAGGTGCTGCTGGAACGCAGGTCCGCGGACGCCAGAGTGATGCCCGCAATGTACGAGCTGCCGCCGTTGCCGCTGGAGGCGGTGGAGGGACTGGAACCCGCGCTGCGAATTCGCCACGCCATTACCAATACGAACTATTACATGCAGGTGTTCTCCTCGCGCCGTACCGCGCCCGCTGCCTCCTTAGCCCCCGCAATTTCTGCCGGCCCCGGCAGAGCTGTCAAGCAGACCGGGGCAACAGTCCGGGCGCTGCGCAGTGCCGTCCCGGCGGAGTCGCGCGAACTGCACTGGACGCGCACCACGCGCCTGGCCGGGCTTCCGCTGACCGGGCTCACGCGCAAGATTCTGCAACGTCTAAAGGTTATGGAGAATCCGCGCATCGCGCTTCCCGAATGACGGGCTGGAGGGAGGTTGGACTCGAAGGCAATCCGTGGAGGTCTATCCACGCGGCGCTTCAGAGTCGTAGGATGGAGACAGAACCTGAGATGAAACTGCGCTGCAAACTTCGCTGCGGAGCACTCCGCTCCAGCCTGACGCTGACCCTGCTGGCAGTGATTGCAGGGCCGTCGCTGCGGGCATACGCCGCGGAACACATTACGCTGCGCAACGGCTTCGAGTTCGACTGCGCGCGGCGTGAGGCGGCGGGCGACCGGGTGCGGATTTATCTATTGCCTGCCGCGGGTGTATTGCTGCCGACCGTACGCGCCGGTGCTGACGGGCAGATCGCGGCGCAGGATGCGAACTACATCGAGGTTGCGGCTAGCTCCGTGCTGCGCGTGGAGCAGATTCCCGACCCTCCCGCGCCTGCCGCCGCAGTGACTCCTGTGGTTCCTCTGGTAATTCTCGAACCCGCGCGGACGGTCTCTGCTCCGCTCACGCAGGCTGAGATGGGCGAGATGCTGGCGCGGGCCGGGGCGCGGCACAACATCGACGCCGACCTGCTGGCCAGCGTAGTGAAGGCGGAGAGCAACGGCAACACGCGCGCCGTATCGCGCGCCGGGGCAGAGGGCCTGATGCAGTTGATGCCGGCCACCGCGCTGGAACTGGGTGTGCGCAACGCGTTCGCGCCGGAGGAGAACATCGGCGGCGGCACGGCGTATCTGGATGCGCTGCTGACGCGCTACCACGACGACATCGCGTTGGCGGCCGCCGCATACAATGCGGGGCCGGCGGCGGTGGATCGCTACCACGGCATTCCACCCTACGCCGAGACGCGCGCCTACGTCGCCCGCGTGATCCGCGAGTTCAACCGCCGCAAGCGCCATCCTCAACCCGAGTAGTCAGAGGCTCCTCACCGATGCAACGGTACGTATACCGCGGAGTTCATGCCAAACATCCGATGCGGGCCGCAGCAATTAACGGAACGGTAGTCCCCGGCGATCCTGAAGGAACCCTCAGCCCCGAAGAACATAATCTACTAGATGAATCGACTGTAAGTCCATTCACCTCATGGACTTACTCTGAAACAATCGCCCGCCGGTTTGCACAGTCGCGCGGACCGGGTGGTATCCTCCTCCGCCTTCCAATCGAACAGCCTCCAACGAGCGGTCCGGGCTGGAGCTGGGAGGAATCCCCCGACTATCACAATGAGAAGGAGATTCTCTTGAGGGGCGTTAGAATGGGAGCAGAGGTGATGCCAAATGATTGATACAAGCACCATCTTACGGCGACTGGACAACGAGCCTGCAGACGAGCGAGTGAAACGGATTAGAAATCTATTGCTCCGGGAAGATACGCGTCTCGTTTCGGATCGTCCGTCCAAATTGAGCGTATCCGAAGCTCTTAGACTTTGGACAACTCGTCTGCAGAACACCGATGTCACGGGTCAACACCTCGATGGAGTCGAGTTATTTGTGAGGCGGCTCAAGTCGTATACCCCTCAACGAAAGCTCGAGCAATTTGCGCTTGTCAATTCCGAAGCCACGGGAAATCTATTCTTTGATCTTTCTACTCGACATTTCGTGGGTGCCGTCATCGTCAATACCGAGAAAAGGCGCAAGGCGGTTAGATAATCAGGGTCAACCTAGAATCGGCTGTGAGACGGTGCTGAAGTGATGAAAAGCCGTAACGGTCTCGTCTGGCTCGCAATTCTCCTTGTGCTGGCGCTGGTCGTCTTCGCCTATCGCGGCCGCATTCACTTCGACTGGGCGGTCTTCTGGATGCAGTTGCGCCACGTTCGCTGGGTGCATATTGCGGCGGGCATCGCTCTGATCTATGCGACCTTCTGGCTGAGGGCCACGCGCTGGTCGGTTTTTTTGAGTGCGACGAAGAAAGTCTCGCCGTTGGTGCTGGTGGGCCCGCAGTTCGTCGGATTTACGGCGGTCGCGCTCTTCGGGCGGCTGGCGGATGTGATCCGTCCGGCGCTGGTGGCGCGGCGGGTGCAGCTTTCCATCAGCTCGCAGGTTGCGGTGTACACCATCGAGCGCATGTTCGACCTGGGCGCGGCGGCGTTGATCTTCTCCGGCGCGCTTCTGTTTGCGCCGCGCGATCTGCCGCACCACGAGATATTCGTGCGCACGGGGCTTATTTCGCTGGCGGGAACGGCGTTGATCGCCGTCTTCGCGGTCGCGATCCGCGTGGCCGGAGGCGCGGTGGCGCGTGTCGCCGGAGCGGCGATCGGATGGCTCTCGAAGCCGATCGGCGAGAACGTTGCGCAGAAGATTCGCGGCTTCCGCGAGGGACTGGACGCGGTCAGCTCGGCGCAGGACTTTGTGGTCGTCTCGCTGATCTCGCTGGCCATGTGGGGGATGATCGGCTGCGCGTACGTCGAGACGCTGCACGGCTTCGCCGATACGCCGGAACTGGCGACGATTTCGTTCTCGCGCACCATGCTGCTGATGGGGGCGAGCATTGGCGGCTCGCTGCTGCAACTGCCCGTCATCGGCTGGTTCACGCAGATCGCCGTCACCGCGACGGCGATGCATGAGTTCTATGGCGCGCCGATCGAGGCGGCGACTGCGTGCGGAGCGTTGCTGCTGGTGGTGACGTTTCTCTCCATCATTCCCACGGGGCTTGTGTTTGCGCGGATCAACCACGTCAGTTTGAAGAAGGCCGCGACTGAAGCCGCTACGGAAGCACCCTCCGAGCCTGTCCACTAAGGTCAATGGATCACGTTCAAAAAACGAGATTCTACGGCCAGTCTTGGCACAGACCAAGGAGGTCGTCCCATAAGCCGACTTGCAGGGACAGATCTGCCAGATGTGGGACCATGATATTCTCCGACCATGCGCCGCAGACTCGCATTCATTCTCCAAGGCCTAATCGGTTTCGCCGTGCTGCATGCGCAAGTGCCGGTGCGCTTCAGCGCGGACGTTCGCACCGGCGAAACCTACATCCATCCCATCGGCCACGGGCTGTACTTCGTGCTCGAGCAGAGCCTCGATGGCGGCGAGTGGAACTTTCAGATCAAGCCTTCGCCGGATAGTCAGGAAGACTACACCGCCTGCCTCAGAAACCCCTTCTGGCACGAGCCATTGGCGGTAGACCTGACTGCATGGCGCTTCTCTCCCGATGCGGATGCTGGCTGGGCCGAGCACATGCCCGCAAAAGAACAATTCGACTTCGTCACAAATGCCGCGGACCAGAAGTATGAATGCGCGGAGAGCAGTGCGCTCTACGATACGTACGAGCTATCTCAAACGAAGGGTAAAGACCCCGATTACAGCGGCGGACTTCCGCACTACAAGCGCCGCTCTGTGGGACATGGCTACGTCATCGTCACGTCGGTCGCCCTCAAACCAGGTCTGACCGGTGAGGACGCTGAGTTTGAGCGTGTCACGCTCCAGGTCACGGTGATATTTCCGAACGACAAAAAGGTCAGACGGCGCTGATATCGAGGCATCAAGAATGGGGTGGGTAGCGATTCCTGCAAGACAGCGGGGAACGTACGCAATGTTTGTAAGGTCATGGCCCGCAGGTTGCGCGAAACGCAGTTGCAGATAACTACCCGGGCTTGAGGCCAACCACCACTGACGGCAATCGCTTGACCCACCTCCATCCCAATTTCGCATACAATTGAAACCATTACTTCCACTCAATAGGACATCCCTTGCCCGTCCCGGCCCGCCCGCTCGATCTCGTTCCGCACCGCCGCTACAATCCTCTTCTGCGCCAGTGGATTCTGGTGTCGCCGCAGCGCACCGACCGGCCGTGGCAGGGCGAGACGAGCAAGCCGGTGGTCAGCAAGGGGCTGGCGTACGATCCGGCGTGCTATCTGTGCCCCGGCAATGCGCGCTCCGGTGGCGCGCGCAATCCTGCTTACACGGGCGTCTTCGCCTTCGACAACGACTTTCCCGCGCTGCTCAGCGACGCGCAGCCGGACGCGCAGCGGAACGCATCTCCGCTGCTGGTGGCCGAGGCGGAGCGCGGACGCTGCCGCGTGATCTGCTTCCATCCCAACCACTCGCTGACGCTGGCGCGCATGGAGGAGGCTGCAATCGCCGCGGTGGTGGACGCGTGGGCCAATGAGACGGCCGCGCTGGGCGAGCTGCCGTATATCAACCACGTGCAGATCTTCGAGAACCGCGGGGCGATGATGGGCTCCAGCAATCCGCATCCGCACTGCCAGATCTGGGCCACCGAACACGTTCCGGACGAGCCGTTGCGCGAGCTGGCCGCACAGCAGGAGTATGCGGACGAGCACCACCGCTGCCTGCTCTGCGACTATATGGCCACCGAGCTGGCGCAGGCCGAGCGCGTTGTGGCGGAGAACGATTTGTTCATTGCGGTGGTTCCCTACTGGGCCACATGGCCGTTCGAGACGCTGGTGCTGCCGCGCCGCCACCTGGGCAGCTTTACCGATTTCACGGCGGCCGAGCGCACCGGTTTCGCGGCGATTCTGAAGGCCGTGACCACGCGGTACGATAATCTATTCCAGGTCAGCTTTCCCTACAGCATGGGCTTCCACCAGCGGCCGACCGACGGCGGTGCGCACGATTCCATGCACTTCCACGGGCATTTTTACCCACCTCTGCTGCGTTCGGCCGAGGTCCGCAAGTTCATGGTCGGCTTCGAGATGTTTGGCAGCCCGCAGCGCGACCTTACGCCGGAGACCGCGGCCGAGCGCCTGCGCGCCCTGCCGGAAAAGCACTACCTCGATTGAGTTATTGTCTGACGTACAGTAAATGGTCCAAAATCTTAGAATTGGTTAGGAACTGCATCTCCAAATGATGAAGCCGAAGAAAGTGCCCATGCCCACCCACGCCGAAATCGCCGCCCTCCACCTCGCCACCTTCAATGTTCCCGGCGCGCTGTACGCCGCGCCCGGCCGCGTCAACCTGATCGGTGAGCACACCGACTACAGCGACGGCTTCGTGATGCCGGCGGCGATCGACTTCGCCACGGTGGTGGCCATCTCGCCTCGCACCGACGGGCGCATCGTGGCCAACTCGGTGAACTACGAGGAGCTGCTGGACAAGACCGTCCGCGAATTTCTGGACGACGACTTTGCAACGCTGCGCGCCGGCCGCAAGGTCCATTGGTCCGACTATCCGGCGGGCGTTATCTGGGCGCTGCGCGAGCACGGCGTCCCGGTCGACAACGGCTTCTCGTTGACGATTGCCGGCAATGTGCCGCTGAATGCCGGACTCAGCTCGTCGGCCTCGGTGGAGGTCGCCACCGCGCTGGCCGTGCTGGGCACCACCAGCCTGGACCTGCCGCCGACCAAGATCGCGCTGCTGTGCCAGCGCGCGGAGAACGCGTTCGTCGGCGCTAACTGCGGCATCATGGACCAGTTTGTCAGTTGTTGCGGACAGCAGGACCACGCCGTGATGATCGACTGCCGCTGGCTGGAGTACACGCTCGCCCCGATCCCGCCGAACGTGCGCATCGTCATCTGCAACAGCATGGTGCAGCACTCGGTCGCCGAAGGACCGTTCAAATCCTGCCGCGCGGCGATTGAACAAGGAGCGGACATCCTGCGCAAGCACCGGCCGGAGATCATGGCGCTGCGCGACGCCACGGTGGCCGACCTCGCCAAGTGGGGCAGCGAGATGCCTCCCAACGTGCTGAAGCGCTGCCGCCACGTCATCACCGAGAACGCGCGCGTGCTGGCCGCCGCCGATGCGTTCCGCGTCTCCAACCTGACGCACTTCGGCGAGCTGATGCGCCAGGCGCACATCAGCCTGCGCGACGACTTCGAGGCTTCGTGCAAGGAGATCGACATTCTGGTCGCGCTGGCCGGCAAACAGCCCGGCTGCTTCGGCGCGCGCCTTACCGGCGGAGGCTTCGGAGGCTGCACCGTGAACCTGGTCGCGGTCGCCAACGTCGCCGCCTTTACCGAGGCCATGCGCGCAGGTTATCTGGCTGCCACCGGCATCACCGCGGAGATCTACACCAGCCGCGCCTCCAACGGCGCCCACGCCATTACGCTGTAGGCGCCCCAAGAAGTTATTTCATGGCGAGAGGAGTGAATCGAACGCATCGATCAACGATGTGGTTGATCTTTTGTCCCTGCGGGTGGATGATGGTCGCGACCCTGATATACATTTTCTCTACGATGGAGCGCATCCATGCGTGCATGTTTGTTGCGAGTCGTTGTGTTGCTTCTATTTGCGTCGGTAGCGAGCGGTTCAGCGAGTATCTCCGCGCAGAGTGGCGCTGCGCCGAGCAATTCTGCTAACAGCGCGGCGATGGCTGGCGCGCAGGGCACCAGAGCACAGGCGGATGGCCCTTCGGCGAAGTACGCGGTGCCGAACTGCGTTATCGACAATACCAGGCCGAGCGAGCCAGACACCGCTTTATTTGGGCGGAAGTATGCAGACGCGGAGCGGCTCTACGGCGCGGTGTTGGCGGCCGATCCGACATCGGATGTGGCAATGGCGGGGCTGGTGCGTACCACGCTGGCGGAGGGCAAGCTGCCCGAGGCGCTGGCGCTGGCGATGAAGTACGACAGCGCGCACCCCAACGACGTGGTGTTGCTGGACGCTTTGAGTGAGGTGCGCTTCCGCCGCGGCGAGGTGGACGAGGCGGGCATGGCCTTGAACCGGTCCATCAATCGCAACATTTGCAACGGCCTCACGCGCTACGATATGGCCCTCTTCCTGCATCTATCGGGCCTGTACGGGAGGTCGCAGCTTGAGATCGAAAGGGCGTACTGGCTCTCGCCGCAGAACCAGGCAATCGCTCGCCGGTGGCACGCAACCCATGTCGTGCCGCAGACGGCGGAGCAGAAGCTGGCCACGCTACAGAAGCGGCTCGACAACCCAGCGCTGACCGATCCGCAGAAGGACGCAATCGATGCGGCGATCAAGGGCATCGAGACCAGAGAGAAGGGAAGCTGCGAGCTTGTGACTCCGATCGAGGAGGCTAAACTGCCGATCGTCCCGATCCCGGACAATGGGTCGTTGGAGAACATGAGCGAGGCGGGGTTGGAGGTGCTGCTCAATGGCAAGAAGAAGCGGCTGGAGATCGATACCGGTGCCTCGGGTCTAGTCCTGAGCAGTTCGGCGGCCAGGAGCATTGGTCTGGTTCCCGAACTTCAGATCAAAGTTGGAGGCATAGGCGATAGTGGCCTGGCCAATGCGTTCGTCACCCACGTGGACGACATCAAGATCGGCAAGATGGAGTTCAAGAACTGTATGGTGCAGGTGCTCGACCCCAGCAACATGGTGGAAAGAATGGCGGACATGGATGGACTGATCGGGCCGGACGTCTTCCGGGATTATGTGGTTACGCTGGACTATCCGGGGCGGGAGGTGCGGCTTGGACCGCTGCCGAAGACTCCCGGCGAGCAGGTATCGAAGGTCATTACGCTGACCACATCGGATGACGAAGAGACGCCAGTGAGCGTAGCGGACAGCGCGAAGGACCGGTACATCGCGCCGGAGATGAAGGACTGGACGCCGATCTTTCGCTCTCAGCACATGCTCATCTTGCCGACCCTCGTCAACAAGGCTCCTGTCAAGCTGTTCCTCATGGACACGGGCTCCTCGGAAAGCCTGATCTCACTGGAGGCAGCGCACGAGGTAGGCATGGTTTCGGACTTCAACAATGTGAAGGTGATAGGGATCAACGGTGAGGTGAAGAAGGTCCCCATCGTCGACAATGTGAGCATGACGTTCGCTGGGATCAATCAGACGCGGCGGAGCATGAACATTATCGACATCAGCGGGATGTCTCAAAACGTAGGCGTCGAGATTTCGGGAATCATCGGGTTTCCGATCCTGCGCGAGCTGGTGGTCTCGATCGACTACCGGGACAACCTGGTTCATGTGGCCTACGACCCAAAGAAGGGCTTCCACGCACACAACAGCTACTAGGCTGCGCTCCGGGCGACTATCTTAGAGAGATGGGCGGGATGGAGCAGGAGACGATTGTGGCGATCTCGACGCCGGTGGGGCGCGGCGGGATCGGCGTGGTGCGGCTCTCGGGGGCGCGCGCGAGAGAGATCGTTGCGCCGCTGGTGCGGCTGCGCCATCCGCTTGCCGCGGGACGCGCGCGCTTCGGCGAGTTGGTGGATGTTGCGACCGGCGCAGTGCTGGACGAGGCGGTGGTGACGTTCTTTGCCGCGCCGAATTCCTACACTGGCGAGGATGTGGTGGAGATTGCAGCGCATGGCTCGCCGGTGCTGCTGGAGTACATCGTGCGCCAGTGCTGCGCTGGTGGCGCGCGTCTGGCCGAGCCGGGCGAGTTCACGCAGCGCGCGTTTCTGGCCGGGCGGATCGACCTGACCCAGGCCGAGGCGGTCAACGACCTGATCGGCTCGGTCACGCTGGAGCAGGCGAGAGTTGCGGCGCGGCAGATGGGCGGGGCATTGGCGAAGACCGTCGCACCGGTGAAGGCGGGGTTGGTGGGGTTGATCGCGGAGATGGAGGCGGGCATCGACTTCGCCGAGGACGACATCGACGTGATGGCGGCGGAGCGCATCGCCGCGAAGATCGCCGAGGTGCGCGCGCCGCTGGTGGCGCTGGAGCGGAGCTTCGCCTACGGCCGCGTGGTGCGCGAGGGATTCCGGCTGGCCATCGTGGGGCGGCCCAACGCGGGCAAGTCGAGCCTCTTCAACCGGCTGGTGGAGCGCGATCGCGCGATTGTGACCGCGGCACCGGGGACGACACGCGACACGGTCTCCGAGCGCGTCTCGATGGAGGGCATTCCGGTGGAGCTGATCGACACCGCCGGGCTTCGGAATCGCGAGGGCATGGACGAGGCGGAGCGGATGGGCGTCGCCCGCTCGAGGGAGGCGATGGCCGAGGCCGACGTGGTGCTGCTGGTGGTCGATGCGACGGTTGGCATCTCGCAGGAAGACCGCGCGGTGCTGGAGCAGGGCGCGTCGAGTGGGAACGCTGTGCTGGTGGCGTGGAACAAGAGCGATCTGGTGGAAGAGGATCGAGGGCCGGAATCTGGAGTTCGTGAAGTTCAGACGATCTCAACGTCGGCGCTGACGGGCGATGGGATCGCCGAGTTGCGCACAGCCATTGTGGGGGCGGTCGCGGGGGCCGAGGGCGGGCTGCGCGAGGCGGCAATGCTGACCAACCTGCGGCAGCATCAGGCGGTCGAACAAGCACTGCGCGGGTTGGACGCGGCGCGCCTCGCCGTGGCCGTGGGGATTCCGCACGAGATGCTGCTGCTGGATTTGTACGAGTCGCTGCACAGCCTGGACGCGCTGACCGGAGCGACCACCAGCGAGGACGTGCTGCGGCTCATCTTCTCTAAGTTTTGCATCGGGAAATAATGCAGAAGCCCCGCATCCCGGATGTTGAGATGCGGGGCTTCTGCGATTGTGATTGTCAGGCGATTACAGAGTGGGCGGAGCGTCCGGCCGGCCGCTGTCGGGTGCGACGGGATAAGTCTTGCTGCCGTCGTTCAACTCCAGTCGCAGGTAGTCCCAAACCACGCCGGTGGTGACGTCTCCGGCGGGTACGGTGAAGGTGACGGAGTTCTCGCCTGGCTTGAGCAGCGACGCGTCGAACTTCTGCACATACTGGTACCAGACTCCCTTGTCGGTGTTGTATCGCAGGGCGTTGGTGGCGACCGGGTGGATCGCGCCGACGTCCTTTCCGTTGACGCCGATGGCGAGCCCGCTGCCGTTCGGCCCACCGCCGTCCGCTCCGGCCAGCGCGATGCGCAGGATGGCCGAGCCTTGCGAGGCTTTGGGCATGGTGAATTTGACGGTCCAGGTAGTAGCCTTGCCGTGGCCCCACTCACGCCACATGTCCTGCTGGCCGGTGGGTGTGTTGACCCAGCCGTAGCGCTGGTTCAGAGGGTCCTTGGCGGCGGGATTCTTCCAGGCATCGGTGTCGGAGTGAGGGACTTCTTCAAAGAACCAGTCCTTGCGGTAGTCGCTCTTGCCGATGGTGTAGGTGATGTCGTTGGGGAAGAGGTCGCCGTAGCGCAGCGGCCAGCCCCAGAGCCAGTAGTTTGCGCTGTCGCCCTTGAAGAACTTGTCGCCGGTGCGGTCGGGATAGCCGATCTCCCAGATCTGCTTGCCGTAGCGGACGGGCTGCCAGTCGAGCTTGCCCAGATTCAGAGGCTTGCCCGCCTCGACGGTGATGTTGGCCTTGGCGTACTCGCCCAGCACTCCGTCGGCGAAGGCGTGCAGGGTGTAGGAGCCGGGGCGGACGTTGGCGATGGTGAAGCGGCCGTCCTCAGCGCCGTCGGTCCAGAACTGATAGTAGTTGCCATCGTGCGGCCAGGTGACGACGTTGCCGTTTCCAGCGCGCTGTTGGAATCCGCCGGAGGGGTTGATGTAGTCGGGATGGGCCAGACCGATGGTGAGGTGCGGCAGGGTCTTCTTGGCGGCCTGCGGGGCGTCGGGATCGTCGAGAACGAGCTGTCCGGTGACGGTGGCGCGGCCGTCCTTGTGCGGGTAGTCCACGCCGCTGACCCAGGCGTAGGGCCAGGCGGCTTTTACAGCCTTCGATTTCTCGACGGCGTCATTCCAGAGAGAGAGCTGGTTGTCGTGCCACTCCTTGGGGATGGCGGGCATACCACTGCCGTAAGAGGCGTGGAAGGTGTCCAACTCAGCCGGGGTTGGGTCCTTGGCGTCGGCGAGCGAGTTGAAGTAGACGAAGATGGGGCCGACGACATGCTTCCACTCTTCGCCCGCGGGGATGTGGTTGCCCGCGCCGCCGGCGTAGTGGCCGCTGGTCCAGTAGTCGAGCAGTGTGCCGCTCATGTGGTCGATGAGGTCGAGCTTCTCTGAGCCACCGCCGATGTACTCGCTGCTGGGGTTGATGAAGTAGACGCCGATGTGGTCCCTGGTGCTGGACCATCCCCACGCTTGAAGCCGGTACATCACGCCGTTGTAGCTGTACTTGTGCTCGACGGAGTTGGCGTAGACGCCGCTCTCGAGGATGCGCTGCTCCTTGGCGTGGATGACGACGCCTTTGCGCAGGTCGTCATCGGAGGTCATGAGCTGGTTGCGGTCGTTATCGACGGAGAGCCAGTCGAAGGTGCGGTTCATCGACTCCAGGATGAAGCGGCTCTCGCCCTCGCCCGCCGGCGGGTAGCTAGCCTTGTGGGTGTACTCGGCGTAGGTGTAAAAGCCGCTGGTACCGCGCTCCAGAGTATAGCGGGTTTCGATGTCCATGCCTCCGCCGCGTGGGCCTGCCGGTGGGCGTGCGCCTGCTGCGCCGCCTGGGGCTGCTGCGCCGCCTGGGCCTGCTGCGCCGCCTGGGCCTGCTGCGCCTGGCCGTCTGCCGCCGCCGGGACCTGCCGGACCTGCCGCTCCGGGAGCAACTGCTGGAAAGCGAGGCTCCTGCGCCGCGGGCACGCCGCCGCCCGGCGGTCCGCCCAAGGGACTGGGGTTGTTGCGGTCGCCGGGGTTGACGCCCAGCACGGAGACCTCGGCGCGTTCGCCGCCGTTGGTCGCCGGGTCGATCGTTACCGTTGCCGTAATCGTGCCGGAGGGCGTCTGCTCCCAGTACTCGCCGCGCGTCAGGACTTCGACGCCGTGATAGACCAGCGACGACAGGTTGCCGTTGCGCTTGAGGACGGTCATCTTGACGATGCCGTTGTCGAGGATCCAACTGTCGCCGCTGTCGGTGAGTGTGACCGGTGCGTTTACGGTGACTTTGGCGACCTTCGGCAACACATGGGTGGCCGGCTGCGCCTTTGCGCCGGACGATAGAAGAACTGCCAGGGCTAGAAACGTGGAACCAAAGAGGAGCCTTGCTTTGCTCATGATGCAACCTTTCAGAACAACTCGTGTAGCTTCTGGGCTAATGTTTCTCGAAGCCGGAGAACGATGGCCGGATGGCTGGTCTTGCGGTCAACACGGAGAGAGCCGGAACCGTGGAATGCGTAATGGGAAGACGAATGAACAGCCCGGCGAAGTTTCACATTCAGGTCATTTTCACAAGAAATGTGATGCCGGAATGACCGTGCCGTATGGAAGCCCACCTATTTGAGAACGATGGATGCCCCAGGTGCCTCGCTTTTGGGCACATGGGAAACCTCTGACCTCAACCGGCTTTTTCCCGGTAACGCAGATATTCCGGCAACTGGTTGCCCCGCGTATCGCGCTCCACTGCGATTCGATCTCGACTCTTCCTTCCGCTCCGGTCGCGTAATGCCGGAAGCTCGACCACGCCCAGTCTTCGGGCTTGGCAGCCAGCCCGCGTACAACAGGCTTGCGGTGCATGTAGCGAAGTTTCTCGACGCGCTTCTCTTCGTTGTGCACGAGAAAGTCGTAGTAGCGAGCTTGCCAGAAAGGCCGCTCCGCGCGCCGCATCGCCACCGAGAGCTTGAGCGCGTGGATCACGCCGGTAACCACGCCCTTGACCGGTTCGCCGATCAGAAGATGAACGTGCTCCGGCATGACGACATAACCGGCCACCACGAAGCGATATCGCTGCCGCACCCGCTCCAGCGCATCCTCGAAAAGATCGCACGCCTCCGCCGCGGCCAGATACTGGAGCCGGTGATAGCAACTGAACGTAAGGAAATGAAAGCTTCCCGTATGTTCGTATCGGATGAGTCCGCGCGGCATCGGTGGAAAGCGTACAACGAATCACAACAGATGTCGAGTAAGAACAAAACCGGACTGCCAAGGTCTGTGCTCTCCCAGGTGCCCAAATGCGAGGCACCTGGGGCACCCAGATTCCTACTCTCCTACTCTCCCAGGTGCTCAAATGCGCGGCACCTTGGGCACCCAGATTCCCACTCTCCGGCACTCCCAGGTGCCCAAATGCGCGGCACCTGGGGCACCCAGATTCCCACTCTCCTACTCTCCCAGGGCCCAAATGCGAGGCACCTGGGGCACCCAGCCAAGGTCTGTGCTCTCCCAGATTCAGTGGTTGTGCTCACTTCTCCCGGCACCTAGTTTCCGGCCAGCACGAAGGGCAGGGTGGGGGTCTGCGCGCCGCCTTCGTCCTCCACCGTGACGCCGAAGTTCCGGGCCGGGACACCCGCAGGCAGGCTGGGCAGGATGACGCTGGCGTTGCCGTGGTTGTCTGGGTGGAAGACGGCGGCGGGGATGGGGTTGCGTCCGTCGGCGGGGACGAGCCACAGCTCATAGACCTTGCCCGTTACGAGCGGGTCGAGGTCGTCGGCCAGGAAGATGAGGCTGCCGTTGGCGGGGTTGAAGGTGACGCGGCCGAGCGGCTGGGCTTTGGCCGGCGGCTTGGCTGTGAGCGTGACACGCGCGGCGTCGGGGTCGGTGAGTGCGTCCAGGAGTTGATGGGCGCGGGCGGAGTCGGCGTTGAGGCGGGCGAGTTCGCTGGACTGCACGCCGAGGTGCGCGCTCTGGGCCGCGTCCTGCCGATAGAACTTTGCTCCTGCAACCGCCAGGCCCGCAAATAGAATCCAGCCGAGCCACCCCAGCAGGGTGAGGGCGCGGCTGCGCTTCGGCGGTTCGTCTTCGGGCGGAGCGAGGATGGAGACGTTGCGGCCAAAGGCGGCGAGCGTGGGCTGGGCAACGATCCGGATCTCGCGGGCGATCTGTGTCCTCAGCCGCTGGCGGGCGAGCGCCGGAGGCGAGTACGGCTCGACGCTGAAGGCGCAGGCGGCCAGATCGCCCTCGACCAAGGAGAGCTCGCTCAGGCACTCAGCGCAGTGCTCGAAGTGGTGCGTCAGGTCGGCGGCCTGGTCGCCGGCGAGGAACTGCAACGCGTAGAGGACGAGCTCTTCGGGGCTGGCGTGGCGCGTGCCGGGCCGGTTGGCTGGCGGGCTGGCGGGCAGGATGTAACTCATGGCTGAAACGCCTCTCTCAGGGCCAGCAGCGAGCTGCGCAGGCTGCTCTTGACGGTGGCCACCGGCACGCCGGTCATCTCCGCGATCTCGCGGTGGGTGAGGCCGTCGAAGAAGGCCATCTCCAGGGCCTTGCGCTGCGCGAAGGGAAGCTGATGCAGCAGGGCGCGCGCGCGCTCGGCGAGGCGGTTGCGCCCTGCCTCGCTGGCGAGATCGGTGGGCGACGCGAGAGCGATCGCGTCGATCAGATCGATGGGGCGTCTGCGCCGTAGCGCGTCGATGGAGAGGTTGCGCGCCAGTATGGCGAGCCGTCCGCCCAGGCTTCCCGCGACCGCCGTGAAGCTGCCGGGAGCGCGCCACAGTTGCATGAAGACCTCATGCAGCACGTCTTCCGCCGCGGCCGTGTCGCTCAGAACGCGCAGTGCAACGGAGTAGACGATCCGCGAGTAGCGGTCGTAGAGCGTGGCCACTGCCTGCTCGTCGCCCGACTGCACCAGCGAGAGCAGGAATGCGTCGTCCGCGATGGGAGGCACTGCCAGGTCGAAGACACCGGTTTGTAGTTCCATTGAACGCACCTACGGATGGTCTTGCATGGCCAGACCGATCGCGACCAGTTTACTTTATCCTGAACTCTGCGCGATGCGCTGTACTCTCGGAAGAGGCAGATGAAGATACGGCTGGACAAGGCGCTGGTGGAGCGGGGACTGGCCGCATCGCGCGAGCGCGCCACCGCGCTGGTGCTGGCCGGGCGCGTGCTTGTGGCCGAACAGCGCGTGGACAAACCCGGAACCCCGATCGACGAGGCCGCGCCGCTGCGCCTGCTGGGCGGCGACATGCGCTATGTGGGCCGCGGCGGTCTCAAGTTTGAGCGCGCGCTGGAACATTGGGGAATTGCGCTGGAGGATCGCGCGTGCATCGATGTGGGGGCTTCGACCGGGGGATTTACCGACTGCATGTTGCAGCACGGCGCGGCTTCAGTTTTAGCTGTCGACACGGGCTACGGGCAGATCGCGCACAAGCTGCGCGTGGATGCAAGGGTCAGCTTGCGCGAGCGATGCAATGCGCGGCTGCTGAGCGCGGGGGAGTTGGTGGGCGCGGATGCTCCGGCGATCTCGTTTCTGGCGATGGACGTGTCGTTTATCTCTGCGACACTGGTGCTGCCCGCTGTTTTGCGCGCGCTGGTGGGTGTGGGTGAGATCTGGCGCGGCGAGGCGGTGGTACTCATCAAGCCGCAGTTCGAGGCGGGACGCGAGCATGTGGGCAAGGGCGGAATCGTGCGCGAGCAGGCGGGGCGCGATATTGCCATCGAGCGCGTGCGGCAGTGTGTTGCGGAGTTGGGAGGGACGGGGATTGAAGTGATCGAGTCGCCCATACACGGCATGGAAGGGAATTGGGAGTACCTGCTGCACGCGCGTTTCGGCGGCGCGACAGCGGCGTAGGGGTTGTGTCGCGGGGGCGAATCGCAGCGAGCGGTACACTGGTTGGCAGGATGCCTTTAGCTGGAATTATCTCCAAGCCGCAGAAGCATGAGCTGGAAACGGTGCTGCCGGAGTTGCGCGCATGGCTCGGCGAGCGCGGATGGAGCTGCGTTCTGGACCGCGAGAGCGCGACGTATCTGCGTGACGGCGCACAGACCGCGGGAGCAAGCGCACAGCAATCGGCTTGCGACAGCGTCGAGCGCGAACAGATGGCCTCGCGCAAGCCGGACCTGGTCGTCGTACTGGGCGGCGATGGGACGCTGCTGGCTACGGCGCGCGCCTTCGCCCACACCAACACTCCGCTGCTCAGCGTGAACCTGGGGGCGCTTGGCTTTCTCACCGAGGTGCCGCTCTCCGACCTCTACGCTACCCTGCAGGCGTGGTGCGACGGCACGGCCGCCATCGAGACGCGCAGCATGATGCACGCCGAGCTGTTCTGCGGCGGCAAGCCAACCCGCCAGTGGGACGCGCTGAACGATGTGGTGGTGGCCAAGGGAACCATCGCGCGCATGGCCGACTTCGCCGTCGAGATCGACCGGCAGCCGATCGCCACCTTCCGCGCCGACGGCGTCATCCTCTCCACGCCGACCGGATCGACGGCCTACAACCTCTCGGCCCACGGGCCCATCGTCATGCCCACGGTGAACGCCATGCTGGTGACGCCGATCTGCCCGCACCTGTTGACCATCCGGCCCATCGTGGTGCCGGGCGAGTCGGCCATCAGCGTGCGCGTGGTGGGCGTGCCGAACCAGACCTATCTGACGGTGGATGGGCAGGAGGCCGTGCCCATGCAGGTCGGCGACCAGGTACACTGCCGCCGCAGCGAGTCCAGCGTGCGCCTGCTGCGCCTGCAACCCAACGGCCTCTTCAACGTGCTGCGCTCCAAGCTGAAGTGGGGCGAGCGGTAGAAGACAGTTGTAAATTATAGGTTCTAAGTTGTGAGTAAAGGCGCATGGGTTTCAACTTAGCAAGCAATAATCGGGCGCATCATGCATCGCAGTTCTATCGCGATGCGTGGGTTCGTCGCGTCGCGTGGGTTCGCCGCTCAACCGTACTCCTTCTCGCCGCTCTGCTCGTCGCCCCCGCGCTCGCCGCGCAGGACTTCTCCCACCCCGACAGCGAACCCGCGCCCGAGGCCGCGCTCATCCAGCAGGCCAACGACGCGCTGGCTGCCAGCGACTTCGCCGCCGCACTCAAAATCCTCACTGGCCTCAACACCCAGACTCCCAACAACCCCCAGGTGCTCTACGACCTCGGGCTGACCCTTGAAGCTCTTGGGCCGGAAACGCCAGCTCCAGCCGCACCGGACTCCAAGGTTCCCACCGCTGAGTTTTACTATCGCCAATCCATCGCCGCCAACCCGCTCTTTCCCGCCGCGCACGTCGCCCTCGGCCTGCTGCTCGCCCGCACGGGACGCGCCGTCGAGGCACACAGCGAGCTGCTCACCGCGACCCAACTTTCCGACGCCGCGCCCGCGCTGAAGGCACGCGCCCTCCGCGCGCTGGCCAAGCTCGACCAGCAGGCTTCCAACCCCACGGACGCCTCTGCCGAACTGCTCGCCGCCCTCAACCTCACACCAGAGGCCCCCGAAGACATACAGCTTGCCGCCGAGATCGCCGAGTCCGCCTCCGACCTGCCCGCTGCCGAGCGTGCCTATCGCCGCTATCTTGCCCTTGACCCGCAAGACCCGCAGGCTATCGCCGCGCTGGCCCACGTTCTGCTTGCAGAGCGACGCCCAGCCGACGCCGAAGCTCTGCTCGCGCCTGCCCTCGCCGCCCATCCCGGCGATCCCACCCTCACCGCTCTCGCCGCCCGCGCCGACCTTGCCTCCGCCGATCCCGCCAAGGTCGCGCAGGCCGCGCCGCTGCTGGAAAAACTTCACGCCGCCAATCCCCAGGACGCCAACATCACCCGCCTGCTCGCCCGCGTCTACCTCGAAACGGACCACCCCGACCAGGCCGACCCGCTCTACGCCGCGCTGCTCGCCGCCGAAGGCGCGAACCCCGACCCCACGCTGCTCGATGACCGCGCCGAGGCACTCCTCCGCCTGCATCGACCCGGCGCCGCCGAGACGCTGCTCAAGCAGGCCGTCGCCAACCCCGCCGCCTTACCCACGCGCGCCGCGCTGGCCGATGCAGCCACGCATCTTGCCTTCGCCGCCGCCGAGATCGACGATCCACGGACCACCTTGCAGGCCCTCGCTCTGCGTGCTACAGTCCTGCCACCGTCGCCCTCGACCCTCTATTTGGAGGCATCGGCGAACGATTCATTGCATCAAATCGCCAAAGCAATCGACCTCTACAAACAGTTCCTCGCGGCGGCCGGCACGGAGTATCCCGATCAGGCATCGCAGGCGCGCCAGCGGATCGCCGTACTCGCTCCAGAGAATAAGCACGCGGTCCCCAAGAGGTGACTCATGAGCCTCGCACTTCGATCCATCGCCGCGCTGGGTCTGTTCTTCCTCGTCCTGCCCGCCCGCGCCGCCGCCAACGAATCCATCCCCACGCCCGAAGCCCTCGCCCAGCTTGAACTTCGCGCCGCCCAGGCCAAGCCGCGCGATCAGTGCTTCCTCTACACCGAGCTGGTCCACGGCCTCACCCAGCAGGCTGCCGCCCAGATCGCTGCCGACGACACAGACCACGCCGCGGCAACCCTCCGGCAGATCGACCAGGACGCGCAACTCATCCAACGCAGCCTCGCCCGCAACAGCAATCGCCTGAAGGACGCCGAGAAGCTGCTGCACGACACCACCTTCCGCCTCGGCCAGCTCCTCCACCTGGTCAGCGGAGATGACCGCGCCACCGTGCAGGACACACGCCGTCAACTCAACCAGATCAACGACGAGCTCCTCAACCAGGTCTTCAACCACTAGCGCATACGCAGAAAAGGCACCCTCCAGAGGAAGGTGCCTCAACCCGCGAAAACTTGATCCAGCCTGAACGCTGAACCTAAACGCTGAACGACGACCCGCATCCGCAGGTGCTCTTCACGGCGGCGTTCTCGAACTTGAAGCCGGCTGCCTCAAGCGTCTCCACGTAATCCACCACGCAGTTGTTCAGGTACATCTTCGAGGTGGCGTCCACGAAGACCTTCAGCCCGTCGAAGGTGAAGACCTTGTCCATCATGCCGCTCTGGTTCTCGAACGACATGGAGTACTGGAAGCCGGAGCATCCGCCGCCCACCACGCCGATGCGCAGTCCGGCCGGGATGGGGTCCTGCGTCGCCATGATCTCGCGCACCTTGGCGATCGCCGCCGGGGTTAGCGTGACAGGCTGCGACGTGGGGGCTGCTTCGACGACCTCCGGGGTTGGGGTAACAGTTGCAGTGGCCATACGCACTCTCCTTTTCGACTTCCGCACCTTCAGTATATGCGACCATTCCGGTCGTGGCAAGCGAACCTGCACTCTCATTGGATGGAGCGTCCCCTCTGCCGGATGCAGCCCGACTCCGCAGCGAAGCCGGAATCCTGGGTCACCGGTACGATTGGCACTCCCGCCGCGATAAAGATTTCTGGAGAATCGACCTTGACTGGGAGTATTATGCCGATGAGGTTGTATCTTGAGCGCTGCTGTCCGGCGATTCGCGCCCCAGGAAGAGTAAATCATTCGGTTGCTGCAACATTGAGAGAGGGAGGCACCCCATGATGAACGCCTTGCCAGTCCTGATCGTCATTTGGGCCGTCCTGACCGGCCTGTTTCTGGCACTGCTCGCCTATAACGCCACCATCACGCGCTACGAGGAGAATCAGCTCTTTCTGGACGATGCAAGCGCCAACGCCATCGAACAGCAACAGCAGAATTCGATCCTGCGCAAAGTCAATAGGCTGCTGCCAATGATTCGCACGTTGGGAATCCTCTCCGCCATCTTCACCGTCCTCATCATCGCAATCTATACCTGGGACTGCTGGCAGAAACTGCAGTAGTAGGTGGCCAGCAAGATCGGCAGTGCGCTAAGCGGCAGGCGAGATGAGTCGCCCGCGCCGCGATTCTCAAGCCGAGCAAGTCATGTCCCGGAAATAAAAGAGCCAGCCTCGCAGTTGCGAAGCTGGCTCTCCGGTTTTAAATCGCTGTGGATCTATGCGTTATAGATTCCCGAGGCGACCTTGCCCCCGTGTCCGGTCCAGTTGGTGTGGAAGAACTGGCCGCGCGGCTTGTCCACTCGCTCGTAGGTGTGCGCTCCGAAGAAGTCGCGCTGCGCCTGTAGCAGGTTCGCCGGCAGCCGGGCTGTCCGGTAGCCATCGTAGAATGCAAGCGCGGTGGAGAACGCCGGAGTTGGGACGCCGCTCTCGATGGCGTGAATCAGCGCAGTGCGCCAGCTCGCCTGGTACTTGATCAGCGCGCTCGAGAAGAACTCGTCCAGCAGCAGGTTGGTGAGGTCCGGGTTCTTGTCGAACGCCGCCTTGATGTTGCCCAGGAAGACGCTGCGGATGATGCATCCGCCGCGCCACATCAGCGCGATGCCGCCCAGGTTCAGGTGCCATCCATGCTCCTTCTCGGCGGCGCGCAGCAGCATGTAGCCCTGCGCGTAGCTGATCATCTTGGAGCAGTAGAGAGCGCGCCGCACGTCCTCGATGAACGCCTTGCGGTCCTCCACCGTCTTTGGCTTGCCCGGC
>PLOT01000162.1 GCA_003142215.1 Granulicella sp. | reverse complement strand
CCACGGCGCGCAATCTCAAAAGCAAACGCAACGCTGGCATCGCTGAATGCCTGTTTCTGAACCGAAGGCCGCCTGGTGTTGTCCTGAGTAAAGCAATAGATGGAAGTTTCCTTGATCCCGCATTCTTTACATCTCTCGAACAGCAGCAACCCCGGGTTGATACCAGCAGCATATCCGGCTTCTTTGGGCAGGCCATGATCCACAGCCCAGCGTCGATTCCCATCGGGAATGAAACCAATGTGACGCGGGATATTATACGCCTTGGAGAGAAACTAGTATGCCAACTATTTTTCTGGGTGAAGTGGTTTGTTTGGTGTTGGTTAGGGGGAATTTTAGGGTTCGATGGGCTTGACACGAAAACAGGGGTAAGGGGTAAGGGGTAAGAAAGAGCAACGGCGGGGATTTTGCGGATGCGACGACGATTTTTCCGGTTCGAGCTATGGGCTATGAGCTGTGTGGTATGAGGATGGAGCGGCTGGCGGTCGGCAAGAGCAACGGCGGGGATTTTGTGGGAGAAAGGGATGGAGGGTTGGGGTGGACCGAGCTTCGTCGGGGTCCTTCGCGCTGGAAAGACGCGCTCAGGATGACAGCAAGAACAAACAACGACAAGGAACAGACAACGGCGAAGAACAGGCAATGGCGAAGAACAGGCAACGGCGAAGAACAGACAACCACAGGTCCTTCGACTGCGCTTCTCGCGATGAGACTGCGGCGAAGATGGGGCACCCGGCGCTGCGCCAGAATGACGATGTGGAGCGGGGTCAGGCGAAGCTGAAGCCGCTGCGGGCCAGGGGGAGGGTGCGGATTCGCTTGCCGGTGGCACTGAAGACGGCGTTGACGATGGCGGGCAGGACGGGCGGGAGGGCGGGTTCGCCGAGGCCGGTGGGACCGTTCTCCGAGAGATGCCAGAAGATGTCGATGACGGGCGACTGGCGGAAGCGGACGAGCGGGTGCTGGGGGTAGTTGGACTGCTGGATGCGGCCGTCAGCGAGGGTGATCTCCTGCTGCATCTGACTCATGCCCTCGAGGATGGAGCCCTCGACCTGAGCGGCGGCCCCGGAGGGGTTCATGATCTGGCTGCCGACGTCTCCGGCGGCCCAGACGTGGTGGACGGTGATGCGGTTGGAGGAGTCGACGGAGACTTCGGCGACCTCTGCGAAGTAGCCGGCGTGGCAGTAGTGGGCGGCGATGCCGAATCCGTGGCCGGGAGTGGGCTTGCGCGCGGCCCAGTTGGATTTTTCGGCGACGAGCTGGAGGACAGCCTTGAGGCGGTCGGGATTGAGCGAGTCTGTCATTCGGCGGCCGTTGGCTTCCGCAGGCATGGGGACGGGCGTGGCGCTGAGGATTTCCAGGCGGAGGTCGAGGGGGTCGCGGTTGGCTGCGGTGGCCAGCTCGTCGAGGAAGGATTCGATGACGAAGCCGTAGGCGTTGTGGCCGGGTGCGCGGAGTGCTCCGGTGCGCAGGATGAGCGGCTGGGTGGAGGTGTAGAGGGCGTAGGCGGGGACGCGGCCTGCGGGGAACTCGGTGGCGTCGATTCCGGCGGAGGAGACCAGGCGCGGGCCGTCGCCGTAGGTGGCCATGTGCTGCCGCCATGCGACGATATGACCCTGGGCGTCGAGGCCGGCGCGAAGCGAGTGCGAGCCTCCGGGGCGGTAGTCATCGTGACTGATGTCGTCCTCGCGGGACCAGAGGAGCTTGACCGGGCCGCCGACCTGTTTGGCGAGCCATGCGGCCTCGACCAGGTAGTCGTTGTTCAGGCGGCGGCCAAAGCCTCCGCCGCTGCGGCAGATGTGGACTGTGATGTCGCTGGGCTGGATGTTGAGTGCGCGGGCGGCCTGGGAGCGGCCACCGCCGGGCGACTGGCTAGTGGTCCAGAGTTCGAGCTTGCCGTCCTTGAAGGAGGCGGTTGTGCCTTGCGGTTCGAGCGTTCCGTGAGCCAGGAATGGATAGGTGTATGTGGCTTCGACGACCTTGGCGGCGGAGGCGAGGGCAGCGTCTATGTCGCCATAGCTGCGCAGGGTGTTGGCGGGAGGAGATTTGAGGAGTTCGGCGGCTCGGGCGGCGAAGTTTTCGCTGCTCTGGGTGACGCCGGGGCCGAAGTCCCAGTCGACCTTGAGGGCTCGGCGTGCGGACTGGGCCTGCCACCAGGTATCGGCGAAGATGGCTACGCCGGGTTCGATTCCGATGGCGACGATGGCGACTCCGGGCTCGGTGGTAGTGTCGATTGAGCCCGCGGCGGGCGCGGGCGCGAGGATGAGTGCGTGGCGGACGCCGGGGAGCTTCTGGATTGCGTCCAGGTTGGCGGACTTGACCTTGCCGCCATAGACGGGAGACTTCTCGATGACAGCGTGCAGCATTCCGGGGACGGTGACGTCGATGCCGAAGAGCGGCTTGCCGGTGACGATGGCGTGGTTATCGACGTTGGCCTGAGGCTTGCCGAGGATGCGGAAGTCCTTGGGGTCTTTCAACTGGACGGAGGCGAGCGCGGGCGGCGTGAGGAGGGCGGCGCCGGAGGCGAGATCGCCGTAGCCGAAGGAGCGGTTGGAAGCCGCGTGGAGGACGTGGCCCAGTGCGGTGGTGCATTCGGATGCGGGGACGGCCCAGCGCGTGGCGGCGACGGAGACGAGCATCTGGCGGCAGGCGGCACCTACGCGGCGCAGCGGGAGGTAGTTGTTCTGCGTGCCGGTGCTGCCGCCGGAGGATTGATTGCCGTATAGGGAGTCGTCGAGGTCGGCCTGCTGGACGCGGACGGTGGACCAATCGGCGTCGAGATCCTCGGCGATCATCATGGGGTACATGGTTTTGACGCCCTGGCCGATCTCGGGGGCCCTGGCCATGAGGGTGATGACACCGTCGGGGGCGATGTGGATGAAGGCGCGGGGGGAGAGGTCGGCGCGCGGCGGACCTTGTGCGAGGGCGAAGGGCGAATCGAAGAGGCCGAGGGCGAGGCCACCGCCGGTGAGGGCGGTGATCTGCAGGAAGGTTCGGCGAGAGAGAGGCTTGAGAGTGGGTTGCATGGGGTGGGCCTCCTACTTCTTCTGAGGTGCGGCGGTGGGTGCGGCGGATGAGGCGGCCTGATGGATGGCCTGGCGGATGCGCGAGTAGGTGCCGCAACGGCAGAGGTTGTTGCTCATGGCAGCGTCGATCTGGGCATCGGTGGGATGCGGCGTGTGGGAGAGCAGCGCGGCGGCGGTGAGGACCTGGCCGGATTGGCAGTAGCCGCACTGCGGGACGTCGAGCTGCTCCCACGCGAGCTGAACCGGGTGGGTGCCGTCGGGGGAGAGACCCTCGATGGTGGTGATGGAGCTACTGGCGACGGCGCCGATGGGGGTGATGCAGGAGCGGGTGGCGACGCCGTCGACGAGGACGGTGCAGGCCCCGCAGGCGCCAATGCCGCAGCCGTACTTGGCACCCTTGAGGTCGAGGGTATCGCGCAAGGCCCAGAGGAGAGGCGTGTCTGGGGGGAGATCGACGGAGGTGAGGACGTTGTTGATCCTGAGCTTGAGAGACATGCGGGTTTCCCCTTTTTACGCGCGGGATGATTCTAGTCAGGCGGAACGCGATTGGAACCTATTTTAGATGCAGTTGGGGGAGGGTGAGATGCATGGCACGTTATGAGTGGCCGGGGTGGATTGGGGGCGCGAACAGACAACAGCAAAAGCGAAATGCGGGGGTCCCTCCACTCCGCGCTTCGCGCTCCGGTCGGGATGACGGATTCAGTCATATGGGGGCGACGGGTAGGGAGTTGTTACAATCTGAGTCTGGACAGAAAGAGTTTGGACTGAGAGAGATAAATGCTGCGATTTTCAACTGCGGGAGAGAGCCACGGAGAGGCGCTGGTGGCGCTGGTGAGCGGACTGCCGGCGGGCGTGCCGGTGGACCAGGCGCTGCTGGACCGCGAGATGTGGAGGCGGCAGAAGGGCTATGGACGCGGCGGGAGAATGCGCATCGAGCAGGACCGCGCACACATCCTGAGCGGCGTGCGGCATGGCAAGACGATCGGGTCGCCGGTGGCGATGACGATTGCCAATGCGGACTGGAAGAACTGGGAGGAGATTCTGCCGGTCTTCGTTGGGGAGGGCGCGGGCGATGCGGCAAAGCACAAGGCTGTGGCCAGCCCGAGGCCGGGGCACGCGGACCTGGCGGGGAGCTTGAAGTACGACTTCCCGGACGCGCGCTATGTGCTGGAGCGGTCGAGCGCTCGGGAGACGGCGGCGCGAGTGGCTTGCGGGGCGCTGGCGAAGATGCTGCTGCGGGCACTCGGCGTCGAGGTGGCGAGCCATGTGGTGCGCGTGGGGAAGGCTGAGTTGCGGCGGGCTGCGACGTGGGAGGAGATTGTCGCGCTCGCGGCGAAGGACGAGGTGCTGCTGAACTGCGTCGATGCGGAGGACGAGCTGCGGATGAAGGCCGAGGTGGATGCGGTGCTGAAGACGGGCGATACGATTGGCGGCGTCTTCGAGGTGGTGGTGCATGGTCTGCCGCCGGGCGTGGGGACGCATGTGAACTGGGACGAGCGGCTGGATGGGCTGCTGGCGCAGGCGGTGATGAGCTTGCAGGCGGTGAAGGCCGTGGAGATTGGGCGCGGAGTGACGGCGGCGGAGTCGCTGGGAAGCGTGGTACACGACGAGATTGGATACGCGGGCGCGGGCGATGGCAAGGACGGCGACTTCACAAAGTTCTCGCGCGAGCAGAACAATGCGGGCGGGATCGAGGGCGGGATTTCGAATGGCGAGGATGTGGTGGTGCGGGGCTATCTGAAGCCGATCTCGACGCTTAGAAGGCCACTGGGTTCGGTGAGTTTTGCGACGCGGGAGCCGGTAAAAGCATCGTATGAACGGAGCGACGTTTGCGTGGTTCCGGCGGCTGGCGTGGCGGCGGAGGCGATGGTTGCACTGACCGTGGCGCGGCTGGCGATGGAGAAGTTTGGCGGGGATTCGCTGGGCGAGATGCAGCGGAACTACAAGGGATATTGCGAGCAGATTCGGGAGTATTAGAGCAGGGGTAAGGGGCAAAGGGTAAGGGGTAAGTAAAGGCAACGGCAAAGGCAGAGACGAAATACGGAGATTCTGGCTGCGCCAGAATGACGAGCAAAAGCTGGAATGACGAACTGAGTCAGGGAAGACGATGGCGACGACGGCGACGATGATGGCGGCGAAGGAAGCGGTGAAGATACACGAGATCGTGTTGTATCCGGACCCGGTGCTGGCGAAGATGTGTGAGCCGGTGACGGTCTTCGACGCGGCGCTGCGGAGGCTGGTGGCGGAGATGTTCGAGAGCATGTATGTGGGGCAGGGGATCGGGTTGGCTGCGCCGCAGATTGCCATCACAAAGCGGCTTACGGTGATCGATGTCAGCTTCAGGAAGGACCCCAAGGACAAGCTGGTGCTGATCAATCCCGAGATTGTGGAGACCAGGGGCAGGCAGGTGGAGGAAGAGGGATGCCTGAGTCTGCCGGACATCCGCGAGAAGGTGAGGCGGGCGGCGTGGGTGAAGGTGAAGGCGCAGAATGAGCACGGCGAGTGGTTCGAGGTGGAGGGCGAGGAGTTGCTGGCGCGCGCAATTCTGCATGAGATCGACCATTTGAACGGGGTCCTGTTCATCGACCTCATCAGCCGGCTGAAGCGCGAACTGGTGCTGCGCAAGATTCGCAAGATGCAGAAGAATGGCGAGTGGTAAAGGACAGGGATAAGGGGTAAGGGATAAGTGGTGAGTGATGAGGCTGGTGTTTTGTGGGACGCCTGAGTTTGCGGTGGGTACGCTGGATGCGGTGATCCATGCGGGGCATGAGGTTGCACTGGCGGTGACGCAGCCGGACCGCGCGGCAGGACGCGGGATGGAGATGCAGGCTCCGCCAGTGAAGCGGGCGGCCGCGGCGCATGGGATTGCGGTAGTGCAGCCGGAGATGATCAAGAACAATACGGAGTTTCGCGCGCGGCTGGAGCTGGAGCGGCCGGATGCGATTGTGGTGGTGGCATACGGACGGATCATTCCGCAGTGGATGCTGGAGCTGCCGCGGCTGGGGAACATCAATCTGCATGGGTCGTTGTTGCCGAAGTATCGCGGGGCCGCGCCGGTGCAGTGGGCGGTGGCCAACGGCGATAGGGTGACGGGCGTGACCACGATGCGGCTCGACGAGGGACTGGATACGGGCGAGATGCTGCTGGCGCGCGAGGTGGCGATTGCGCCGGAGGAGACGGCGGTCGATCTCTTTCGGAAGCTTGCTTCGGTGGGCGCGGAGTTGATGGTGGAGACGCTGGCGGGATTGGATGCGGGGACGTTGGCGGGACAGAAGCAGGACGAGGCGCAAGCGACACTGGCTCCGATTCTGACGCGGGAAGATGGGGCGATCGATTTTTCGCGGACGGCGCGGCAGATCTACGATCGCTGGCGCGGATTTGAGCCGTGGCCGGGAGCACATACGCGGCTGCGCGGGAAGAAATTGATTGTGCATCGGATGCATGTGGGTGTTGAGGATGGAATTGATGCTGGAGTGTTGCGCGTGGCGAGGGACGAGATGGCGGTGGGGTGCGGCAGCGGCGGCTCCGTGGTCTTCGACGAGGTGCAGATGGAAGGCAAGCGGCGGATGAGCGCGACGGAGTTTCTGCACGGATTTCAGATGCGCAGCGGCGAGAGGGTTGGGGATTGAATCGCCGGACAGGTCGTGGCGCGCAGACCAATTTTTATTGTTTCAGCTATGGGCTATGGGCTATGACGTATGTGCTATGAGTTATGGGCTATGAGGTATGAGGTTTGAGAATCGAGATGGCTGGTGCGGTGAGGCGGCGGCCACGTTCAGCGGGGCCGACGGCTTCGGCGGCGGAGGCGATTGCGAAGATTGCACCGGCGCGGGCTGCGGCGTTTGAGATTCTGACGCTGGTGGGCGCGGGCAAAGGACACAGCGATGAGCTGCTGCACTCGGCGCGAACGGATGAACTGACGCCGGAGGACCGCAATCTGGCGACGGCGCTGGTGATGGGCGTGTTGCGCTGGCAGATTGCGCTGGACGCGCGCCTGGCGAAGCTGCTGTCGCGGCCCGATCAGAGGCTGGCGGAGCCGGTGGCGCTGGCGTTGCGCATGGGTGCGTTTCAGTTGCTGCATATGGACCGGATTCCGGCGCACGCGGTGCTGAATGAGAGCGTGGAGATGTGTCGCGCGGCGGGGCAGCCTCATGCGGCTGGGATGGTGAATGCTGTGCTGCGCAAGCTGGTGGCAGCGCAAAAGCCGGGGACGAGAATCTTCGAGTCGACGGCGGCGTTCGCGGAGCGGTTGGGACATCCGCTGTGGCTGGTGGGGCGCTGGGTGGCGGAGTATGGGAGCGAGGCCGCGCTGGCAATCTGCGAGTACGACCAGCGCGAGCCGGTTGCAGGATTGCTGTTCGCTGAGGCAAAAGGTGGTGTGGCGTCCAGAGAAACAGTGCCGCAGATGGACGATGGATCGCGGTTGGTGGCGGAGCTTGCAGCGGCGGCGATGCCGATTGCGACGGGGCGCGCGGCGCGCGTGTGGGACTGCTGCGCCGCTCCTGGGGGAAAGACGCTGATGCTGGCGATGCGGCTGAATTCACATCCTAAAGACGAGACGCTCACCCCAGCGAGCAAGCTCGCCGGGGACCCCGAGACGCTCACCCCAGCGAGCAAGCTCGCCGGGGACCCCGAGATGTGTGGTACCGGCGGCGCGGAGATTCTGGCGACGGACGTGAGCGCGAAGCGGCTGGCGTTGATGGTGGCGCGGCTGCGGCGTTATGCGTATGCCGAGCGCGTGCAGTGCGCTGTGGCGGATGCTTCGGCTGTAGCCGTGGAAGACGAACGCGATGCAAAGTTCGATCTGATTCTGTGCGATGTGCCGTGCAGCGGGACAGGGACGCTGGCGCGCAATCCGGAGATACGGCATCGGCTGCGCGTGGAGGACCTGGCGCGGCAGGCGGCGCGACAGAGAGCGATTCTGCGCGGGGCGATTGCGCGGCTGGCAGCGGGCGGGCGGCTGGTGTACTCCACCTGCTCGCTGGAGCCGGAGGAGAATGAGCAGGTGGTGGAGGCGGTGGCGAAAGATGCTGGAGTGCGGCGGATTCCGGTGGAGACGCTGATCGCAAAGCTGGCGGAGACCGGGGTGCTGAAGCAGGATGCGGCAGATGGGCTGATTGGCGCGGCGGTGAGAGATGGCGTACTGCGCACTCTGCCTGGGGTCCATGGGTGCGACGGATTTTTTGCGGTGGTGCTGGAGCGGGAGTAAGAGGCATCGGCGACCTGCCGGATTGCCGATGCCCCATCCGTTTTCATCTGCTCAGGTTTGCGGTGCGGCTTATTTCTTCTTCTGTGCCGGAATGAAGTCTTCCATGACGGCCTTGCGCAGCAGGTCGGGAGGAAGCAGTCCCTGGGCCAGCAGGAAGTCGTGGAATTGTTTGGCGTCGAACTTCGGCCCCAATGCCGCCTCGGTGTCCTTGCGTAGCTGGAGCATCTGGGTGTACCCATAAAAGCCGCTATAGGCCTGCCCCGGCGAACTGAAGATTAAGTTCTCCATCTCTTCCCTGGCGAACGCAGGGCTAAGAACCACATCGTTCTGCAGCACCTTGGCCGCATCGTCCGGAGAAATCTTGCCTGACTGCAGCCCGGAGTTGAGAAACACAAGCGCGGCGCGAAGCAGGCGCAGTTGCAAGGTGATGAGTTGGCCCTCGACCGGCTCATAGGGTTGCATGATCCACTCCGAGTAGAGTCCCCAGGCCTCGATGTCGGTCGAGTTGGAGGCATACCGTTCGCGCGCCAGACTCACCCCATGCTGCTGCATCGAATTGAACAGCAGCTCCTGACCGGGGCGCGCCACATGCGCGGTCATGGGCCATGCGACCGCGTCGTAGGT
>PLOT01000176.1 GCA_003142215.1 Granulicella sp. | reverse complement strand
GCCGCGATCTTGTTGAGCTTGTCGACCGTTGCCGCAGGGTCGAGGATTGCGATTTCATTACTGGCCATTGTGTGGGCCTCCTTACCAGTTGACGAGTGATGTGGCCGATCCGATTGCGCGATGGACGGAGTTGGATTCAGGGTGTCGCTTGAAGTGGTTTCCTGTATTGGTTTTGTTTCCGTACGCAACTGTATGCGCAAGAGGGCACTTCGCGCAAGACTCTAATTTAGGGGTTGGAATGCGGATTGGCAACAGGGGAAGATTCAGCCGTGGATGGGGCGGCAAAAAACTGCCGGAAGTGGGCATTTTTCAGGGGAAAAGGCCATTTTTCGATCTAACGCCCCGCTCCAGCCGGGAGAAGGGCCCACGAAGCGCATTTTGCCCTGTATGCTGGAAAATGTGCCGGACAAAATTTTCAATCGTTCTCTGCGACCTTCTTCCCGGAGGCTGCCGGTTTCTGGATTTTTACTGAGGGGACCATCCCGCTGTGCCAGATGGCCTGGTTTCGCGGTGTTCCTCTTCGCATCTGCGCTGTGGTTTGCGATGTTGAGCGGGTGTTCGCATCTGCGGCCGGGGGCGGCGGGCGGATCGGTGTATGTGACGGCCAAGCAGACCTATCTTCGCGACCGCGTGGCTGCCGTCTCCAACCGCACCGCGACGGTGGAGAACGGCCAGCGGCTCGACGTGCTGGAGCACGGACGGCGCTTCTACCGCGTGAAAACGGAGAAGGGCGAGATGGGCTGGATCGACGAGAAGGCAGTGGCGACCGAGCAGGTCTTCGACGCGTTTGTGGCGCTGGGCAAGACGCACAAGAACGATCCGGCGGTGGCGTCGGCGGTGGTGCGCGACGAGGTGAACCTGCACCTGAGGCCGGGCAGGGCAACCGAGACCTTCTACCGGCTGGCGGAGGGCGACAAGCTGCAACTGATCGAGCGGGCAACGCTGCCCAAGCCGGTGGCCCCGGGTGCGGCCACCGTGCCGATTGCGGCTATGGGGAAGGCGTTGAAGGCGGGGAATACGCAAGCACCCGAGGCTGCCGCGCCGCCACCGATTGCCATGGAGGACTGGTGGCTGGCGCGCGATGCGAAAGGACGCGCGGGATGGCTGCTCTCGCACTATGTGGATGTGGATGCGCCCGACTCGGTGGCGAAGTACTCGGAAGGACAGCGGATCGTGGGTGCGTATGTGCTGGCCACCGTCCACGACGACGGCGTGGACCAGGACAACAAGGACATTCCGATCTACCTGACGGTTCTGTCTCCTTATACGGCGGGGCTGCCGTATGACTTCGACCAGGTGCGAGTGTTTACCTGGAACCTGAAGATGCATCGGTACGAGACGGCGTACCGCGAGAAGAATATAGAGGGGTATCTTCCGGTGACGATCCGGATGAGCGCGGACCCGTATGGAAAGTCTGCGAACGCGCAGATGGCGCTGCCGACGTTCACCTATAAGGTGCTGGCGGCGGACGCGGGCGCGGTGGTTCCCGATGCGGCGACCGGAATGGTGACGCCCGGTCGGACGATCGAGAAGACGTATCGGCTGGAAGGGAATCTGGTGCGGCGGATCGCGGCGGCGGGGAGCGCGCCGGATAATGAGGCGCATCCCGTGGCCGAGGTGAAGAAGGGCAAGCTGGGGAAGAAGAAGTAAGGCAGTGGGCTGTAGCAAGTGTTAGAGCGTTTTCACCAATGGTGTAGAGTATCGCGCTGCGAACAAAATGCGGGGATGCTTCGCGTTGCTCAGAATGACAAGCGATTTGGCGATGTCGATGACTTAGGCGTAGAAGGCGCGGATAGCTTCGACTACGGTTTGCTGCTCGTCGTCGCGCAGTTCGGGGTAGAGGGGCAGGGCCAGGACTTCGGCGGCGGCGCGTTCGGCGTGGGGGAAGTCTCCCGGCTTGTAGCCAAGGTCTTTGAGCGCGGCTTGCAGGTGGATGGGGACGGGGTAGTAGATCTCGCTGCCGATCTGCTGGGCGGCGAGGTGGGCGCTCAGGGCGTCGCGGCGCGGGGCTCGGATGACGTACTGGTGGAAGACAGGCGTGGCGCGCGGATCGGTGTAGGGGAGAACGACGCCGTCTTCGGTGGACCCAGCGGCGAGGCGGGCTTCGCGGAAGAGCTGGTCGTAGCGGGCGGCGAGGGTGCGGCGCTGCTGGTTCCACCGCGGGAGATAGCGGAGCTTGACGTTGAGGATGGCGGCTTGCAGTTCGTCGAGGCGGGAGTTCCAACCCACCTCATCGTGGAAGTAGCGGCGGGTCATTCCGTGGGCGCGCAGCGAGCGGGCGCGGCGGTCGATCTCAGGGGTGGAGGTGGTGACCAGGCCCGCGTCTCCCATGGCGGCGAGATTTTTTGTGGGGTAGAAGCTGAAGGCTGCAGCATCGCCGAGCGATCCGGCGGGACGGGTTGGCTGGCCGGGCGTGGTCTGGCTGGAGGAAGTCCAGGCTGCTCCGTAGGCCTGGGCGGCGTCTTCGATCAACAGAAGTCCGGGGTGGTCGCGCTGCAGGGCGGAGAAGCCGTCCCAGTCGGCGCATTGGCCGTAGAGGTGGACAGGCAGGACGGCTTTGACATTCTGGCCGGCGTGGCTGCGCAGGACTTCTGCGACTGACTGCGGCGAGAGGTTGAAGGTGCAGGGGTCGATGTCTGCGAAGAGCGGACGTGCTCCGGCGCGCAGAATCGAGCTGGCCGTGGCGAAGAAACTGAAGGGGGTGGTAATGACGTCGGGTGATCCCACCCATCGCTCTGCCACCCCAGCGAGCAAAGTCCGCTCGCCGGGGACCCCGGTCGCCGCGATGGATGGGGCGCCCGGATCTTTGCCAACACCTGCGGCGGCGAGGGCAAGCCAGAGGGCGTCGGTGCCGCTGGCGCAACCGATGGCGAAGCGCGCGGCGCAGGCGTTGGCTGCGGCCTTCTCGAAGGCCGCGACCTGCGGGCCGAGGATGAAGTGCTGCGAGTCGCAGACGGCGGTGAGGGCGGCCAGAACCTCCTGCCGCAACAGGGCGTACTGACGGGAGAAGTCGAGCATGGGGACGGGTTGCGCAACGGATTTGGACACTGTTGACATGGTACATCGCTGGACGGCTGAGTCCATTGCCCCCGGCAATGCGTCTAACTCACTGCATCTAACCAGGAAGAGGACTGGTTTGATAGAAAAACCGCGCGCTGCAACGCTCCGGACGCAAATACGTGCGTGAACGAGAAAAGCCGCCTGTGTTGATAATCGCGCTTAAGGCCTGTATTGTGAAAGTCTTGGTTGTTGCATTTGGAGCAAGTCTGCTGTGGGGACTGAACTTCGCGAGGCACGATAGAGCGCATTGTTCCTTTTACTTTACTTTTCGCACGAGAAACCAACTCAAAAGGAGATCGGCACTCATGGAATTAAAGCCGGCACAGAATATTCAGGATACGTTTCTCAATACGGTCCGCAAAGATAAGAGTCCGATCACCATCTATCTGGTAAGCGGCGTGAAGCTGACCGGCAAGATCCGGTCCTTCGACAAGTTCTCGGTGCTGCTGGAGAACAACGCGCAGGAGCAGTTGATCTTCAAGCACGCAATCTCGACCGTGGTGAGCGGCCGGGTTGTCGGACACGCAGACAGCCAGATAGCGGGTAAGCCGGAACCGCGGACGCAGGGCGGGACGGCCGGAGCCGCGGCTACAGGCGCGGTGCTGGATGAGACTGCGAGCTAGCGGGCGATTGATATTCCAAACCTGAAGGCCACATTCATGAAGACAAGGCTGGTTGCGACCAGACCGGACGCGGTATGGCCAGGAGGCCGCAGGTGAGCCTTGTNNGTGCTGGTTGCGGTGGAGTTTACCGGGCAGAGGCGGAGATTGACTGCGGCGGCGAGGCTGGCGCGGGATGCGGCGGCGGTTGGGCCGGTCGCGGACGAAGAATCTTCCTACGCAAACGAGGGGCCATCCGCGACGGAGGGGGAAATCAAGCGCGGCGCGGTTGGCGACCTCGACTTCGACGCATCCTTGGCGGAGTTCAAGGAACTGGCGCAGAGCGCTGGCGCGCAGATTGCGGCGACGCTGGTGCAGCGCCGCGCCAAGCCGGATGCGGCGACACTGGTAGGGCAGGGAAAGCTGGACGAGATTGTGGGCGTGGCAGCTTCGACCGGCGCAAGTGTAGTGCTCTTCGATCACGATCTGACGCCCTCGCAGTTGCGCAATCTCGATGCAAAACTGCCGTGCCGCGTGATCGACCGAACGCAGCTAATTTTGGACATTTTTGCGCGACACGCGCGCACCCGCGAGGGTCAGTTGCAGGTGGAGCTGGCGCAATTGGAGTATCAGTTGCCACGGCTTGCCGGGCGGGGCAAAGCAATGAGCCAACTGGGCGGCGGGATCGGGACGCGCGGGCCGGGAGAGACACAGCTCGAGACGGACCGGCGCAAGATCAACCTGCGCATCGACCATGTGAAGGAGCAGTTGGAGTCGGTGCGGCAGATCCGCCGCCAGCAGCGGCAGCGGCGCGAGTCGGTGCCAGTGCCAGTGGTCGCGCTGGTGGGATATACCAACGCAGGCAAGAGCACGCTTTTCAATGCGCTGACAGAAGCTGGAGTTCTGGAATCGTCGAAGATGTTTGCCACGCTCGATCCCAAGCTGAAGCAGTTGCAGTTGCCCAGCCGGCGAAAGATCCTGCTCTCGGACACGGTGGGCTTTATCCGCAACCTGCCGCACACTTTGGTGAACAGCTTCCGCGCGACGCTCGAAGAGGTCGAGCGGGCCGAGGCGCTGCTGCATGTGAGGGACGCATCCAGCGCGATGGTCGACGAGCAGAAGGTGCAGGTGGAGAAGGTGCTGGGCGAGTTGGATGTGAAGGGCAAGCCGGTGATCGAGGTGATGAACAAGATCGACCTGTTGCCGCCAGAGGAGCGCGCCCGACTCGCAGGCGGTCAGCAGCGCGGCGGGCCGGTTGCGGTATCGGGGCTGATGAAGATGGGGCTGAATGAACTGCTCGCGGCCATCGACGAGGCCCTGCTGGTGGACCCGCTGGTGGAGGCGAGCTTCCGTGTGCCGCAGTCGGAGGGGGCATTGCTGGCCGCGCTGGAGGCGGGCGCAGTGGTGCGGGAGAAGAGCTTCGAGGGGAACCTGGTGTTTCTTACAGCGCGTGGCCCCGCGTCGCTGATCGACCGCTATCGGCGTTTTCGCGAGAAGAATTGAAGCGGTTGCACGGTGAGTTGCAGGTTGTGAGTTGCGATCCGTGGGCAGCGAAGGCGGGGTTAAACAGAACAGGCCGCCTGTCGGGGAGCGGAGGTGGTGTCCCCAGTGCACGCGACCTGTACGACCCAGGACATAGGGTCTTGGTGGTATTTAAAGTTTAGGCTTCTTTGCGCGATTGTCAAAGGCTATTTTCGGGGGTGTAAAACGCGGGCGATTTTGCGCGGATACCGCATAGCCTGTCCGATTATCGCTCGAAGAAGGTTTGACACTCGCATCCGCGCTTTGTTAGAAATAGTTGTATTCAACACATGCAAGGCCGCGTCCTTCCATGCGTTTCAAAGGGGTTTTGCATCCCTGCGCCTGTTTCAATCATGGATGAAATACTGAGTCAACTCGGTGGACTTGTGCTCGGCTCTGTGCCGACGATGGTTCTGTTCCTGCTACTGGTTGTTGCCTATGGCTTGCTTGTCCGGCGTCCTCTGGACCGCGTGCTGGCCGAACGGCGCGCGCGGACAAGCGGAGCGGTGGAGCAGGCGAGAGGTGCGATCTCCGCGGCCGAGGCCAAGACGGCGGAGTATGAAGACAGTCTGCGCAGGGCCAGGGCGGAGATTCTTGCCGAGCGCGAGGATAGGTTGAAGCTGTGGAGCGCAGAGCGCGACCAGGTTTTGGCGGCGGCGCGCGCGGCGACCGCGGAGAAGGTGAAGGCGGCGAAAGGCGAGATTGAACAGAGCGTGGCCATCGCGCAACTGCAGATCGAAGGGATGAGTGCGGAGTTGAGCGAACAGATTGTGCGAGCGGTGATGCCGGCCGGGACTCTACCGGAGGCTGTGCAGTGAAGAGTTTATTGCGGCGGAGCGTGCTGGGTGGGTTGACGCTGGCGTTGGTGCTGGGGATTGGATTGCATCTGCGTGAGACACGGGTGCGGGCCCAGGCAACCACTGGTGCTGCGCAGACGAGCGCCTCCGATGTGCAGTCGCCGGAGAAGAACCAGCCGGAGCAGAACGAGGACGACCAGTATCGCAAGTCGGATCACGTAGTGGCTCTGGGCAAGAAGCTGGGACTGAACCCTGAGCAGTCGGAGAAGGCGTTTGAAATATCGAATTTCGTGCTGCTTGCGGTGGGCATTACTTGGGCACTGATGAAAATAGGCCTGCCTTTTATGCAGATTGATCCTATACCGAAGATCATTCGCGACCGGAATACAACGATCCAGAAGAATTTGGTGGACGCGCGGACTGCGACCGAGGAGGCGCGTGCGCGGCTGAGTGGCGTGGAAGAACGGCTGGGCAAGCTGGACGGCGAAATCGCCGCGATGCGCGTGCTGGCGGTGCAGGATTCGGCCAGGGCGGAGCAGCGCATCAAGGCAACCGTCGAGGACCAGAAGGTCAAGATTCTGGCGGCTGCGGAGCAGGAGATAACGGCCGCGACCAGCCACGCGCAGAAACAACTGCAGCAGTACGCGGCTGGGCTGGCGATTGAACAGGCGGCGCATAAGCTGGTGGTGTCGGCGGAGACGGACCGGCTTCTGGTGCAGGGTTTCGCCGAGCGGCTTACGGGCGGCGATTCGAAGAAGGGACAGAACTGATGGCCAGTTCCGCTCCACGATATGCACGCGCCTTTGCCGAGGTTGCTGAGTCGGCGCGGCTGGATGCGGATGTGGCGCAGCAGCAGATGTACGATTTTTCCCAGACGCTGGCGGCAAGCAGCGAGCTGCGCGAGGTGCTGGAAAATCCCTCGATTGAGATGGCCGGAAAGCTGAAGGTTCTGGATGGAATTGCGGCGCGCATCGCAATGTTCCCCCAGGTGCGCAACTTTATCGCGGTCATTCTGGAGCACCATCGCCTGGCTGAGTTGGACGAGATTCTCGCCGAGTACAAGCAGGTGGTGGACGAGCACGCGGGCGCAACCGAGGCGCGGATCACCAGCGCGCACCCGCTGAACGCGGAGGACCGCGCGCAGTTGGAGGAGCAGATCGCCAAGCTGGCCGGTGCGCGTGTTCGCGCCAGATACGCGGAGGACGCCTCGCTGCTGGGCGGGGCGGTGGTGGAGATCGGATCGACGGTCTACGACGGATCGGTGCGCGCGCAGTTGCAGCAGCTCAAGCAGAGGCTGGTGAACGCATAGGATTGCAAGGATTGTATGGGGTGTTCGGAGTTTCGCAGGACGCAGGATTTGAGTTGAGATTGAAAGCGGGATACAGCGCTGGATTGAGGGCAAGGAAGACATGGCAAAGATCAACGCGGACGAGATAACCGAGCTGCTTCGTCAGCAGATTGAGAACTACGAACAGAAGATCCAGGTGGACCAGGTCGGGACGGTGATCTCGCTGGGCGACGGAATCGCGCGCGTGCATGGGCTGGACAAGGTGATGGCGGGCGAACTGATCGAGTTCCCCCATGGCGTGGCCGGTTTGGCGATGAACCTGGATGAGTCCGAGGTGGGCGCCGTGCTGATGGGCGACTACACGCAGATCAAAGAAGGCGACGAGGTGAAGCGCACGGGCACGATCATGTCGGTGCCGGTGGGCGATGCGCTGATCGGACGCGTGGTCGATGCGCTTGGCGCGCCGATCGACGACAAGGGACCTATCGTCACCGAGCATCGGCTGCCGATGGAGCGCATTGCTCCGGGCGTGGTCGATCGCCAAGGCGTGCGCGAGGCGATGGCGACGGGGATCAAGGCGATCGATACGATGATCCCGATCGGACGCGGGCAGCGCGAACTGCTGATCGGCGACCGTCAGACGGGCAAGACCGCGATCGCGCTGGACACCATCATCAACTCGGCGGGAAAGAATTTGATCTGCATCTACTGCGCGATCGGGCAGAAGCGGTCTTCGGTGGCGCAGCTTGTGAAGACGCTGGAAGAGCATGGCGCGATGGCGTATACGATCATCGTTGCGGCGACCGCGTCCGAGCCCGCGCCGATGCAGTATCTCGCTCCGTTCGCGGCGTGTGCGATGGGTGAGTTCTTCCGCGACTCGGCGCGGCACGCGCTGGTGATCTACGACGACCTTTCAAAACATGCGGTGAGCTACCGCGAGATTTCATTGTTGCTGCGGCGTCCGCCGGGCCGCGAGGCGTATCCCGGCGATGTCTTCTACCTGCACTCGCGCCTTCTGGAGCGGGCTTCGAAGCTCTCCGACAAGCTGGGCGGGGGAAGCCTGACCGCGCTGCCGATCATCGAGACGCAGGCGGGCGACGTTTCGGCGTACATTCCGACCAACGTGATTTCGATTACGGACGGACAGATATTCCTTGAGACCGATCTCTTCAACTCCGGCGTGCGTCCGGCGGTGAACGTGGGACTCTCGGTCTCGCGCGTGGGATTTGCCGCGGCGATCAAGGCCACCAAGCAGGTGGGTTCGACGTTGAAGCTGGACCTGGCGCAGTACCGCGAGCTGGCGGCGTTCTCGCAGTTCGGCTCCGACCTGGACAAGGTCACGCTGCAGCAGTTGAACCGCGGCGCGCGGCTCACCGAGTTGCTGAAGCAGCCGCAGTTCCAGCCGCTGACGGTGGAGAAGCAGGTTGCGATTCTCTTTGCCGGAGTGAACGGCCTGCTGGACGACGTTGAGGTCGCCGACCTGCGCGCCTTCGAGGACGGCTTCTATCCCTATCTGGAAAACTCCGCGCCCGCGGTACTGACCGACATTGCGACCAAGAAGGCGCTGGACGACGACATCAAGACGCGGCTGACGGCGGCGGTGAAGGATTACAAAACATCGTTTCTGGCGAATCTGAAAGACAAACGCGAAGCGAGCGAGAAAGAGCTGGCGGCGGCAAAGTAAACCATGGCGAATGTACTCGATCTCCGGCGCCGCATCCGCAGTGTGAAGAACACGCGGCAGATCAC
>PLOT01000236.1:605-10046 GCA_003142215.1 Granulicella sp. | reverse complement strand
CCCAGGGGAGACGGAGGCGGAGCTGGAGGAGACGGCGACGCTGCTGAAAGAGGTTGGGTACGACGCGGTTTTCTGTTTTAAATACTCGCCGCGGCCGAATACTCCGGCGATTGCGATGGCGGACTCGATTGCGGAGGAGGAGAAGTCGCGGCGGCTGCAGATGCTGATGGAGCGGCAGCGGGAGGTCCAGCGGAAGAGCTACGCGCGGCACCTGGGCGAGGTGATGGAGGTGATGGTGGAGGGGCACAACGCGGCGCGCGGACAGGTGGTGGGTCGCAGCTCCCAGAACAAGACGGTGAACTTTACGGTGAAGCAGCCTATACTTCCGGCGATGGGGAGTTACAGAATGGTGAGGATTACGGAGACGTTTCCCAATAGTTTGGTGGGTGAGGCTGTGACGGGTTGAGGAAGACTGGTTGATGGAGGTGGGCGGATGAAGATTGCGAGTACACGCGGGGATGCGGCGGTGGCGGCGATGGTCGAGGTGGAGGTACAGATTCGCGGGCTGATGATCGATCCGCTGACCAACATGCCGATTGTGGTGCTGAAGGATGTGGCGAGCGACGCGGTGCTGCCGATCTGGGTGGGAATCTTCGAGGCGAACGCGATTGCGCTGGAGTTGGAGAAGACGGCGACTCCGCGGCCGATGACGCATGACCTGATGCGCAATATGGCGAGGGGGTTGAATGCGGTGGTGCAGAAGGTGGTGGTATCGGAGCTGAAAGACGACACGTTTCTGGCGGTGATCTGGCTGGAACAGGACGGCGAGATGGTGGCGATCGACGCGCGGCCGTCGGATGCGATTGCGCTGGCGCTGCGGTGGGACTGCCCCGTCTATGCCAGCCGCGCTGTGATGGACAACGCGAAGCAGGTGGCCGAGGGGCCGCAGAATGCGAGTGGGGAAGAGATGCGGCGCTGGCTGGAGAACCTGGGCGACGACGACATGGGGCGGTACAAGATGTAGTGCTTCGCACCGTTCTCGACGCTGCGCGTGAACCCTTAAAAGACAGCAGCAGACATAGATGGGACTCAGAGAAGTTCGGTGGGGTCTTTGGGAATTCCGGTGAGGGAGTGGAGAAGGCGGTCCCACTGGTCGCCGTAGCGGTCCCATCCGCCGAGGTGGTGGACGCGGGCGAGGGCCGCGGCGGAGAATTGCTGGCGGAGGGCGGGGGCGTCGGCGAGCTGCTGGAGGCGGAGGGCGAGGGCGTCGGGGTCGCGGTTGGGGAGGATGAAGCCTTCGACTCCGTCGGTGAAGAGGTCTTCGGCGCCGGTGGCAGCGGTGGCGACGACGGGGCATCCGCAGGCCATGGCCTGGCCCTGGACGAGGGCGAGGCCCTCCTCGACGCTGGGAAGGACGAGGACGTGGCTGCGCGACATGAGGCGGGCGAGCTCGGGCTGGGGAATTGATCCGATAAAGGTTACATTCTCGGTGGGGAGGGTTGCGAGGAGCGGGCGGAGGTCGTGCTGCACGCTGCCGGCAAGGGTGAGGTGTTTGCGCGGATGGCGCAGGCGGGCGAAGGCTTGGAGGAGGTAAGGGATGCCCTTGCGCAGGCTGATCTGGCCGGCGAAGAGGACCTCGAAGGAATCGGTGGGGGGTGGTTCGGTGGGAACGAAGCGGTCGAGGCGGACGCCGTAGGGGATGACGTGGACTTTTTCCGCGGGGACACCCATGGCAAGGAAGGAGCGGCGGGCTACGTTGGAGGGGACGGTGATGGCGTCGGCGAGGGCGTAGATGGCCTCTTCGCGGCGGACGATGTGGTCGGGCGGAGCGGTGTAGGGGACGCGCCAGCGGCGATGCTCCTCGGCCATGACTTCAAACTGGAATCGCTGGTGGGTTGAGCCGCGGTCGCAGATGAACTTGCCGCCGCGCGACTGGACCAGCGGGCCGGTGGTGAGGCCGGCGCCGGAGATGGCGATGAGAGCGTCGCAGGGCTCGATGAAGTGGTGGGTCCAGCGGTCGAAGCTGCGGGCGTTCCAGGAGGCGATGGTGGAAGATACGGCGCGCGGGTAGAAGCGGCTGCGGGAGAGGAGATAGTCTGTGGTATGGAGGAGGGGAAAACAACGGACGAACTCGCGCGGCAGACCTTCGCGCTTGAGCCGCGCCCAGGGCCAGGTGGAGTAGATGCGGCGCAGATGGTTGCGCTGATGGAGCTGGTGCGCAAGCTCAAAATGATGGAAGACGCCAAAGACGGCCTGAATGATCTGCATGGGATGTGTCTGCAATGCTAGCAGAATGATGGCGCGGAAAATCGTTACAATTCAAAGGTCAAAAGAGAATCGGGCGGAGCAGAGGAACCCTGTGGCAGGAATGGCAAAGACAGCGATTTTTTCAGGCTTGGCCGCGGCGGAGAAGATGCTGCGTGCTTCTGCTCGCAAGCCGCTGGCAGGGACAAGGAACTTCCTGCTGTTACAGTATCCGACGGCGTTGGGGACGGCCGTTCATGCCACGCCGATGATTCCGGCGCTTCGAGCGGCCGTACCAGAGTGCAGGATTGCGGTGGCTGCCAGCGGAATGGCGCTGGAACTCTTCAGGAACAATCCGGGGGTGGAGTGGCTGATCGAGACACCAAGCCCGCTGACGGATATTGGTGGTGCGATCCGGTCGTTGCGACGACAGATGCCCTTCGGCGGGGAGCGGTTTGTTGCGCTGACGACGAAAGGGAATGAGCGGACACGGATCGGAATTGCAGCGCTGATGTGCGGCGCAGGCGCGCGGGTGGGCTTTAGCGAGGTGCCGGAGATCTATCGCTCGGTGGTGCAGAACGACCCGCAGAGAAGCATGATCGACAACAACCTGAGAATCGTCGAGGCCTTTGGCTCTCCCTTCCGTCACTTCGAGCCGCAGAGTTTTGCCGGCGAGTCCGAGAGGAACTGGGCGCGCAGAATACTGGCCGACGGCGGGCTGCGGGAGGGGCAGATGTTGGCCGTCTTCGTCACCCAGACCAGCCCGACCCAACGCAAGAGCTGGCGGCCGGAACGGTTTCAGGCGGCGGCGAGACATATGATCGAGAGGCATGGGGCTAAGATCGTCTTTGTGGGGACGGCGGTGGAGTCTGAGGCGATTGATGCGCTTCGGGCCGGGCTGGGAGAATCGACAATCAGCGTGTCAGGCAAGACCTCGCTGCTGCAGCTTTGTGCTTTGTTGAGTCAATGTCGCGTGGGGCTAACGCTGGACACTGGGATTCTGCACCTGGGACGGACGGTGGGACTGCCAATGGCGATCATCGCACCGGCTTGGTCGCCACCGATCGAGTGGCTTCCGGTGGGCGATCCGCGGTACCGGATTCTGAAGAACGCAGAGATGGCAGAGGCCACGCCGGAGTATGTGATCGACGAGGTCAGCGTGGATGAGGTGACGCGGGCGCTCGATGATCTGGTTGCCCATTATCCGGCGGGCGCGGCGGCTGATCTTCGGGGATGAGGGTGCCCTTTATCGCTGGGCGAGGGCTTCGAGCGAGGTGAAGAACTCGGGGAAGGAGATGGCGGCGGCTTCGGCTCCGTGGATCTCGCTGTCGCCGGTGGCGCGCAGAGCGGCGATGGCGAAAGCCATGGCGATGCGATGGTCGGAGCCGGAGTCGATGGATGCGCCGTGGAGGGTTTGATTGCCGGGGATTTCGAGGCCGTCGGGGTTCTCGGTGAAGGAGGCTCCCATGGCGTGGAGGTTTTTTGCGACCAGACTGATGCGGTCGGACTCCTTGACGCGGAGTTCCTGGGCGTCGCGAATAATGAGGCCATTGGCGGTGTAGGGGGCGATGGCGGCGAGGACGGGAAGCTCGTCGATGAGCTGCGCGGTGAGGTCTCCGCTGATGAGGAAGGGAGTGGCGGCGGCTGCGGTTGGCGCGGAGTTGACCTGGATTGTGCCGATGAGCTCGCCGTGACGCTCTTCGACAGTGAGGATTTTGATGCGGCCGCCGAGTGCGGCGATTACGTCGAGCAGGGCGGCGCGGGTGGGGTTCATGCCGAGGGAGTCGAGGACGAGGTTGGAGTCTGGGAAGAGGAGGGCGGCGCAGAGGAAGAAGGCGGCGGCGGAGATGTCTCCGGGGACGGTGGCGTCGATGGCATGGAGACGCTGGCCGCCGGGGATGGAGAGGCGGGCGGGTTGGTTCGGGACGCGGGCGTAGGTTCGAGTGAGGGTTGCGCCGAAGGCGAGCAGGGCGTGCTCGGTGTGGTCGCGGGTGAGGATGGATTCGCTGAGGCTGGTGACGCCTTCGGCTTGCAGGCCGGCGAAGAGGACGGCGGTTTTGACCTGGGCGGAGGGGATGGGTGTGGTGAAGTCGATGGCGTGGAGGGTAGTGCCGTGAATGGTGATGGGCGCGTGTCCCTGCTGGCCTCCTTCGAGACGGGCTAGATCAATTTTCGCTCCCATCTGTGTGAGGGGATTGCGGATGCGATCCATTGGACGGAGGGTGAGGGAGGGGTCGCCGATGAGGGTGAAGGTGTGCGGGTGGGAGGCGATGAGGCCGGACAACATGCGCATGGTGGAGCCGGAGTTGCCGCAGTCGAGGGGCGCGGCGGGCTGGCGGAAGGAGCCGGCGACGCCGGTGATTTCGATGGAGTTGTCTGGGTTGCGGAGGATGCGAGCGCCGAGGGATTCCATGCAGGCGAGCGAGGAGTGGGGGTCGGCCCCGGTGGAGAAGTTGGCGAGGCGGGTGGTGCCTTCAGCGAGGCCGGCGAGCATGGCGTAGCGATGCGAGATGGACTTGTCGCCGGGGACGGTGAGCGAGCCTTGCAGGGAGCGCGCGGGGCGGATGAGTTGGGTGGACATGCGCCTACCAGTGTAACGCGCGGAAGAGGGGTAGCACGGCTGCGGGAATGACAAACTAAAACAGAAGCAGATTCCTTCGCTGCGCTGCGGAATGACAAACAAAAAAGGCACCCCACCTTAGCGACGATGAGACTGTCGCGAAGATGGGGCACCCGCTAACCCAGGTCTCAGAAACGAGAGCTGGTGCACCCGGCGAAATGACAATACAAATTATTCGGGCGCTTGCTTGAGTGCGTCAAGGGCATCGATTTGACGTTGATAGCTGAGGGATGCCTTCCAGTTCAGCCAGACTGCCCATGCACTAATAATGAGGGTCGCGGCTGTTAGCACATATCCTATTGGATGTGTTGGGTACCGAACAATACCCCAGATGCCACAAACGAGAAGCCCGGGAAGCAGGGCTATCATGCGCGACCAGAACCATACGCCTCGATGAAAGTTCCGTTGACGCACGAGTTCGACCCTGTAGAAATCCACGGAGCCGGTTTTTCCTAACGCCGCAGCCGTCGTGCGAGATTCTTTCCTGTTGTTCCGGTCGAGCCAGATCTGGCCTGCAACAAATCCCATAGCAAGGATGACGAGAAAGAACCCGATTTTTAGTGTTGCCGGTGCGCGGAGTGTAAGAATGCAGTACGTAAACCAAACGGTCTCGCCAAGGCAAATGACGTACACAATCAAATCGCGCATCAGAAGCTTCCTGTTCAACTGCTTCATCTTCTGTCGCAATTCCTCGGGCGACATCTGGAATGGCACGACAGTTTGGCACTGCCAAAGGCTGCATAACTGGTCGTGAGGGCTATGGTTGGCCATGACTTCCTCCATTGCGGAAACGTTCGGCGAGAATCGCCTTGACGCGGTGAATTTTTGTTGCCACGTAGCCGGAAGAGATGCCGGTCACTTCTGCGATGAAAGCAGCATCCATCCCTTCGAGATAGAGAAGAATCACCTGCCGGTCGAGCGGATTCAGGCGTTGAATCAACGCGAATAGCTGCTCCAGTAGGAGGCTTCGATCGACCGAATGATTGGCATCGTCTTTGGCCGCAATTCCACCCTGCTCTTCGATCTCTTCAAGGCTGACGAGCGTGTTCGACTTTGCTCTGCGGCTGCGCAGGATGTGCGAAGCCGCCGTATTATGCGCTACGCGATAGACCCAGGTCCGCAGCGAACAGCGGGCATCGAAGCCAGCAAAGCTGCGCCACAGGGCGAGGTGAATCTCCTGGAGCAGGTCACGGCGATCTTCCGAATTCGCCTCATAGGCCCGTGCGAGACGGTCGAGTGCGGGGCCATGCGCCAGTATCGCTTCCTGGTACAGGTCGTCAGATAATTTGTCCGGTACGAGCATCGTTCGGATTCTCTCCTGCATAAGGTAGTCGTTGACGGTGCGACTTTCTTACACATTCTCATAAAAAAGAATTCGGAGAGGATGACGGGTTGGGGTTAGGGGAAGGCCCGGGGCTGAAGCCCTTCCTTCTATATGCCGCTATTCGTGGGGCTGAAGCCCCACGCTCCCTCCGAAATGCAAAAGCCCCACTCATCGCGATGATGCTGCGATGAATGGGGCACCCGATTTTGTGACACGACATTTAGGTGCGGAGGATGAAGGCGTAGGCGTAGGGGTTGGGGGCCTTGTCTGGGAGGTTGAGGGTGAGTCCGGTGGCGTCCTGGGTGAAGGTGAGCGAGCCTGCGCCGATGAGGTCTACGCGCTGGATGGGCTTGGGGAGGGCGGACGCGTCGCGGGCGAGGGTCTTGATGAGGATCTTGCCGTTGGCGGGCCAGACGAAGGCGAAGGCGTAGACCGTGTCCCCCTTGCGGGTGAAGCGGATGTCTTCGGAGGTGTAGGCGCGCTGGGTCTTCTCGTTGAAGCGGCCGGAGACGACATCGGGCGGGCCTTCGCCGAAGACGACGAAGGGACGCGTGCCGTAGATGGCCTCGCCGTGCTTGGGAATCCAGGTGGCGATGGCCTCGAGGAAGGCGCGCTCGTCGGCGTCGATGGTGCCGTCGCCCTTGACCGGGATGTTGAGCATGAGGTTGCCGTTCTTGCTGACGATGTCGATCAAGCTATGGATGACGGAGATGGGCGTCTTGTACTTGTGGTTCTGGAAGAGGGAGATGTCGTAGTGCCAGTTGCCGATGCAGGTGTCGGTCTGCCAGGGTTGCGGCTGGATGCCGTTGGTCTTGCCGCGCTCGATGTCGAGGGTGAATGCGCCGACGTGCTCGGGCTTCTGGTCCTTGCCGGTGAGGACGACGTCCACCTTGCCCTTGTCGCGCACGCTGGAGTTGTAGTAGTGGGCGGCGATGTCGAGACCGAACTGGCCGAGAGGAAGCTCGGAGTCGTCGAAGTAGAGGAGGTCGGGCTTGTAGCTGTCGACCAGGTCCTGGCAGCGCAGGAACCAGTTGTAGGCGAACTGGGGGTCCATGGGGGGAATGATCTCGCCGAAGCGGGCGTCGTTGGCGGCGTGGAACTTGTTGGCGTCGGCGATGGTGGTGATGCCGTCGGGCATGACCTCATGGCGCCCGGTGTAGAGTTCCTGCGGGTCGAAGCCCTCCCACCACTTGCCCTTGCCGTCGGCCTTGGTGAGGGTGTAGGCGTCGTAGCGGACGCCCTGGAGCGGGCCCTCGGGGTCGTAGTCGTAGGCGACCTGCAACCAGTTCCATGCGTGGGAGGAGTGGTTGGTGACGGCGAAGCGGAGGCCATGCTGTTTGGCGAGCTTGCCGTAGATGCCGACGATGTCCTTCTTGGGGCCGAGCTTGACGGAGTTCCAGTTGTGGAAGCGGGAGTTGTAGGCGTCGAAGTTGTCGTGGTGGTTGGCGAGGGCGGTGAAGTACTTTGCGCCGGCGGCGACGTAGAGATTCATCAACTCTTCGGGCTTCCAGTTCTCGGCCTTCCAGAGGTTGTCGAACTGCATGAAGCCGAACTTGGAGGGATGGCCGTAGGTCTTGACTTGGTAGTTGTACTGGCGGCTGCCCTGAATGTACATGTTGCGGGCATACCAGTCGCCCTGTTCGGGGACGCACTGCGCGGACCAGTGGTTCCATATGCCGAACTTGGCGTCGCGGAACCAGTCGGGCGTGGTGCAGGCGACGAGCGACTCCCATGTGGGCTTGAATGGGCCGGGCGCGATGTGGACCTGCGCTTCGAGAGCGGCGACGGGATCGGCTTGGGCGAGGAGACGGTGTGCCGAGAACCGGGAGGCGAGGGCCGCGGCGGGTGCGGCGGCGAGGGCGGACTGAAGGAGGCGGCGACGGGTAAACCGGGATGTGGACATGCCGGAGATGATAGGCGCAGGGAGTGGGCGGAGGCAAGATGCGAGTTCGGCGAGCGAGTGGCTTCAGGCGGATTTGGCGGCGAGTTCGGCGAGGATTTTTACGCTGGCGGAGGCACCGATGCGGGTGGCCCCGGCGTGCAGCATGGCGCTGGCGTCGGCGAGCGAGCGGATGCCGCCCGAGGCCTTGACTCCGGCACGGGCACCGACTACGCCGCGCATGAGGGCGATGTCGTCGACGGTGGCTCCGCCGGTGGAAAAGCCGGTGGAGGTCTTGATGAAGTCGGCGCCGGCGGCGAGGGAGAGTTCGGAGGCGCGGAGCTTTTCCTCGAAGGTGAGGAGGCAGGTTTCGAGGATGACCTTGACGATGGCCCCGGCTGCGTGGGCGAACTCGACGACGGCGCGAATCTCGTGCTTGATGGCTTCGTAGTCCTGCTTGGTGGCGGACTTGAGGAGGCCGATGTTGAGCACCATGTCGAGGTCGTGGGCTCCGAGCTTGAGGACGCGGGCGGCCTCATCGCGCTTGCTGGCTGCGAGCGACGCGCCGAGGGGAAAGCCAATGACGACGCCGACCGGGATGGAGGTTCCGGCAAGAGTTTCGACGGCGCAGGAGACCCATGCGGGGTTGACCATGGCGCAGGCGAAGCGGTGCTCGGCGGCCTCGTGGCAGAGGCGGATGACCTGTGCGCGGGTGGCTTCGGGCTTGAGCAGGGTGTGGTCGAGGACGGCGGCGAGCGCGGCGGGCGAGGAGAGCGTGCGTGTGGCAAAGGCGGCGGCGTCGAAGGGTGCGGGGACTGCGATCTTGAGGCTGGGGGTGGTGGATGTGGCGATGCTGCTCATGAAGCTCCTTGGGGACGGCCTGAACCGCCCGCTACGTTCTATCATAGGCTGGTTACGATTGGCTTAGCCGGAACGTACCGCGTTCATGCGGGCCACTCACCCTGCCATGCAGATGCTGCGCCGAACGGTCTATCGTGTGTTGAAATTTCAAGCCAGGGCGGTTGCGGCAAGAGTAAAATCTGGCCTTCGCGGGAATGATATTCTGCGTTGCTGCCAGGCTTGGCGTTGGTACGATGGGCAGGAGGGCAGAACTTTCTGGAGGGTGACGATGAACATTTTGACGAAGCGGATTGGTTGCGCACTGTTGATGGGAGTATTGACACTGCTGGTTGCATGTGAGCGGCACAGCAAGAGCGAACGCTTTTACCTGGTTGCTACAAGCGTCAAGCATTCGTACTGGCAGTCGGCGTGGGCTGGTTTTCAGAAGGCCGCGGATGAGTATGGAGTGACGGTGGATATGCGTGGGCCCGATGGGTTCGATCCGCAGGCCGAGGCGGCAGCATTTCGGGAAACGGTGGCGTTGAAGCCATCGGGGATACTGGTGCAGGTGGGCAATGAGGCGCTGATGCGGCC
>PLOT01000236.1:0-589 GCA_003142215.1 Granulicella sp. | reverse complement strand
TTGAAGGGCAAGGGCAATGTGGTTTTCTTTACGATCGCGGGGCAGCCGAACCTGGAGGAGCGGCTGAAGGGCTATAAGGATGCGTTTTTGGAGTTTCCGGGGATCAAGGTGGCGGACGTGTTCGACATGAAGGGCGACTCTGGCCTGGCCATGGACCAGGCGCAGCAGTATCTGGCGCGGACGGGGACGGCGAAGATCGGTGCGGTGGTTTGCCTGGAGTCCACGTCGGGAAAGGACGTTGGCGAGGCCTTCAAACGGGCAGGAGCAGGGACTGCGGGAACCCTGCTGGTGGCAATGGATGTGGATGTGGCCACGTTGAACCTGGTGAAGGATGGGACGATCGACTCAACCATTGCGCAGAAGCCGTTCACCATGGGGTTGCTGGGGCTGAAGGAGCTGGACGATGTGTATCACTATCCGGTGAAACCTCTGGCGCAAGACTACGCGCTGGACCCGAATGCTCCGTTTCCGGCGTTTATCGATACCGGGGTGACGCTGGTGGACAAGAACAACGTGGACGCGATTCTGAAGAATGAGAGCGGGACGGCTGGCGGGAGTCAGTAGGTGGGATTGCCGGGCTGCAAGGGTG
>PLOT01000067.1 GCA_003142215.1 Granulicella sp. | reverse complement strand
TTGGGGCTGTCCTAGATAATTATTTTAGGTGAAGTGTAACCCATTGGAGCAGTTGTGTTTGCTGTTCCTTTGGGTGGGGTGTGTTGAATCTCCACTCGCATTCTCTCAGGAAGAGAGGAAAGTGGGCTGTAGGGACGCCGTTGAATCGGCGCAGATGGCGCTTGGCCTGGTTCCAGAAGTTCTCGATTCCGTTGATGTGGTTCTTGCGGTCGGCGAACAGCTCGGAGTGGTTGATGCGGCAGTGCTGGAACGCCGAGACATCCAGCACGTTGCAGGAGCTGAAGGTGTCGGAGTAGACGATGCTGTCGGGCACCACCTTATCGTCGATGATGTTTTTCAGGGTCTTGCTGCGTACGTCCGGAATCACCCGAGCATAGACCTTTCCCCCGCGTTTTAACAGGCCAAACACGGGAACCTTGCCCGCCGCTCCGCGTCCACGCTTGCCCTTGCGATGACCGCCAAAGTAGCTCTCATCGGCCTCGATCTCGCCGAACAGCGGTGCCCGGTCCTCGGTCTCCAGAGCGATGATCTCGCGCAACCGATGAAAGTAAAATGCCGCCGTACTCTTGTTGACGCCCATCAGACCCGCCGCCGTGCGCGCCGTCGTTCCGGCCACAAAATGCTCGATCAACCGCCGCTGCTGCAACCAACTCAGACGACTCTTTCGCATCCGCGCCATCCCAGTTCAAAAGACCCTTTGAATTGATTATCTAGGACAGCCCCTTCGCTTTTTTTCCATGAGAAATTCAGGTGAGTCTAAGTGCGTTTTCTGACCTGCTATGAGCTGTGAGGTATGAGGTATGAGCCAATTGCCACGTCACTCGTGGGGCATGTAGAAGAGGCTGAGGCGGGGCAGCGAGTGGGCTTCGAGCAGGCGCTTCTGCAAGAATTGCTGCTGGACCTGCTTGATCTGAACGGCCTGCATCTTGCCGCGGTAGGGGGCCAGTTCGCGGGCGGCCTGTTCGCGCAGGGCGACGAGTTGGGCCTCGGGTGCGGCGGTGAGGAGCGCGGCGAAGAGCTTCTCTTCGAGGACGGTGAGGGTGCGGTCGAGAGCTTCAAGGTTCGAGGTACTAGGTTCGAGGTTCGAGGGAGAAGCAGATCCCTCCGCTACGCTGCGGGATGACAACAAAGGGGTGGCGAGTTCGCGGAGGCGGGTGGCGGCTCCGATGGCAGCGGTGCTGGCGGGCGAGGGGAGATTGGTGGCAGCTTTGTCGAGGAGGTCGGCGTTGCGTTCCAGATAGCGGGCGATGCGGGCGGATTCGAAGCCGGACTCGCGTGGTTCGGCGGCTTCGGCTGGTGCGGCACCGATGGCGGCCTCACGGGATTGCTCGACGGCTTTGATGACAGCGTTGTAGCACCAAGCGAGACCGTTGATCTCGCGCTGGCGGCGGTTGCCGAGGTGGGCGCGCTGCTTGTCACGGTTGTCGAAGGCGGCGTCGATGCCGCGCAGAACGGCTTCGAGCGGAACGCCAGCTTCGCGCCAGGTCTCGATCAGCGCCCAGTCGAGCGTGGATAGCATGAGCAGCGAGCCTCGTCGCTGCTGGAAGCGCTCTTCGATCTCGGTGAAGTAGTTGAAGTAGTTCATAAGCCACACCTCGCTGCGGCGAAGTCAGTCGTGGTGGGGCTTTGGGGGACGGGTGCGGTCGTGGTGGTCCTGGTTGCGCTCGTAGATGAGGCGGAGGCCGGTGAGGGTGAGGCGTTCGTCGACCTGGCGGATGAATTTGGAGCCGGTGGCGATGAGGCGGGCCAGGCCTCCGGTGGCGATGGTGCGGGTGTCTGGCCCCAGCTCGGCGATCATGCGTTCGAGGATGCCGTCGACCAGGCCGATGTAGCCGTAGTAAAGGCCGATCTGGAGGTTATCGACGGTGCCGGTGCCGATGACTTTGGCGGGTCTGCGGATGTCGATGCGGGGCAGGCGGGCGGCGCGAGTGAAGAGCGCGTCGGCGGAGATGCCGAGGCCAGGGGCGATGGCTCCGCCGAGGAACTCGCCCTTGGCGGAGATGGCGTCGAAGGTGGTGGCAGTACCGAAATCGACGACGATGACTGGCGGATGGCGTTGGGGGGAATCCCTGGGTGGGAGCGGGTCTTTGAAGTTTGCCGGATCTTTGAAGAACTCGTATGCGGCGACGCAGTTGACGATGCGGTCGGCACCGACCTCGGCGGGGTTGTCGGTGAGGATGGGCAGGCCGGTGCGGATTCCGGGTTCGACGAAGATGGGCTTGACGCCGCAATAAAGCTCGGCGGCGCGGCGCATGGTGGAGTCGAGCGGCGGGACGACCGAAGAGATGATGATGCCGGTGATCTGCGCTATGTCCATCGAGCGCAGGGTGAAAAGATCGCGGAAGAGGATGCCAAGCTCGTCGATGGTGGGATTGCGATGCGTGGTGATGCGCCAGTCGGCGAGCAGAGTGGCGGGGGCGTGTGGCGTGGCCAGACTATAGAGACCGAGGACCGTATTGGTGTTGCCTACATCGATGGCTAAGAGCATAGGTTTGAGGTTTGAGGTTCGAGGTTCGAGGTTCGAGGTTTGAGGTTCGAGGAGAAGCAGATTCCTTCGCTGCGCTACGGAATGACAAACGAAACTACGGAATGACAAACCAAACTGCGAAATGACAACAAACTCAGGGTTCGCGGAGGCCCCCGGAGAGGACGGTGTGGAACTGGCCGTCGTCTCCATGGACGAGGAGAAAGCCGCTGGGATCGAGTCCGGCGGTAGTGCCAGTATATCCGCCGGGGGCCGGATCGTTGGGAGTGGGGTCGCGCGCCTCGACTCGGACGCGCTTGCCGGAGATCCAGGAGCTGAATTGGGTGAGGTCCGAGGTTCGAGGTTCGAGGTTCGAGGTGAGGCGGCGGATTTCATCGTCGAGGGCAAGGAGGATGGCGGCGGTGAGCGGCTCGCGGCGGAGGGGCTGCGATGGATTGGGCTGTTCGCGGCGGAGGGATGTGGCGATGGGGTCGAGTTCGGGCGGAAAGATGACGTGGTTGACGTTGATGCCGATACCGATGACGGCGTAGCGGAGGGTTGCGGGCGCGGACGACGTGGCGTGGTTGGATACGGTGTCGATAAGGATGCCGCCGCACTTGCGGGCTATTCCCTCTTTTCCGGTGAGGAGGAGGTCGTTGGGCCAGCGAATGTCGATCTGGTCGCGAATGCTGAATCCTGCAACCGACGCAATGGCCGACTGCACGGCGATGGCGGTGGTGAACGAGAGGCCGAGCGCGCTCTGCACGGGGATTGGGGGCGCGACGAGGGCGGTCATGTAGAGGCCGTCGCCGGGTGCGGAGTGCCACGCGTGGTTGCCGCGGCCACGGCCGGCGGTCTGCTCGTCGGCGATCCAGACACCGTGACGCGCGCCTGCCTTGGCCGCATCGAGGGCGAGGTCGTTGGTGGAGGCAACTGTAGCGAAGTGCTGTAGGTGACCAGCGAATTCAGTATTGGCGATGGCATGCTCCACTGCACGGAGGTCGAATGCACGGAGGTCGAAGGGGCCGGTCGCAGGCATCAGAGGAGGTCGGCGGTGATCTTCATGCTGAGGTCTATGGCGGTGGCGGAGTGGGTGAGCGCGCCGACGGAGATGAAGTCGACTCCGGTTTTGGCGTAGTTGCGGACGGTCTTGAGGGTCACGCTGCCGGAGGCCTCGATGGTGGCCTTGGGCAGGTCTTTATGCACCAGCTTGACGGCCTTCTTCACCTCTTTTGGGGTCATGTTGTCGAGCAGGATGGACTCTGCGCCGCCGGCGATGGCCTGGTCGAGCTCGGCCGGGGTGCGCACTTCAACCTGGACGATCTGTCCCGGCTTGCGTCCGGCGAGCGCGCGCGCAAGCACAGCGGGAAGCCCGCCGCCGAGCGAGATGTGGTTGTTCTTGATGAGGATTCCATCCTGCAGGTCGAGGCGGTGGTTGATGCCGCCGCCGCAACTGACGGCGTACTTGTCCAGCGCGCGCAGGCCGGGGATAGTCTTGCGCGTGTCGAGTATTTTTGTCTTGGACTTCGCCGCAGCAACGGCCTTGACATACTCGTTGGTCAGCGTACTGATGCCGCTCATGCGCTGCATCAGGTTGAGGATGACGCGCTCGGTGGAGAGGATACTGGCGGCGTTGGCGCGGATGACGGCGATGGCCTGACCCTTTTTGACGCGGACGCCGTCGAAGATCTCCGGGTGGCTGACGACCTCGAAGCGGCTGACAGGCTTGGTGGAGAGCTTGCCGTAGAGGCTGAGGAAGGCGGAGATGCATCCGATGCCGGCGACCACGCAGCTCTGCTTGGCGATGATGGTGGCGGTGGCGCGCAGGGCGGTGTCGATGGTGAGGTCAGTGGTAATGTCGTTGGCGGCCTTGTCCTCGATGAGTGCGGCTTCCAGCAACGCGGTGATGCGGCGGGATTTCCAGTCCATGGAGGGATTCTACAGCGTGTCAGCCAGGAGATTAGGCCAGGGCGTGTTCACACTAACGCAGCGCTTCGATGACGAGGGCGAAGTTGAGGAAGCCGAGGAAGAGGACATCGAGTTTCTCGAAGAGGGAGAAGATTCTGCGGAAGCCT
>PLOT01000268.1 GCA_003142215.1 Granulicella sp. | reverse complement strand
TGATAGTAGCACGGAAAACCGGGGCTGTTTCAAGTGATCGAGAGATAAAAATTTTGTTGCACCATTCCTTGTGAAGAATGCTCTCTGTTGTTTCGGATCGGGACTTCCGGCACCCAAAACTACTCCTCTCCACGGCACCCTCCAGACACTTTTTTGCAGTCGCCTCGAAACCCCGGTATACTGAAAGACTGTTGCCGTTGCAGCTTTCAACAAGATTGAGCAGGAGCCGAACCCAATGCCGAAGCGTACCTTCCAACCGAATCGCCGCCACCGCGCAAAGACCCACGGGTTCCTGACCCGCATGAAGACCAAGGCGGGCGCAGCCGTGTTGAACCGCCGGCGTGCCAAGGGACGCCACAAGATCGCCGTCAGCGCAGGCTTCCGCGACAACTAGGCCAATTTCGCCATCCGCGCGGCCCACCAGGCGTCCAGCAATGCCTGCCAACGCAAAGGCAAACCGCAGCGTGACTGAGATGGTTCATTCCCTCCCAACCCAGGCAAAGACCGAGTGGCCCGTCAGCCGCTTGCGCAAACACGCCGACTATCAGCGCGTGTACAAGGCCAGCCGCAAGCAGTTCGCCAATCGGATGAGCTACTTCTTTGCCCTGCGCCCTGCGTTCGGCCCGGACGGTACTTTGGTGCGCGGTGTCAGCGCGAAGGCCGCGCGCGTCGGCCTCACCGTCGGCAAAGTCATGGGCAACGCAGTGGATCGCAACCGCATCAAGCGGCGCATGCGCGAAGCGGTGCGGCGGCGGCTTCCGCTGCTCGAAGCCCCGGTCGATCTGGTGCTTCATCCCAAACGCAGCGTCCTCGATCTCGACTTCGCAACCCTGGAACGCGAGGTGGCCGCCGTCTTTCGCGCGGTCCAGAAGGCCGCGCAGAAGCAACTCCCGGCCCAGCCCGAACCGGCAAAGACTTAACCCCGATCGACACGGATGGGACGCCATGGGACCGAATGCAGAGGAGAGGAACGACCGCACTGCACGCCTTGCATTCCGCGTTTATAAAACAGTGCTCTCTCCCATACTCCACACCATCAGTCCATCGCGCTGCCTGTACCTGCCCACCTGCTCGGAGTATGCCGCCATCGCGGTCAGCCGGTTCGGTTGGTTTCGCGGATCGTGGCTCGCGCTGTGCAGGCTGGCGCGCTGCCATCCCTGGGGGAAAGGGGGCCTCGATCCCGTTCCCGAACGCGCTTTGCCCGCAATTCCCCACCGGCTGCAATCGGATTCATCCGGCTGCAACCAATCCGATGCAGACCAAACCAACCCAGACCATTTACCATAGAGAACAGGCTGGGAGTCCCCGGCCGCAACTTCCAGCACCCCACAGATAGGAAACCTCGCTTGGCAGAGTTCAGCAACCCCAATCAACAAGGCGGACAAGAAGGCCGGTCGCTGATGGCCATGATGGTCGTCTTTGTGGCCGTCGTCCTCGGTCTCCAGCTTTACCGGGCGAAGACCGCACCGCCGCCGTCCTCGACGCCCCCCATCGCCGCACAGCAGACGCCCATCTCGCCCGCGCCCGCAGCCTCCCCCGCTTCCCTGGCCACGCCGCAGCCCGCCGCAGCCAGGGCCGCTGCCCACGGCATCCCCAGCGTCGAGGCCGGCGCCGAGTCCACCACCGTCGTTGAGAACGATCTCTACCGCATCGCGTTTTCCAACCGCGGCGCTCAGGTCACCAGTTGGGTTCTGAAGGACTACAAGGACCTGGACGGCAAGCCGCTCGACCTGATCCACCCGCAGGCTGCGAAGCTCTTCGGCTACCCGCTCTCGCTCTACACCACCGACGCCACCATCGCCAGCGCACTCAATCAGGCGCTCTACGTGCCTTCGGCGACGGGCCCGCTCACCGCGCCGGCCAGCTTGACCTTCAAGTACTCGAACGGCGGCCTGCAGGCGATCAAGACCTTCACCTTCGACCCCAAGACCTACGTCCTCCACGCGGAGGTCGCAGTCACACGCGCAGGCGCACCCGTCGCAGTGCAGCTCAGTTGGCCCGCGGGCTTCGGCGATCAGAACGAAGATCCCAGGGGCAGCGATTACAACTACTCCCAGATCGATCAGTACCGCAACGGCAGCTTCAGCAAGACCGAGGCGAAGAGTATTGCCGCTGGCGCTTCTCTCTCCGGCCCGTTCGACTTTGCCGGCGTGGCCGATCCCTTCTTCGCCGCCGTCTTTATCCCCGACTCGCCGGACACCGCGACGGTCACCACGCTGCGCAACGATCTCGACGTCTCGAAGTTCATCAAGCGGGTCGGCTTCGGCTCCGATTCGCCGCCCACCAAACCCCTCGTCCTGCCCGTTCTCGGCGCGGCGCTGGGCAACACCGGCGGCCCGATCGAGACAAGCCTCTTTGTCGGCCCAAAGGCCATCAGCGTCCTCAAGAGCGTCCACGCCACCGACTCGCGCATCTCGCTCGAGCCGGTGCTGGAGTTCGGCTTCTGGGGGCCGGTCAGCAAATACCTCTTCCTCGCTCTACAGGCGATCCACGCCCACATCACCGCCAACTGGAGCGGCTCCTGGGGCTGGGCGATCATCGTTCTCACCCTCTTCATCAACCTGCTCATCATGCCCTTCCGGGTGAAGTCCATGCACAGCGCGCTCAAGATGCAGCGCATCCAGCCACAGATGGACGCCATCAAGGAGAAGTACAAGAAGTACAAGGTGACCGACCCCAAGCGCGGCGAGATGAACGCCGAGATCATGCAGTTGCAGAAGGACAACGGCGTCAGCATGTTCGGCGGATGCATCCCCCAGTTGATCACCATGCCGCTGATCATCGCGTTCTTCTACATGCTTCCGAAGGTAGTGGAGCTGCGTCTGGCGCACTGGTTCTGGCTGCCCAACCTGCAGGCCCCCGATCCGCACCACATCCTGCCCATCTTCATGGTGCTGTCGCAGTTCCTGGTCCAGTTCTACACACCCTCGCCAGGGGTCGATCCGCAGCAGCAGAAGATGATGGCCTTCATGATGCCGCTCTTCTCCGGCTACATCACCTGGAACTATGCCTCCGGGCTCGCCCTCTACTGGTCGGTCGGCAATCTGATCGGCATCGCCCAGCAGTCGGTCATGAACCAGACCTCGCTCGGCCGTGAGATGCGCGCGATGGCCGCCAAGCGCGGCCGCCGCAAGGCCTCAACCATCCAGGGGCGCAGGTAGGCTGCGACGAATTTGAGAGATTCGGGGTTATCTTCCGCCGCGCCAGTACAGTGCATCCGTATTTGGACGCGACGAGCGGTAACCAATAATGATATAAGTTCTATTCGAACGGATAACTTCTCCCATGGATGACGTGGCGCAGGCAGCGCAGACAATTGCAACGTTTTTACAGGCCTTCACGACGAGCAGCGGGCTTCGCCTGCGCTTTCGCGTGAAGGCGCGTAGTTTAAAACCGAGAAATGCAGACAGCGCGGAGATCTCTGGGTCGACTCCGCCGGCGGAGCCCGTGGCAAAAGATGGGCCGCGCGCGCTCTTCGTCGAGTTCACCGGCCCGGACACCCCAGTGCTCACGGCGCGCAATGGCGAGGTGCTGAACGCGCTCGAACACATTGCGTCCAAGATGCTGCGCCTCGAACCCAACGAGCAAGACCGCATCTCCTTCGACGCCGACCAGTTCAAGGCCAACCGCGACCGCCAGATGCAAGAGTCCGCTGCGGCGGCCATCGAGCGTGTACGCGCCACCGGCGAGCCCCACGCCTTCCCGCCAATGAACTCCCGCGAGCGCCGCATGATGCACATGCTGCTCAGCGAATCCGGCCTGCCCACCGCCTCCAGCGGCGAAGGTCCGGGACGCTTTGTCGTGCTCTACCCCAAAGGGGCCGACACCTCCGCGCCCTTCAACTTCTCCGCTGCGGGCGACACACAGCCTCCCCCACGCCGCCACGACACCAACCAGGTCCGCAACGCCTTCCGTCCCCGTTACTGATTCAACGCCGGCCGATGCCGCGCAGAACACCCCGCAGCTACAGCTCCGTGTACACATCCCTGAAGTCGTAGCAACCGGCGCGCGTCGCCAGCCACTCCGCAGCCCGCACCGAGCCCTCGGCGAGGCCGCGCCGCGAGAACGCCTCATGGGTCAGAACCACGCGGTCAACCTCGCTCACCGCCTCCAGCACATGCGTACCCTTGGCGTCGCCCTCGCGCACGGACTCGATGGGCACCTCAATCTTGCTGCCCGCGCCGCGCTCCACCATCTCNNGCAATCGAGATCGCCGTGCCCGAAGGCTTGTCCAGCTTGGTGACGTGATGCGTCTCGACGATGGAAAATTTGTATCCTGCGCCGGCCAGCGATGCCCCCATCTGCTGGGCCAGCTTCAGCATCACCTGCACGCCGATGGAATAATTCGTCCCGTAGAGCAGCCCCGCGTGACTGCTCTCCGCCAACGCGCGCATCTCCGCCAGCGCGGCGTACCAGCCCGTGGTGCCGACCACAATCTTTGAGCCAGCACTCAGGCACGCCCGCATATTTTCCACCACCGCATCCGGCGTGGTGAAGTCGATCGCCACATCGAAGCCCGCCAGATATTCAGGCGTCAGCGCCGCCGCGTCCGTGTTCTCCGGCACATCCAACCCGCAAACGTTGTGGCCGCGCCCGGTGGCCACCTGCACCACCAGCTTGCCCATCTTGCCCTGTCCCAGCACCAGAATTCGCATAGAAGTAGTCTACCGCGCCGCATCCCGGGAGAAATGCATGCTCCCACCATCTCTCCCAATCCTACCCATCGGACGCCCCACCCTTTGCGCCCTTGCGAAGGGCAGCCTCTCCGCCATTACAGCACCATTACTAGAGTTACCTTGACCGCGGGCATGGGCGAAGCCTATAAACATCAGCGCGCCAAGGCTGCTTCCCGATTTGAACTGAAGTGATCCGGTGCCACTCCTCCACCTACTCCCAAGCACAGATCCACACATCTTCGATGAGGTGAACCATGCGCTTCAAACTTCCCATTTATCTTTTTGCCGCACTTCTGTTGTGCGGCTTGCCATTACTGGCCCACGCTCAACTCACCATCAACACCACCACCGCGTCCGATTGGAAGATCTCCAACGGCTCGCTTACAATGGACTGGGACTCAACCACAGGCAATGTCTGGAGCATGTACCTGACGGCGTATCCCAGCGACGACCTGGTCGACGGCACCCATACCGGCGGCGACGGCAACCCAGACGGTCTCTACATGGACAACACTGGATCGAACATGTCCGGCTACGGCCCCTCCGGCGTCACCCCCACGGCGAGCTATCACCAGGACGGGCAAATCTACCTGGACTGGTGGATCTCCTGGGCGGCCAGCTCATCCAGCCCGTTCACCTGGACGGTGCATTACATCCTCCAGCCCAACGATCCCACCCTCTACTCCTATGTCGTCGCCAACCACTCCTCGTCGGCTGCCTCCGCCAATATGGGCCAGGTGCAGTACGTGTATCGCATCAACACGACGGACTTCGTCAACACCTACTCGGTCAACTCCGGGCTGAACAACCTGGGCGCAACCAGCATCGTGCTGCCCAGCCAGGCGGACATGTGGACAACCGATCCCGGCCGCGCGGTCGAGAATGCCGCCGTGGACCTGCACGGGTTCTCGCTTCCATCCGGCTTTGGACGCGAGTTCTTCACCAAGTACGACTACTCCTCCTATGAGTATCTGCACCAGGCGCACGGCGTCTACGGCAGCACCTTTGGCGCCTGGACCATCGTGCCCAGCACAGAGAGCTATATAGGCGGCCCGATGAAGCAGAACCTCATCTTCACCGGCAACGTCCTGATGGGCGAGATTGTCTCCAACCATCTCGACAATGAGATCAACTATGTTCCGGTGCAGGGCACCAATACAACCCGCATCTTTGGCCCTGTGGGCTTCCACTTCAACGCCTTCGGCGGGAGCATCAGCACGCCGGCGGAGATGTATCAGGACGCGCTGAATACGATTCCGTCCGCTCTGACCCTCTTCGCCAATGAAGGCGAATTGGACGGGCAGGGCTATGTTGCGAATGGCTCCGAACGCGGAACGGTGAAGCCCACCATCAGCGGTGCCGGCTCCAGCTCGGCGAACACGGCCTGGGCGGTCCTGAGCGACCAGAAGAAGAACATCCAATACTCAAGCAACGGAAACCAGTATTGGGCGAGCGGCAACTCCAGCGGCGACTCAACCATCTCCAATGTCGTCCCTGGCACCTACCGTCTAAGCGCATACGTCCTGGGCGAATGGGGCGAGTTGCGCGATGACGGCATCACGGTCACGGCAGGCAATACTACCAGCCCGAGCCTCACCTTCAAACCGGAGAACTTCAGCCCCAGCGGCGATTCTGCCATCTGGGCCATCGGCACTCCCGACCGCTCCTCGCATGAGTTCCTGCACGGCAAGAACACCTACGGCAGCGTTGGTTCCTGCTCGGGATGCGACGATCGTGAGTTCTATGGCGACTGGAACTACTGGGCCGATTTCGCCTCCAACTCCGGCGCGGTCGACTACTACGCGACGGCCGTCGGCTCGACCCACGCAACCAACAACCTCAACGACTGGAACTATACCCAGTGGGGAGAGTTCGATCCCGGCCTGTACGACTCCTCCAACGACACAACCGACAACTATGAACACACCATCCCCAGCTACGTCAACACGCTCTCTGGCCACAGCGGAACCAACGGCGTCACCACGCCGGTGCCGCCTTGGAACGTCTACTTCACTACAACCTCCGCGCAATCGGGCCAGGGCAGCCACGTCGATCTGTCAGTCGGCATCGCCTGCGATGAATCGAACCTGACCGCCTCGCTGAACGGGCACTCGCTGACTTGGAACGCCCTAAATAAAAGCGATTGCTCGGCGCGCAGCGGCCTCTCCGGCTACTACCAGTGGGTGGTCTTTGAATGGCCCACCTCCGACCTGGATGCCGCCGGCAGCAAAGACACTCTGACCCTCACCGTCAGCGGCTCGGGGCTTCAGTACGACGCGTTGCGGCTGGAGATCTCCGGCAACGGCGCGAACCCCTCCACAACCGGCTGGCACGACTACGAGTACATCACCTCCGGCACCGACACCGCCGCGGACGATGCCGTATCGAGCAACTACTAATCGACGCACAAACCAGAATGCCCCGACCTTTGCAGCTTCGTCGCAAAGGCCGGGGCATCGTTTTGAAATGGACTAGACCTTGGCGGCAACCACCCGCGCAGCGGTATCGAAAACGGTCGGGTCCGGATCGGCGAAGAACTCCGCATGCAACGAGCGCACCGCCTCGTCCACGTCAGATTCCTCGATCATGAAGCTCATGTTGATCTCGCTCGCCCCCTGCGAGATCATCCTCACGTTGATGTGCCGGATCGCCGAAAACACGCGGCCAGAAATTCCACTCTGGCCGCGAATGTCCTCGCCCACCATGCAGATCAGGGCCTTGTTGCCTTCGAACTTCACGTCGGCGATCTTGCCCAGCTCGGCGCAGATCGCGGGCAGCCGGTCGTTCGACTCCACGCTCAGCGAGATGCTCACCTCGCTGGTCGAAACCATATCGATGGCGCACTCGAAGCTGTTGAAGACATCGAAGACAGACTTCAGATAGCCATGCGTCATCAGCATACGGCCAGCCACAATGTCGATGATGGTCAGCTTCTTCTTGGCCGCGATGCTCTTGAACGGACTGGCGCAGGACGGCGCCATCGCCGTGATCTTCGTTCCCTCATTCTCCGCGTTGCGCGAGTTCAGCACCCAGACCGGAATGCTCTTCTGCACGGCAGGGAGGATCGTCGCCGGATGCAGCACCTTCGCGCCGAAGTAGGCCAGCTCCGCCGCCTCCTCGAAGCTGATCGTCTTCACCCGCAGCGCATCCGGGCAGATGCGCGGGTCGGTGGTCATAATGCCATCGACATCGGTCCAGATTTCGATCGCGCCCGCGCACAGCCCGCCGCCCACCAGCGCAGCCGTAAAGTCGCTTCCGCCGCGCCCCAGCGTCGTGGTAATCCCGTCCTCCGTCGCGCCGATGAAGCCGCCGAGCACCGGCGTCTTCCCGGCCTCCACCAGCGGCAGCACCAACTCGGTGAGCTTTCGCTCGATGGCAGCCTCCAGCGGCGCAGCCTTGCCGTAGTGGTCGTCCGTTATGATGCATTTCCGCGCGTCCACATGCGCGCCATTCAGCCCATGCTGCGCAAACGCCGCCGCCACCATCCGCGACGACATCCGTTCGCCATGGCTCACCACTTTGTCGCTGGTCCGCGGAGTCAGCTCACCCACCGCGGCAATTCCCCGCAGCAGATCGTCCAGCGAATCAAACCCGCGCCGGATCGCAGCATCCACCTCCAGCAGCAACTCCCCGCACAGTAAATCCGCCGCCGTTTCAATATGCCGGTTGCGCAGCCGCGCCGCAATCGACAGCGCTTCGGCCTTGTGGCCGCGTCCCGCAGTCGCAGCCGCGGCCAACAACTGGTCGGTCACCTTGGCCATCGCCGACACCACAACCACCGGCGAGAGTCCTTTCTCCCGCCGTCCGCGCACAATCTCCGTCGTGCGCAGGATCGCCTTCGCGTCCTCCACCGAGGTCCCGCCGAACTTCATCACGACGAGCCCGCTCCGGACCTCGCCCGCCCGCTCTTCCATCTTGCGTGCCGCGCTCATACGAGCACCGCATCGGGCCGCGCTGACTTCACATCCAGCTTGCCCAGGCGCGCCAGAACCTCCGCGTTCAACACCGCCGCGCCCGCTGCTCCGCGAATCGTGTTGTGCGACGTCAGCACAAACTTCCAGTCCAGCAGGTTGCACTCGCGCAGCCGTCCCACGGTGGCAGCCATGCCGTTCCCGCGCATCTTGTCCAACCGCGGCTGCGGCCGGTCGGGACTGGCGTCGTACTCCACCGGCTGCTCCGGCGCGCTGGGCAACCTCTGCCCGGCCAGCGGCGCAAACTCCGCCCACGCCGCCAGAATCTGCTCGCGGCTCGCCTTGGTCCGCAGCTTGATACTCACGCACTCGGTGTGCCCATCTTCCACAGCCACGCGATTGCAGTGAGCGCTCACCTTCGCGTCCAGCAACTCCACGCGACCGCCGGCAAGCCGTCCCAGCAGCTTGCCCACCTCTTCCTCGAGCTTCTCTTCCTCGTTCTTGATGAACGGGACGACATTGCCGAGGATGTCGAGGGACGCGACGCCGGGATAGCCCGCGCCGCTCACCGCCTGCATCGTCGTCACAAACAGGCTCTCGATGCCGAAGCGCTCCTCCAGAGGCTTCAGCGCCAGCACCAGGCCGATCGCGCTGCAATTCGGATTGGTGACGATGTACCCACCGGGCATACCGTTGGCCGAAGGCCGCCGCCAGCTCTGCCGCTCGATCAGCGCCAGGTGGTCTGCGTTCACCTCCGGGACCACCAGCGGCACGTCCTCCACCATGCGGAAGGCGCTGGAGTTCGACACCACGGCGCAGCCCGCCGCGGCGAACTTCGGCTCCAACTCGCGCGCAACGTCGGCGTCCAGCGCGGCAAAGATAATTTTGGGCAGCTCGCCCTCGGTCCCAGCAGCGCCAGCGGTGCCCTCCGGCACGTTGGCCATCACCGTCATCGCCGCAATGCGCGCCGGCATCGGCGTATCCAGCTTCCAGCGGCATGCCTCGCCGTACGTCTTGCCCTCGCTGCGTTCGCTGGCCGCAAGCCACGCAATCTCNNCATATCCTCTAGAATACCGTGCCGCACCCAAACCCGTCACATTCAGATGCGGTCAACGATGGGCCGGTTTGGCTTGGAAACCGATTATTATCGGAAACGCCGTGTTGTGGGAACGTCGAGAACGGGCGCTACTGCAAGCTAATTCTCCGAAGGCTTCTCGGCATGGTCGATGACGATTGTCTCTATCTGCCCGGTAGCTGGCTGTAGTTTCAATCCAACCTCTCCGAGCGCCCCGAAGATTGATGGTGCATCGTCCGAAGACGAACTGATTGCTGACCCGTATATGTTCAAAGTGGGCGACCAGTTGAGCGTGAAGTTGTATGTGCCGGTCAGTCCTGTCTTGTCCAGCACAGGACGCCCCACCCCGGCTATGGGCTGCGACAGAAAGTCTGCCAGCGAGCTCATGGGATACCCCTGTGCTATGGATGTGTCCTTCAGAAAGCGGAGGAAGCTGGGCAACGGCTTGCCATCTTTTTCCTTCACCAGTGGGGGATTCGTATCGGTCGTGGAGTCAATCAATTTGGAACCGCCCTTGGCAACCACCAACTCATAGACCGGGAGCTGTTTGGTCTCGGAATGCGTTTTCAGCTTGAAACGCTCCGACAATAGCGCCTGTAGCATCAGTTCGCGCTGCGCCTTGCTATCGGCGAGGCTCAGCTTCTGCATCTCTGCGATGTCCGTTTCGCTCATCTTCGCCTGAACGTCGAACCACTGATCTTTCGCCCATCCCGGGGTACCGGATACCTGGTCCTCGCTCCGAAGTCCGTAGGCGTACTGCACCAGCATGGGCAGCTTCACTGTTCCGGTCACCCCATCGGGCTGGTTCATCAAACCCGACACCGAGATGACTCCCGAATGCGGCTTGATGGTGGCCACATCGTACGCGGGCGCAGCGGAAGCGGCCACGTTTGCCGTCGGAGTTGGAGGCGTTGCCGCGCCGGGGACTGCACTGCTCTGAGCGAACGCCATCGGAGAGGCGAGGGCGACCCATACAGCAATGAGAAGCAGAGATTTTCGGGGAAAGTTCATAGTGGGAACTAGATGCATACTCAACATGCAGGCAATTATAGTTCCGCACTTATTGACAACAAACGACAATCAGACCGACGACTCTTCCAGCCCATGGCGAGATTCTACGCTGGGGTTGCTTCAGCGACGTGAGCTACGCATCCCGATAGCGCCTTCGCCGCGCGCTGTAGCCGCCCGAGCCGCCCCAGACCATCAGCGCGACCACCAGATGGATGATGAACCACAGGCTGATTCCCTGGTCCAGATAGATCAGATACAGCACCAGCACGCGTGGCAGCAGGATCGCGAAGACCAGCGGCACAATCCCATGCAGGTGGAACGGCGTCAGCGGAGTCTCCAGCCACAGCACGAAAAGCGCAATCCGCGGCAGAAACAGCGCGAAGACCAGAAACCACAGCGGCAGTGAATGAATCACCATCAACACCTGCAAGCTCATATCGCCTCACCTGTCCTCGAACCTAGACCCTCGGACCCTTCGCCTTCTTCGCGTCCCGTCCGCCCAACAGCTCTTCCAGCTCGGCCTTGAACTCGCGCACGTCCTTGAAGTCGCGATAGACGCTGGCGAAGCGGATGTACGCCACGGTGTCGATCTCCTTCAGCCGCGACATAATCAGCTCGCCCACCGCGCTGGTCGATCGCTCGCGCTCGGC
>PLOT01000041.1:1370-6161 GCA_003142215.1 Granulicella sp. | reverse complement strand
GCATAGTTGATGACCAGATCGCTGGCGAAGGTGTGGCCGAACTCGGCCATGCGACTGATCGGCAACCCATTCTCTGGCAACCCCACCATCTTGCAAAAGCCCTCGCGATCGCGGCGACTGATGTTGGAGTAGATGAAATGATCCACATCGCTCAAGCGCAGTCCGGCATCCGCCAGAACCTTGTTGGCCAGCCGGAAGAGATGGAGATAGAAGATTGGCATAACCTTGTGCTCGATGATGACCGCATCGGCGGTGAGTTGGATATGCCCATCGTTCTGGGTGACGGCAATGGCCTTGTGCAGATGGCCCAGCGTCATGGCCTCAACGCCCAGCAACAGTGGCCCCTCGGTGCCCTGGCGGCGGAGCACAACGGCACTGGCGGCGTCGCCTTGCACGGTGATGGGCAGCAGGGAACGGTTGTGCCGCGGTGCGGTATCGCCTGTGACCAGAAGCGCGGTCTGAATCCGTTCATCCATGCTCATCCAGCCCAGCGCGGTCTTGATGGCCAGATGCAGTGCGCCGCATCCTCCTGCGCGGAAGCTGAGATTCATCGAACTCTCCGCACCAAGTTCGTCGCTGAGTCGGTGGGCGAATGAGATGGATTGCAGATTCTCGCCGGGAAAGGTGCTGTAGTCCAGGATCAGGTCGATGTCGCGGGGCGTGATCCCGGCCGCATCGATGGCCGCCTTGACGGCCTTCAGAGCCAGATCGTAAGGCTGTTCTTCGCCGCAGACGCGCACGCGGCTGAGTCCAAGATTGTCCAGGACCCTTTGTCTCGCCAGCGAACTCAGCGGTGCCAGCGTGGTCTCCACCCTGAGCCGTTCCCGCTCCAGAATCTCCGCCACGGTCTCTTCGTCGGGAGGCACGGCATAAGCCGCTGCTGCAATGCGTACATTGAGATTCAAAATAGCTCCAGTCGCAGCGCGGCAAAGCCGCCGTTAGCCGATGTCGCCAGCAGCAGCGCGTCGCCAGCTCCGGGGTGCCTGCTCAAAGCCAACAGCAGGTGCAGCAGAGCACTGGCATCTCCTATCCCTGACGCAACAGGTTGCGCGGGATAGATGGTCGCATCTTCGCCAACCAGGTCGCGGGTCGAACAGGTCGTGTGACTGGAAGCGCACGGTCCGCCATTGCCAGTGCAGATGGTGAACGTCGGCGTGGCGTCGCCCAGCAACTGGCGGACGCCGGTCCGCGCATCGCCACCGACCGCCCAGCGCCCCGCACCAAGAGCGGCATAGGGACGAGACTCCTGACGACCGATCGGTTCCAGCACCATGGCCACAACGCCTTCGCTGGGTATAAATCCGCCCGCTGAGGGCAATTGTTCTTTGCTGAAACAGGCTGGCGAGAGCAGATGAGCCGCCTCATACCACTCGTAAATGGCCTGCGTCAGCGTGTCTCCCGCAAGCACAATCGCCAGATCGGCCTGCCCATGGCGCAACAGGGAAGAGGCCTGCAACAGCGCGCTCTCCGCCGCAAAGCCCTGACTGCTGATCGTCACGTTGGGGCCGTGCAGATCGTGAAATAGAGCCACATGGCTGGCCGGAGCGTTGCTGAGCGTCTCGGGAAAGATGATGGGGTCGGTCTCCGCCCAGCCATGCGTCGCTGCGCTTTGAAAGAAGGCCTCGGTGAGTTCGACACAGCCAAAGCCGGTGGCAAAGAAGACTGCAATGCGGGATCGATCCATTTTTGCTAGGTCGATGCCCGCGTCGCGCAAGGCCAACGACGAGGCCACCAGAGCCCACGCCGAAAGACGATCCAGCCGCCGGGTCTTCAGGCCCGGCACGATGCTGGCGGGACGAAACGCCTCAACCAGGAATGCGCGGCGCAATCCTGGAGTGGTCCAGGCGGTGATGGCGCTGGGCTCCAGAGGCCCCGTCGAGATCAGTCCGGCCAGCGGACCATAGGGGGTCACGGATCCGATACCGGTGAGCACGGGCGAGGTAGGTTTCATGCGCTGTGACTCCCGAAAACAAGCGCCACATTGCTACCGCCAAAGCCCGCAGAGACCGACATCGCCACCGGCAGCGGCTGCCGACGCACTTCGCCGTGCAGCCAGTCGATCTTCGAGCTCTCAATGGGATTGTTCAGACGCAGAGTGGGAAAGAGAGAGCCAGTTCGTACGGACGTGATGGTGATGGTCGCCTCTAGCGCGCCGGCTGCCCCCAGACAGTGTCCGAAGTAGGATTTTGTCGACGAAACCGGAATGGGTTGGCTTCGTCCGTGGAAGGCTCGTTCATAGGCATGAGTCTCCGCAATATCGTTCAAGTGCGTACCCGTGCCGTGTGCATTCACATAGCCAATCTCGTCGATGCTGCACTCGGCCATCTCCATGGCACGGTGGATGCACGCAGCCAGCTCGATGCCGTCTTTCTGCGGCGCGGTCGGATGAGAGGCGTCATTGGTCATGGCCCATCCCCGCAATACGGCTAGAACTCTGGCACCGCGCTGCGTTGCGTGGGCCAGAGTCTCCAGCACCAGAACGGCTGCGCCTTCGCCCAGATTCAGCCCTTTGCGATCCTGGTCGAAGGGACGGCAGGGATCGCGGTCCAAGGCCTGTAGCGAGTTGAAGCCGCTCAGCGTGAAGGGGCACAGTGCATCGCTGCCTCCGGCCAGGACCATGGGCGCGGCCTCGTCGAGCAGCATGTTGGCGGCCAGCGCAATGGCCAGCGCTCCCGAAGCGCACGCCACGGAGACGGCGCAGGCTGGTCCCTGAATCCCCAGATGCTCTCCGACGGAAGCCGATACTCGCGACACGGAATACGATGCTGCCCGCGACAATCCGCCGTGCCTATACCAGGCAGCGGGTCCGTGCGCAATCTCCGGGTCGATCTCGGTCAGCCCTGCAACCGTACTGGCCATCACAATGCCGCTCTCGTGGAAGTCGCGACAGGCTTCTGCAATCTCCGCCACAGCGTCGCTCGCCGCTGCCATCGCCAGCCGATCAGAGCGCGAGTAGTGATGACCGTCCTGCACGGAGGGCAGCGGGCCAACCGCTGCGACTGTTCCCTGAAAGCCGGGATACAACTCCGACGCGGGTTCCAGACAGCACTGGCCAGCCAGCATCCCGGCCTGTAGTCGAGACAGACCCACGCCATAAGGACTGACCACGCCAATCCCGGTCACAACGATGGTTTTTTGTGCATCAATCACGAGAATGAACCGGCCAGAAATCGAAGAAATTTACCCACTGATCATAGTAGTCTGGCAACTGCGCTTCGAGAAACCGCACCGCCTGCCGCAAGCCGATCCGCTGGTCTTCATCGCGATTGTCCGAGCAGACAGGAAGAATTGGCTCACCCAACATGACTCGATAGCGCAGCCAGCTGCGTCGAACAACGAAGCCCGGAAGCACCGGAGCGCCAGAAACCTGCGACAACAGAAAGGCCCCCAGCGGAAACTCCACAGGCTCCGAGAAAAACGGAACCGCTGCACAGTGACGCGAATGGTAGACGCGATCTCCCTGGATTGCGACGATCTCATTGCGGCGCAGGGCTCGCAACAGTTCGATTGTCGCCCGCGCGCCGTCGCGCAGGTCGACGATCCGAAGCCGCTCATTGCTCATCCGGTCGCGCAGCATCTTCTCTGCGGGCTTATCCTCCACCACGCGCGCCACGTTGACGGGACGGCCATGCATCTCCAGAAGGCGCGAGGCAAACTCCGGATTGCCCAGATGCGCGGTCCACACGATCAACCCATGACCCGCGTCCAGACAGCGGTCGATCACCTCAGCCCCGTGCTCCCCGTTCTCCAGCATGGCGAGCAGTTGTACATGGCTGGCCTGGGGGATAAAAGCATAGGAGACGATCAAGTCGCAAAAGGAGTAGAAAACGCGATAGACCTTCCACTGTAGCCCGAGTCCACGCCTGCCGGAGACTCGGCGCAGATTGCCGGTCACGGCACGGCGCTCGCGCTTCAGCAGAAGAAAGAAGATCAGCGCGGTCACCGATGCACTCGCCTGCTGCACAGTGCGCGGCATCCAGCGCACCGTAGAGAAGACAATGCGCAGCGTTGCCACATTGTGAAAACGATGTCGGTACCAGCGCTTCAATGGGTACCCGCCAGCGTCAGCTCGCTCACATCTCGAATCATCTTGCGCTTCAGCACCGAGTACATGTGAACGATCTCTGTGTCGTCGTATCCGATGGACTGAAGCGTTCGCACCGCAGCATCGACGGCTGCGGCATTGCTCAGGCCGAAGCGGCGATGATACTCGATCTGAATCTCATTCATCTCGTGCTTTGACAGGGTGGGCGTACCCATCGCCATATCGTTGTAAGAGAAGCGGCTGGTCAATTCAAGCCGTTCGGTGTCCCAGCCTGCCTCCACGGCCTGCCGGTTGATCTCGCAGCCTGGAAAGAACCGCAGGCAGAAGTGGTAGGGAAGCAGCGACGGTTTGGGCAGTTCGCCCAGCCAGTCCAGCGTGCGCTGCGCCATCTCTCGCGTCTCTGTCGGAAAGCCGTACATGGTCGAGATGTTGACAGCCACATTTTGTCTCTGCGTGTATGCGATGATCCGGCGGGCCTTCTCCAAATTGAGATTCTTGCGCACCAGCCGCTGAATCTCTTCCGTCGCGGACTCGACGGCATAGGTAAACCAGACGGCACCCGCGTCCATCGCACGATCCACAAATTTCTCGCTGGTAATATCCGCGCGCAGTCCGTTGACAAAGTACATTCGCAGCTTGAAACCCGCGGCCTCGATCCTGTCGAACAGATCCAGCGCGCGCTTCACATCGACGTTGAAGATGTCGTCGACGATGTAGAAGTCCCGGATGCCGTGCCGGTCGTAAAG
>PLOT01000041.1:473-1288 GCA_003142215.1 Granulicella sp. | reverse complement strand
GCAGAAGCTCCCGAAAGCAGCTCCACAAAGACCTGTTCGCCTTCTCCCTGAACGGCAATCTCCACCTCCGGCACCTCGTCGAAGAGTCGGCGCTTGTACGCTTTGACGATCGGCCCGCCCACAATCAGCGTGGCGTCGCTGTGCATGCGCACCAGCGATGCGATGCGCTGTAGCTCCTCAAGAAAAAATGCAATGGAGCGAAGGCCGACGACATCCGGTTGGAACTCCCGCAAAATGCGCTGAAAGCCTTCGTCGTCGGGGCAGGAGAGTGAGGATTCGACGATACGCACTTCGATGTTGGGCAGCGCAGCGCGCGAGCTGGAGGCCAGATACATCAGACCAAGCGGCGGAACATGCATCTCGTACGGCATGGTCGTACCGACCCACTTGTTCATGTTGTTGCATTCGACCAGCAATACCCGGGAGGGTCTTATTCCGTTGCTAGTCGCCATGGCCGGTGTTGCTCCTGAAAATTCATTGCTTGGCCGCGACTTTGGCTTCGACCGCTACTGCCAGCGTTCGGATGCTCTGCCAGGCACTTTCGTCGAACTCGCCATCGACCAGCTTGATCCCAAAGCGTCTCTCGATCTCCAGAATCAGTTGCAGAATATCGATGGAATCGATCTCTAGATCGCCTCCCAGCAATGGTTCATCGTCGCTCAGGTCCTCGGGCGTCCTGTCCTTGATCCGTAAGCCGGTAATAATAATTTCTTTGAGTTGCTGTGCAATGATGTCCATGGCGATTTCTTGCCAAGCATAGCATGTCGCACCCGTAAACTCGCGGATCGCCGCCTTGGATACCTTCCTGGATTGCA
>PLOT01000041.1:0-453 GCA_003142215.1 Granulicella sp. | reverse complement strand
CATTCATTCTGGTGGCAGGCCAACGGGGCAGATCTGCGGAAAAGCCGCCGGGATGGACGGCACCCCGCTCTCAATCACTCGCAACCACTCGCAAACTTCTGTACATAGGGACGTTACGGCGGTTCCTCTAAAACACGCGGGACAGAGTTCGAGTGGTCGCAACGCTCTTCGCAATAGAGAAACCACTCCTGCTGTAGGCGTCGAAGGAAAAATAGACCAGCGTGAAGCCGAGAACCCAGAGGAAGAAGTTGTAGGCGCCGGTGACTGACGCGCCTACGGGGGGTCGAGCAGGTCGATGCCTTGGTTGTGTACGTTTCCGACCTTGGGGTTTGCCGGGTGGATCTGGAGCGTGGTTTCGGGATATGGACGGAGCAGGTGGGTGGGCGGCCGCTCGGTCTCCCCACGATCGAGCCACTGATCGTACTCGGGAGGCATCAGGATGGCAGGCATGCG
>PLOT01000110.1 GCA_003142215.1 Granulicella sp. | reverse complement strand
GCGTGCCCCATCTTTCGCGGCGCATTGGCGGTGCAGCCAGTTACAGGCGACACCTTCGCGTTGACTGTGGACTCGAACAACCTGGACCAGGGCTTGTGGCAGGATGCATGCGCGCTGTCGGGACCGAACTGCACAACCAGCCCAACCTTCACCAAGCAGTTGACTTCAACCCCACTGGAGGCCGGCAACGGTTCGACCGCGATTGCGCAGGCGGACTACAACCTTTCGCTGGCGGCGGTGGCCACGGGCGCGGGAACGAACACGGACACGCTGCTGTTTGCGGGGACCGTGGACCTCTATCGCTGCTCACTCGCCTCCGGATGCGTGCTGCGCAATACAACCAACGCGATCAATGGATGCAATCACCCGGCGATGGTCTCCCCGGCACAACACGCCATTGCCACGCTTGCCGGTGCGGGAACGGGTGGCACGCTGCCGCTGATTTATGTGGGCAACGACGGCGGCCTCTGGCGCTCGCTCGATGGCGTGAACCAGCAGCAGACGCCCTGCTCCGTCGACGATGCAACCCACTTCCAGAACCTCAACTCCGGCCTGGGCTCGCTGGCCGAGGTCGTCAGCTTCGCCGAGCATCCCGCCGACCCTGCAACTCTTCTGGCAGGCCTCGGCGCAAACGGATCAGCCGCCACATCAACCGCAGCAACCACCACAGCCTGGACGCAGATCGCCACCGGAGAAGGTGGAACGGTCGCCATCGACCAGACCAACCCGCAGAACTGGTACGTCTCCACCGAAGCGGGTGTCAGCGTTCACATTTGCGGCAATGGGAATACATGCACGGCGGCGAACTTTACCGGTTCGCCAACCATCGGCTATGTGCAGGTTGACGACGACGCGTCGCTGATCGCACCGCCCTTCCTGCTCGATCCAGCGCAAACCACCGGCGTTCTGATCGGCACATGCCGTGTGTGGCGCGGACTGGCCGATAGCACCGCCGCGTGGCCAGGATCGAACAACATCAGCCCAGCATTCGACGGTTCGCATAACACCGCCTGCGCGGCAACCAACGCAATGGTGCGCTCGCTTGCCGCGGGCGGCCCTGCGAGCGGTGTTGCCGCAGCACAGAACGCCGGTTCGACCGTTCTGTACGCTGGCCTCGCCGGATCGCTCGATGGCGGAGCAAACTTCGGCGGCCACATCTTCGCCAACTACGCTGCGGGCAGCGCGAACAGCAGCAGCGCCTGGACGGACATCGCCAAGTCCGCGGTCACTAATGCTTCGGGCTCAGTCTTCAATCCCGGCGGCTTCGACGTCTCATCCGTCGTCGCCGACCCGCACGACTCGACCGGCAAGACGGTCTACGCAACAGTGATGGGCTTCGCCGGCAACGGCGTCAATGCGGCGCACGTCTACCGCTCCACAACCGGCGGCGCAAGCTGGACCAACATCAGCAACAATCTGCCCAATGCTCCGGCAAACAGCCTGCTGGTCGATCCCAACGACGCCAACACAATCTACGTTGCGATGGACACCGGCATCTACACAACCTCACAAATAGCGAGCTGCGCAACCGCGTCCTCAAGCTGCTGGAGCGTCTACGGCACCGGCCTGCCCAACGCGCCGGTCGTCGCGTTGCAGGCTTCCGCTGGCATTGCCACCGGCGATGGACGCTTCGGCGAACTGCGCGCCGCCACCTACGGGCGCGGCATCTGGCAGATACCGCTGCTCACCGCGGCGAGTCCAGCTGCACCCGCGATGACGCTGAGTCCAACCAGCCTGACCTTCGCCGCGCAGGCGGTTGCAACGGCCAGCGCGGCGCAGAGCATCACTGTTACAAATTCCGGCAACGCGCCGCTTACCATCACGCAGATCACACCGCCAGCCAACTTCACCGAAACAGACAACTGCGTCGGATCGGCGATCGCCGCAGGCAATACCTGCGCGGTGCAGGTCGTATTCCTGCCAACAACGACAGGCCAGCTCACCGGCACGCTGACCATCTATGGCAACGTCTCCGGCGGACAGGCGACCGCAGCACTCGTTGGCGTTGGCACAACCGCGGCGACAATCGTTCTCAACCCGGTCACGCTGAGCTTCGCTTCCACCAACGTCGGCGCGAACAGCGCACAACAGTTTATTACGATCTCCAATACCGGCGGCGGTTCGGCCACGCTGGGAACGCCGACCGTCACGTCCGGCTTCATCCTATCTGCGAACACATGCACCTCATCACTGGCGTCCAACGTCGGATGCACGGTCGGCATCGAGTTCCAGCCGACAGCCTCCGGCACGCGCAGCGGCAGCTTCAGCATCACAGACAGCGTGGGCACGCAGACCGCATCGCTTACCGGCGTGGGCGTTCTCCCGGCAACGGATTCGCTGACGCCGCTCACGCTCACCTTCGCCGCGCAGCAGTTGAACACTGCGAGCGCAACCCAGCAGGTGACGCTCACCAACTCCGGCGATTCCTCCCTGCTGCTGATCGCGGCACAGATCACCAGCGGCGACTTCACCGTCGTCAATAGCTGCGGCAACTCGCTCGCCGGCCACGCGTCTTGCTCTCTGCTGGTCGCCTATGTGCCGAAGAGCGTTGGCGCGGAGACCGGCGTGTTGACCATCTCCGACCAGTACCGCAGCCAGACCGTTGCGTTGAGCGGGACAGGCGTCGCACCGCCCGGCGTGTCGCTATCGCCCTACTCGACGATCGCCTTTGCGGCCACCGGCGTGGGCCTGACCGCGACGCCGCAGACGGTGACACTGACCAACAACGGAGGCGTACTGCTCTCGATCCAGAACATCTCGG
>PLOT01000272.1:936-3883 GCA_003142215.1 Granulicella sp. | reverse complement strand
ATCGGCGCGCGGCGGCTGCACACCATCATGGAGCGGGTGCTGGACGAGATCAGCTTTCAGGCGCCGGAGCTGTTCAAGAGCCCGCGTGCCGAGGCATCGCAGGAGGGCGTGATCGCCGAGGTGGGAGCGTCGGCGCCGCTGACCGGCGAGGTGCAGAAGCCCGCGCCGCCGCTGCCGGTGATCGAGCGGAAGAAGGACGATGGGACGGTGGAGAAGGTGATCGTGGTCGATCCGGAGTACGTGCGGCAGCAGGTGGCCAGTATTGTGAAGGACCAGGACCTGAGCCGGTACATTTTGTAGTCGTTCGCATATCGAGTTGGGCAAACAGAACATTGAGGGCGACCATAATGGCCGCCCTCAATGTTTTTAGTACGAGATGGCTTATGCGCTGACTGGCTGATTGATCTCGCTGAGGCGCTTGGCGAGGAGCTTTTCGAGGTCTTCGAGGGCCTTGGAGAAGCCTTCGATGCCTTCCTTCAATTTGTCGTGGGCCATGCGGTCGGTGGCGTGCATACGGTCGAATGTGGCCTTGTCGATGGAGAGCTTCTCGATGGACATGGTGGCGGACTTGGCGGCGTCGAGCTTCCTGGGCAGATCGGCGGAGCTGGCTTCGAGTTCGGCCAGGAGCTTGGGTGCGATGGTGAGCAGGTCGCATCCGGCGAGTTCGGTGATCTCGCCGATGTTGCGGAAGCTGGCACCCATGATCTGGGTCTTCATGCCGAACTTCTTGTAGTAGTTGTAGATGGTGGTGACGGAGATGACGCCGGGATCGCTGGGGCCGGAGTAGTCCTTGCCGGTGTCCTTCTTGTACCAGTCGAGGATGCGACCGACGAAGGGCGAGATGAGTGTGACTTTGGCCTCTGCGCTGGCGATGGCCTGGTGCAGGCCGAAGAGGAGGGTGAGGTTGCAGTGGATTCCCTCGCGCTCGAGGACTTCTGCGGCCTTGATGCCCTCCCATGTGGAGGCGATCTTGATGAGGATGCGCTCGCGGCCGATGCCGGCCTTGTCGTACTGGGCGATGATGTCGCGTGCCTGCGCGATGGTCTTTTCGGTGTCATAGGAGAGGCGCGCATCGACCTCGGTGGAGACGCGGCCGGGGACGATGGCGAGGATCTTGCGTCCGAAGGCGACGGCGAGCGACTTGAAGGCGAGGGCGGCGACGGCCTGGCCGGTGGCGGAAGGGCCAGCCTCGGTGCGCGCCTGCTTGAGGACGCCGTCGACGATGGGCTGGTAGGCGGGCATCTGCGCGGCGGCCGCGATGAGCGAGGGGTTGGTGGTGGAATCCTGCGGCTTGAACTTTTCGATGGAGTTGATGTCGCCGGTGTCGGCGACGACGGTGGTCATGGTGCGAAGCTGTTCGAGAAGAGTTGCCATGGATCTCCTTGTGCATTGTCTGCACTTCAATTTTATCAAGACGGCGCGGGTTGTGCCGACTGCGGGAGTATGTGGCCAGGGCAGTCGATTGGCATGTATCCCCCCGTGCTAATAGCGTAAAGTATTCAAAACATGTTGGTTAAGCTCGCGCTAAGCGCGTGAGACGTATAAAAGGCGAAGAAGACAGGGGTAAGGGGTAAGGGGTCAGTAAAGTCGAAGACGCGGCGGGTTTCGAGCCCCCAAAATCTTGTCAAGATACTCAATCCGGAATCAAACCGGCAAATCAAACAAAAAAAGCATGTTAGCAGTGAAAATTTGTCAAAAATAGTTGGCATACTAGTTATGCTCCATCCCGTACAATAGAAGTAGGTAGAAAAAAGAGGGCGGAAAGCCCAGGTTCCGCCGGGGTCTTGCAGAACCGAAAAACGGATTCCGCTTAACCTGTTTGTTTTCTTATTTATAAATGTAAGAGGATTGGAATCAAGACTTTGCGTGAGGAATATTATATCGCAATGAATATAAAGACTTTATAGTCTGACTAAATTTTATTTTTTTATTCACCGATTCACCGGGGACGCATTTTGCCGACCAAAGCCATCGCCGCCGACCTCCGCCAGTTCGCCTCAGACGTCCTCTCCCGCGCTCTCCGCGCCGGTGCCACAGACGCCGAGGCCGTCGTCTATGAGGGCGACGAGTTCTCCACCCTCGTCCGTCTCGGCCAGGTCGAGACGCTCAAGGAGTCCGGCTCCCGCGCCGTCGGCCTGCGTGTCTTCATCGGCCTTCGCACCGCCAGCACCAGCTCCTCCGACTTCTCCCGCGAAAGTTTGGACCGCCTCGTCGAAGGAGCCATCACCCTTGCCCGCATCACCAGCGAAGACCCCTTCGCCGGCCTTCCCGACCCCTCCGAATTCGGCCAGCACGACCCCGCCGACCAGCACCTCTACTTCGACGACGTCAACCAGCAGCCGCCCGCCGACCGCATCCGCATCGCCAAAGAAGTCGAGGCCGCCGCCCTAGCCTTCGACACTCGCATCCAGAACTCCGGCGGAGGCGACTTCGACACCGCAACCTCGCACAAGATCCTGATGAACTCGCGCGGCTTCACCGGCGAGTACCGCCGCAGCTACTGCGGATTCTCCGCCCAGCCCATCGCCCACGAACCCGACGGCCGCATGCAGCGCAACTACTGGTACTCCGCCGCCCGCTCCACCCGCCTGCTGGAGGACCCCGCGACAATCGGCCAGGAGGCCGCCCGCCGTACCCTGCAACGTCTCGGCGCGCGCCAGGCCAAAACCCAGCAGGCCCCCGTCGTCTTTTCGCCAGAGATCGCCCGCTCCATCGTAGGCAACATCTTCGACGCCGCCAACGGAGACGCCATCTATCGCCACGCCAGCTTCTTCGCCGGAATGCTGGGCGAGCGCGTCGCAGGAGAAAACGTCACCGTCATCGACGACGGAACCCTTGTATTTGATAAAGCCTTCGACCACGAAGCTGGCCACGAAGGCGGCATCTCCGGCTCAATCAAGACTGGCGGCTTCGGCACCGCGCCCTTCGACGGCGAAGGCCTGCCCAC
>PLOT01000272.1:0-832 GCA_003142215.1 Granulicella sp. | reverse complement strand
CCGGAATGTGGATCGAGAACGGCGAGCTCGCCTACCCGGTCGAAGAGATCACCATCGCCGGCAACCTCAAGGACATGTACAAGAACATCTCCGCCATCGGCAACGATCTCACCTTCCGTACCGCCGCCGCTGCCCCCACCCTCCGCATCGAAGGCATGACCATCGCCGGCAGCTAACCACCGTTCGATCGCCGGCGAATCCACCTGCGCTGTCGCAGCCAGTGAGACGCATGGACGATGGCGTAGGCCGAGAGAAGCGTGGTGGCCGGCTCGATCACGATGCGGAATCGAAGTTCGCTGTGGGTGACGTAATACGGCAGTGGAAAGAGAAGAAGCGGCAGAGAGAAGAGGACCGCCAGATCGCCTCGTCCCGCCTTGACCAGCCACCACAGCCCAGGCAGTGCAAGCAGCGTGGTGAGCACGGAGAACGACGCCAGCAGAATGGAGGGATCGGTGGCTCCGGTTCCCGTCCAGTAGCGGACGAAGCGCTCGGCGGAGAGCCGCACAAAGGCCGCGGGATGGGCCCGGATGTACTGCTTTGCAGCGGTCGATTTGTCGCGCATGAAGGCGACCTCGCCCTTGCTGGCATAGCTGTCGTACTCGGGGCGGTTGAAGACCGGATACAGCTTTGCATCGTCGATGCTGGTGGCGCCCGGTCGATTGCCCTTCCATAACTCGAATCCGAGGTTGCTGCGCAGTGGAATGAACGCATGCAGAACCCGCGCATTTCGCACCGGCCACGGAGCAAAGAGGAGGAGCGCGATGGAGAAGGCAATCGCCGGACCAAGTCGCGAGGACGAACGGCAGCGCGCCACCGTCCAGCAGTAGATGGC
>PLOT01000135.1 GCA_003142215.1 Granulicella sp. | reverse complement strand
GTGCTGGCGATCTCCGGCACGGCCTTCACCGAAACGCAGGTGCGGCTGCTCGGTCGCTTCACCAAGCGCGTGATCGTGAACTTCGACCCCGATACGGCGGGCGCGACGGCGGCGGAAAAATCCATCGCGCTGCTGACCGAGGAAGACTTCGACGTGAAGCTGGTGACGCTCGAGGGCGGCTTCGATCCCGACCGCTTCGTGCGCGAGAAGGGGATTCAGGCCTATGGCGCGGCACTGCGCGCGGCCAAGCGCCACTCCGATTACCTGATCGAGCGCGCCCGCCAGCTCTTCCCCGGCCGCACGGCGGAGGCCAAGGTGAGCGCGATGAACTTTCTGCTGCCACACATTCGCCGCATGGCCCACCCGATTCGCCGCAACCAGTTCGCCGAGGATGCGGCGAATAAGCTGGGCATCGACTCCGCGCTGATGCGACAGGAGCTGAAGCAGGCTGCCGCGCATCGCCTGGCCAGCGTCCCGGCGCAGCGGACGGAGCCGATGACGGAGACGGAGCGCATCCTGCTGCGCGCGCTGGTGCTGCCGGAGAGCAATCCGGCGCGTGCGCTTGCGGCGCGCAGCCTGGCAGAGAACTCGGCGTGGATTGCGGATCTTGCTACGTCCGATCTGCTCGACACGCTGGCCAACGCGCCCGTGCCGTCGAACCCGCTGGACGCTGCCGCCACCGAAGAGGCCCGTGCACACTTGGCCCAGGCCCTGGAATACACGCCGGCCAAGAAAGGGCCTGCGCTCACCGCACAGGTGGAAGACGCGTTGGATACGCTGGAAATGCGTCGCCTGGAACGGCGGCAACGCGAACTGCGTTCGCAGATCGCCGAGGCCGACCGGCGCGGAGACCAGGCGATGCTGACGCAACTGATCGCGGAAAAACTGGACGTAGACCGCAAGCTGCGCGACCATTAGACCGGTTCAATCAAGGTGTTAGCTCCCGATCCCAAGTATGAAAGAATCTTCCAGGGACTGTAATTTCAGTATGTCGGCAACTACAAAACGCGCGCTTGTCACCGGCGCATCGGGGTTTATCGGTTCTCACCTTGTGCGCCATCTGCGCCAGTCTGGGTGTCAGGTGGGCGTTCTTGCGCGCCCCGGGGCAATCCAGAAGCTAACCTCAGACCCAAACATTGATCTTGTTTTTCGCTACGATGGTCCGACTACGGACGTGGTCGCCGCAGTCGGGGAGATGCATCCGGACATCGTCTTTCATCTGGCCTCGCTGGTTCTCTCGCAGCACACACCCGAGCAGATTCCGGATCTCATCCAGTCGAACATACTCTTTGGCACCCAGTTGCTAGAGGCTATGCGTCTTGGTCATGTCAGCAGAATCGTAAGTACCGGCACGTCGTGGCAGCATTTCTCGGGGGCTTCATTCAACCCCGTCAACCTGTACGCCTCGACGAAACAGGCTTTCGACGACATACTCCGTTATTACACTGAGGTCTCCGGATTTCGTGCCATCAGCCTAAAACTATTCGATAGCTATGGACCTGGCGACACACGTCGCAAGGTACTCCGTCAGCTCATCGAAGCCGTCAAGACCGGACAGGTTATGGAGCTATCTCCCGGTGCCCAGATTCTCGATCTGGTTCATGTAAATGACATTTGCCGAGCATTTCTGCACGCTGCACATCTGGTCGAGATGCAGCAGCAGCCGGGCCTCGCCGATTACGGCGTCAGTGGCAGCCAGCACAGGACCCTGCGCGAGGTTGCCGGGATCGTGGAGGGAGCCGCGGGCAAACCGCTGCACGCAGTGTGGGGGGCGCGCGACTACCGCGAACGAGAGGTCATGGTTCCCTGGGATGGCCCGCGACTGCCCGGATGGGAGCCAAACATCTCCCTCGCCGAGGGGGTTCGCGCCATCCTCGACGATGAGATGCGACAATCGAATGATCCGAAGCCGGCAGAACCGAAGCCGGTGTGATATTCCGCGAGACTGAATCGAGGAAGAGGTAGACCATCCCCATGCGCTTGTCTATTGGTGTACCTGCGTATAACCAGGGAAGCTTTCTTGGGGAGACTCTGGAAAGCCTTCTCCAGCAGGAGGTCCCCTTCGACGAGATCGTGGTCTCGAATAATCACAGCACGGACTCGACGGCGGAGGTGTTGCGCGAGTTCGAAGGGCGCGTTCGAGTGGTGACACCTGCGCGACATCTGACGATGGCGGGCAATTGGAACTTCACGATCTCGCAGTTGACCGGCGATTGGATATCGCTTCTCTCGAGCGACGATCTGGCGCTGCCGAACTTCGCTCGCAGCGTCAGGGAAACGGTTGAAAAGACGCCTGACGCCGTTCTGCTGCGCGCGGCCTGGATCGACATCGACGCCGTGGGTGCGATCGTCGAGGAGCGCCATCTCATCAGTGTGAGAAAGGTCACAGCGCCACCCAGAACCATCCGGGAGCAGCGTTTTGGACCGAAAGGGTCCTTCGCCGCCTTCTCTCTGCGTCGCGACATATGGCAGCAGGTCGGCGGCTTTCCTGAAGAGGTGACGCTGGTCGGAGATTGGGGGATGTGGCTGCTGGCCGGTGCGCTGGGCAAGATCGTGTACTGCGACCAGCCCATCGCCAAGTACCGCGGCGGCCATCAATCCAGCGTCATTCGCGCGCGCCATCACATCCAAATGCGCGAGATGCACATCATCTACTCCGAGTTGATGCCGCGCGCTACGCGTCTAGCCGGCTTGGGCGTTCCATCGTGGATAGGGCAGGCCAGCCGCAAACAGTTTCGGCGTTGCCTTGTTGCCGTCAGCAACGATTTTCCTTCCGCCGAGCGCGGCCAACTGATCGAAGCAATGCGTCCCTGGGCCGAGTCGGTCGGCGAGCAGGGATTGTTCAGCCGCTTCGAGCGGGGCGAGCGTCTGCACGCCATCGACTGGTTCGGCCTGGCGCGGCCCTTAGTGCGCGGTCTTGCCTCCCGACTGCGCTCCGTCGGCCGCTGACCTGGCAGGAGGCAACTACGGCCCGAACACCGTAAGATAAACCATCGATCGATTTGCACGGGGCGTTTCTGTAGAGGATGTAAGTTTGTAGATCATCTGGCCAGCGAAAGGGCAGTCCACGATGGAAGGTGGAATAAAACGACGACTCGCCCTCGGCTTCGCCTCCAACTGGGTTGGCAAGCTGGCCAGCACCATCACCCAGCTCGTCCAGGTCCCTCTCTTCTTTCACTTCTGGGCGGCCAGCGTCTATGGCAACTGGCTGATCGTCAGCGCGATTCCCACCTATCTCACGTTTTCCAGCATCGGCTTCGGCAATGTGGCCTCCAACGAGATGACAATGCTCAACTCGGCCGGCGACCGCGAGGCAGCGTTGCGCGTCTTTCAAAGCTGCTGGTGGCTCATCTCGATGATCTGTGCGGCGGTCGGTCTGCTTCTGGTGCCCATACTCTACCTGGTGCCCGCCGCCAGCCTGCTGAACATCCACGCCATCAGCGAGTCCGACACCAAGTGGATCGTCTTTTACCTCGGTTTCTCCGTTCTGCTCGGCCAACTCGAGCAGCTGATGAGCGCGGCCTACACATGTGTCGCGCGCTACCCCTACGGCACGTTCGTGAAGACCATGATCTCGCTGGCCGCCTTCGCCGCGACCATGGCGCCGGTTGTTCTCGGCTACGGCCCACGCACGGCCGCGCTGGTGTTCCTCGTGGCCAACGGCATTGGCACCGTCACATTCGGCCTGTTCGTGCGCAAGGACATTCCATGGATCGAGTTCGGGTGGAAGCACGCCCGCTTCTCCGAGATACGCCGCCTCGCCTCGCCTGCGTTCGCCTTCATGGGATTTCCCATCGGCAACGCGCTTAACCTGCAGGGAACCCTGATCGCCGTCGGTTATGCGCTGGGACCGGTCGACGTGGCCATCTTCGCCAGCGCGCGCACCGTCTCGCGGGTGGCGCTCCAGATGGTGCAGATGGTGAACGCCACCTTCTGGCCCGAGTTGTCGCTGGCCTACGGCGCAAAGAATGTAGCTCTCACCCGCACGCTGCACCGCCGCGCCTGCCAACTGGCCCTGATTATCGCGGTGTTCGTGGTTGCCGGCATGATGACGGCAGGGCCGTACTTCCTTCACCACTGGACCGGAGGGCATGTGCCGCCAAGCCGTCCTCTGCTGGCGATCCTCCTCCTGGTGGTGGTCGTCTACTCGCTGTGGTCGACCAGTTCCACTCTGATGGTCTCGACCAATCAGCACCAGACGATGGCTGCCATCTACCTGGCGGCAACCAGCCTGACCTGCGTTGCATGTTTCTATCTTGCGCGCTGGGAGGGCCTGTATGGCGCGGCGGCGGCGTTGCTGATCTCGGAGCTGACCATGAATTTTTATGTGCTGCCGGCCTCCCTGCGCATCGCGCACGACACGTTTCCAGCGTTCATGGCCAGCATGCTGCATTACCCTCCATCGCTCAGACCCGGCGTGCTGTTGGCTCAGTTGCGACGAGTCAATCTCAAACCTGAAGATTGAACGATCCACACTTGCAGGTTATAATGCATATTGTAATCAGGTTGGGGAGGGGACATCATGGTCACAGCAGTTAAAGTCACGACCATTGGAAGCTCTGTAGGGATTGTCTTGCCGAAGGAGATTCTCAGTTGTCTTCATATAGAAAAGGGCGATACCGTCTATTTAACCGAGTCTCCAGACGGCGTTCGCATCTCCCCCTACGACGTAAACTTCGCACAGAAGCTCGACGCGTTCGAGCAGGTAATGCGAGAGAACCGCGATGTATTGAAGAAATTGGCTGAATAGCGATGGATGAGCCCATCTGGGTGGAGAAGCCGGAGGTTCTCGTCGCGCACTCCAGGCAACTTGCAGAGCATGGCGGCTCCGACGGAATCCGAGACGAGTGCCTCCTCGACTCTGCCCTGGCCAAGCCGCGCAACGTCTTCGCCTATGAGGATTCCGCCACTCTTCCCCGCCTTGCAGCCTCGTATGCTTTTGGGATTGCGCGAAATCATGCCTTTGTCGATGGCAACAAACGCACAGCGCTCGTCGTCGCTGAGGGCTTTCTCCGGCTTAATGGGCTAAAGGTAGTTGCTCCTCCAGAGGAGAAATACTTTGTCTATCTCCGACTTGCCGATGGTTCGCTCAGCGAAGCGGAGTTGACTGCCTGGTTCACCAGCCACGCGGTTCCGCTGTGAGTCGTTTTCGCGCCAGATTCATCAAAAGTTGTGGTACTCTAGTATCAACTGGGGTCGTGCGCCTTAGAATGCCCTGATCTGCCCCTTGGCGATCGGGCTTGCCACCGCGGTCAATACCGCAACAACCCCCGGTTAACCCCGAAACAACCAAGGGAAATCTCCGCCTGAACCCCAGACGGCCCCAGAAAATTTTCTCCCCAGGAGTGCGCACCGCCGTGGCTGAAGAAAACGACAAGATTGACAAGTTTGAAGATGATTTAGCAAAACTCATCGACACCGGAAAAGAGAAGGGCTACTTGACCTTTGGTGAGGTCAACGACCTGCTGCCCAGCGACATCACCTCGCCCGACGAACTGGACGACCTGATGACCACCATCAACACCCAGGGCATCGATGTGCTCGCGGGCGACAATCGCATGGGCGCGGACCGCGACAAGTACGAGCCCGAGGCGGGCGAAGAGTCCGATGACGTGGAACTCGACCTATCGCCCGGTACCCTCGAAAAAACCAACGACCCGGTGCGCATGTACCTGCGAGAGATGGGCACCGTCCCCCTGTTGACGCGAGAGGGCGAGGTCGAAATTGCGAAGAGGATAGAACGCGGACAGAACCGCGTCATGAAGGCCATCTCGCGCTCGCCCATCGTGATTCACGAGATCGTCGGCCTCGGCGAGGACCTGCGCCGCGGCGTGCGCAACATCAAGGAAGTGGTCACCTTCGACGAAGAGGAGTTGACGGAAGAGATCCTGCAGGCGCGGGTGAAGGCGACCGTCGGCCGCATCGACGTCATCGTCAAGCACCAGAAGAAGGCGCAGACGCTCTCCGAGAAGGCCGCCGCGCACACCGGCAAGGAGACCCGCGCCAAGGTCCGCGAGATGCGCAAGACGCGCTGGCTGCTGGGCCGCGAGCAGGTCTACATCAACCGCATCATCCGCGAGTTCAAGTACACCAACTCCGAGAAGAAGCGGCTGCTGGACAAGGTCAACAAAACCGTGGATGCCATGCGCACGCTGGAGCGGCAGATCAAGTCGCTGGAAGCCAAGCATGAGGCATCGCGCTCCGAAGAGCTGCGCAAGGAGTACCGGCGGCAGCAGAAGAACTGCCGCACCGATCTGGAACGCATCGAGGCCGACGCAGGCACCCCCATCGCAGACCTGAAGCGCACCCAGCGCGAGATGATCCAGGGAGACATGGACGCCGAGCGCGCCAAGCGCGAACTGATCGAGGCCAACCTTCGCCTCGTCGTCTCCATCGCCAAGAAGTACACCAACCGCGGCCTGCAGTTCCTCGACCTGATTCAGGAGG
>PLOT01000183.1 GCA_003142215.1 Granulicella sp. | reverse complement strand
GAGTAGAACCAGAAGAGGTGCTGGAAGAGCAGCGGATCGCCTCCCTTGGTGGGGTCGAAGACGCCGATGCCGACGAGGCGCTCCAGCAACACCAGGACCAGCGAGATGGCCAGCACCGGAGTGCCCAGCACCATAAGGATGGAGGCCGCGTAGTGCGCCCATACGAAGAGCGGCATGCGGAACCAGGTCATTCCCGGGCACCTCATGCGGTGGATGGTGACGATGAAGTTCAGTCCGGTAAGGATGGAGCTGAAGCCCGCGACGAAGATTGCAGAGGCCGTGGTGATGACGTGGGTGTTGAGATAATGCGTGGAGAGCGGCGCGGTGAAGGTCCAGCCGGTATCGACTCCGCCCAGCACCAGCGCGGTCAGCGTCAGCGTGCCGCCGATTACATATAGATACCAACTGAGCAGATTGATTTTGGGGAAGGCGAGGTCGCGCGCGCCGATCATCATGGGGATCAGAAAATTGCCCAGCGTCGCCGGAACCGACGGCACCAGAAACAGAAAGATCATGATGATGCCGTGCATGGTGAAAAACTTGTTGTAGGTGTCCGAGGAGACGAGGTCGGGCTGCGGCGTGAGGAGTTCCAACCGGATGAGGCCGGCAAACGCGCCGCCGATGAAGAAGAAGAAGGTGATCGAGATCAGGTAGAGGATCGCGATGCGCTTGTGGTCGCTGGTGAAGAGCCAGCTGAGCAGGCCGTGCTCCGCGTTGATGAAGTTGCGGCGGGGAAGCTGCGCGGTGCTCTGGTCGGGCAGGTTGAGAATTGTGGGACTCGGTGCGCTCATGGTTTCACCACCCCTGACGCCTGAGGCGCCGACTGATCGGACTGCGATGTGGTCAGCGTCTGCTGCACGCGTTCGTTGCTGTTCAGGTTCTTGAGATACTCGACCAGGTCGATGAGGCCATCTTCGCTGATCTGGCCCTGATAGGTGGGCATGATGGGCGTGTAGCCCGAGGTGACATGCTGCGACGGATTAAGAATCGCGTCGCGCAGATACGCCTCGTTCACCAGAACGTCGGAGCCATTGGACAACCGCAGCCTGGAGCCGAAGACGCCGGCGAGATTCGGCCCGCGCGCCGCGGCGTTGCCGGTGTGGCAGGCGTTGCATCCCATGCTGGCAAAGATGCGCTCGCCGTTCTGCGCCAGCGACATTCCACTGGTGGACTGCTCGGTCCACTTCTTGTAGTCGGCGGGTGTCATCGCGGTGACCGTGCCGATCATCTGCGAGTGGTTGGTGCCGCAGTACTGCGTGCAGAAGAGGTGATACTGCCCCGGCGTGGTGGCCTCAAACCAGACCGTGCTGTAGCGTCCGGGAATCGCCTCGCGCTTGATGCGGAACTCGGGGATCGAGAAGCTGTGGAAGACATCCTGCGAGATCATGGTCAACTGAATGGGCTGACCGATGGGCACATGCAGCGCGTTGATCTCGTGCTGGCCTCCGGGATGCTCCGCCTTCCACATCCACTGCTTGCCGACGATGTAGATGTTGCTGGAGTTGGCCGGCGGCGTGTAGATGCGGAAGTAAAGCAGCGCTCCCCAGACGAAACAGATGAGGAAGAGACCGAGCGGAATGATCGTCCAGGTAGCCTCCAGCAGCGTCGATCCTTCAACCTGCGTCGCCACCGGATGCACCGCCTTGCGGTAGCGGATAGAGAAGGTGACTATCAGGGTCGCTACCAGAAAGACGCCGACGAGCGTGATGGAGATCAGGAAGAAGTACAGCGAGTCCACATACGGCGCAATGGTCGACGCCTNNTATCCTTCATCGTCCGTTCGTTTACTCGTAAGGTCGTGGTTGCGGCCAAGCTTCAGGTCGCGGCGAAACATGACAAACATGAAACTGCCGAGGCTCACGACCGTCATCATGCCGCCTAGTTGCACCACACGCGCCACGATGAGCGAGTGCCGGTTTGTCTGCGGGTCGTAGTGGTAGCAGTAGGTGAGAATGTTGGCCACCGGCGAACCGATGCGGTTGCCCGAGGCTTCGACCAGGCCGAGCAGAATGTCCTTGGGCGAAAACTCCACGCCGAGGTAGTACTGCGCCAGATGGCCATCGGCGGTCACCACCTCGATCGCGCTTGCGTGCGCGAACTGGTCCAGCTTTCCGTCCGCCCCCGGAACGCGGACGTAGCCGAAGCCGGTCGCGTTGCAGACTGCGTCGATGGCCGGCTGCTTCCCGGTGAGGTAGTGCCATCCGTTGGCCGTCTCTGGCCGTCCATAGCGCTTCAGGTAGAACGCCTTCTTCCTGGCAGCGATCTCCGGCGTCTCGCTGGGGTCGATGCTGATGAGGATGATGTTGAAGTCCTTGCCCGGAGTGAGATGCACCATCATCAGAGCGCTGGCAATGCCGTCCATCTCCTCGGAGCAGAGCATGGGGCAGTTGTAATAGACCAGCGAGAGGATGGCGGGGCGCTTGCCGAAGTAGTCACCCAGGCGCACAGCCTTGCCCGTGTCGTCGACGAACTGCGCGTCCAGCGGAAGCATCTGGTTCAGGCGCTGCGTCACGCCAACCTGCTGCAACACCTGAGGCAGTTGATCGCCGGAGTTCTCGCCCGCCTGCTTGTCTCCGTAGCTGGATACCTGGCTGCGCGCGGGGGCAGCCAGCAGCGCACAGCAGAGCGCCGCGCCGATCCCGCCCTGCGCTATTGCCCGCCGAATTGTTCGACCGACCCTCATCTTCCGCCTTCTCTCTCTCGCATCCGTTCTCTCGCATTCTTGCGTACGTCGTTTACTTCTGCGGCTTAGCTTCGGGATTCGCGGAGTTCTCCGCTCTGCCGTAGATCGTCTTCTGCTGGCGCGCCTCGATCGTCGTCAGTTCAAATCCTGTGCGCGCAAAACCCATTGTCAACGGCGTCTGAATCTCCGGCCGGGCTGCGTAGGCAACCGAATCGGCAGCGGCAGTAGTTTGATTCACAACGGGCAGCCCACGCTGCACAATCAACTGCATGGCGCGTTCGATTGGGATGCGGATCGTTCCCGGCTGGCCGTCGATGAGGCTGTAGTGATCGAGCAGCAGGTCCTCGCGCGCGTGAAGGTCTGCCGTGGCCTGGTTGCCATCGTCGATGTCCAGCCGCGGCTCGGGAAAGTTGCCTGCGATCTGCTGCAACTGGCGCTGCTCGATCTCCGGATTGCTGACCAGGTCCCTGCCCTTGCCGCCGGGCTGCGCCGCGCCCGATGCAATCGACCACTTGTTCGCGGGGCCATCCTGCTTCTGCCACTCTGCGTTGATGGCGCGCCCCATGTAGAAGCAGAAGAAGAGAAAAACGACGAGCGTTCCGGCGAGGCCGCCGAGGAAGACAACCACGCCTCCGACGTTAGCGTCCGAGGTCTCGTAGCCCGGCTGCCCGGCATCCCTCGGCCTGCTCTTGCCCGCCGTGTCGTTGCCCGTGTTGTTGCCGTCAGTATGCATGTTCAGGCTCCAAAAGCTCTTCCAGGTGCGGATCGTTGGTGCTGACCAGAGGCCGCGCCATCAACTGCGTGATGTAGTAAGCCGCCCACAGCGAAAGCAGCGCAATCGGCACCGTGATATATGCCAGCATTCCGCCGCCGATGTGCAGATTGCCGGCCGAGCCGGCGAAGTTCGGCTCGATCAGCCAGAACATGTCGACCAGGCGCGCGAAGATCATGAAGCACGCGATCCAGATCATCTTGCGCTTGTTGCGCTTCAGGTCGCGCGAGAGCAGCAGGCAGAAGGGGATGAGCCAGTGGCAGACGAAGTCCAGCGTGCAGATGGTCCACCATCCGCCGTGAATGCGGTTGAGGTACCAGGGGATCTCGTCGGGAATATTGCCCGACCAGATGATGAGGAACTCGGCGAAGCAGAGGTAGATGTTCAGCATGACGAAGGCGAAGGCGAACTTGCCCAGGTCGTGCTGCTCGGTGGTGCGCAGCAGCGTCTTCATCGGCTCGTAGCGCGAGAGCAGGACCAGGCTGAGGATGCCAAGCGCAAGCACCGCATAACCCTGCGCGACGAGGAATTGAAGTCCCCAGATGGACGAGTACCAGGTGACATCGAGCGACTGGATCCACACAATCGCACCCGCCGTCAGCGCCACGACATAAATCAGAATGCCCGGCCCGCTGAGGTTTTCGAAGCGCGTGCGCCAGCGCTCGTAGCTGGCCTGCGTGCCGCGCAGCGGGTCGGCGTCGCGATCGAGCGACCACTTGTTGAGCAGGAACATAAAGAGGAAGAGGACCGCGAAGATGATGCAGGACTCGACGATCAGCGCGTGCGGATTGAGCATGGGACGCTTGAAGTCCGCTGTCAGCGCCTGCTCGTGGGTGATGAGGTGGTGCAGATACGCGTTGTTGGTGGAAGCTGCATCGGGGTAGCGAACCCACTGGTAGAGATGACTGCCGATGCGCGGCACCAGGATGGGAACGAACATCAGCGCCACCAGCGGCAGGGTGCGCGTCATCGCCTCCAGCGGACGGCGCAGCAGCAGACCCCACTTGCCGCCCGTTACATATTGCAGCATCAGCATCACAAGCGCGCCGCCGGCAAAGTTGAAGCAGGTCATATAGCCCATCAGGTAGGCGCGGAGGATGTGGTTGCGGCCCTCGCCGGTGAACGCAAAGAACAGCGTGAGCAGCGCGAAGACCGCGGCAACCAGCAGCGCGCGCCTGCGCCACGCCAGCAGAACCTCCGGCGCGATCAGCGACGGCGGAAGCGCGCGCGGACTGTGATCTGCGTGCTCTCCGTGCTCTCCGTGTTGTTCGTGTGCAAATGACATTTCGTTCGGCCTTGGTGAAAGATAACTTCTCTACTGCTTGTTTGGGCTTGCGGGCTGGGCCGCTGGATACTTTCCATTGGCGCTCGGTGGCAGCTCGGGTGGAATGCCGTTGTCCTGATTGTTGGGTGTGCCGTAGACAGCGGTCGGCGGCAGCGTCCACTCATTCGCGAAGTTGGCGGGCAGTCCCTCGCTCTCGGCGATGGTGGCGAGCGATTCGATCCGCGCGCCCGGCGGCGCATCGCCGGGCTTCGCGCTCTGGCTCAACTGTAGCGCCTTGATGTAGGCGACGATGGCCCAGCGGTCCTGCGGCGAGACCTGCGCGGAGTACTCCGGCATGGCGCCATATCCGTGGGTCATCACGGCGAAGAAGTGACCGAGCGGCGCATTCATCAACCGCTCGGTGTGGTAGTTGCCCGCCGGACGGTAGCCGCGCTCGACGATCATCCCCGCGCCGTTGCCCACGCGCGAGTGGCAGGGCGTGCAGAAGATGTTGAACCGCTCCTGGCCGCGCGCGAGGACCTGCATCGTCACCGGAAACGGCATTGCGTTGCCTTCCTTGCCGTCGATGAGCCCGGTGGTGAAGTACGCGTCCTCGTGGAGTTGTCCGCGCGCCACGGTGTTGGCCACCTGCGGGCGCGCGGAACGGCCGTCTGCGTAGAAGTCAGTGCCGCGCTGCGGAATGAACTTGGGCTGATCCTGCATGTCCTGGCGGCATCCGGCGAGCAGACCCGCAGTCGCAATCGCACACACCGCGAGAACGTTGCGCACGCTGCTGCCTGTTCCCTGTTGCCTGATTCCTGTTCTCTGTCTCACAGTTCCACCTCCACAACGGAGATGGGCGCGAACTGCTCCAGGAAAGCGCGCGTCTCGAGGATGGAAAAACGTGGGTCGGTTGCCTCAAGGCAGAGAAAAAATTTGTCAGTCGATGCTCCATCGCGGAAGTTCGGCGCATTGAAGAGCGGATGATAGAGCTGCGGCAAGCCGTTCAACGCCAGCATTCCGAAGGTGGCCGAGAGCCCCGCGAAGAGGATTGTCCACTCGTACGCCGGAATGATGAACGCAGGCCAGGAGAAGAGCGGACGGCCCGCGATGTTCATCGGGTACGACCAGAGCGTGATCCATGTCTCCATCAGAAACGCGGTGAGCATTCCCATGACGCCGCCCAGCAGGCAGACCAGCGGCACGCTCGTCTTGTGGAAGCGCAGCGCGACCGCGGCCTCTTCCACCGGGTAGGGCGTGTAGCACTCCATGCGCCGGAAGCCGGCCTGGTGCGCCTGCTCGGTGGCGCGCACCAATTCGCCCGGAGTGGTGAACTCCGCCAGCAACCCGTAGATTCCCTCGCGCGGCGTCATCAGAGCGTCTCCTCGACAACGGTTTCGGCGTCCGCGCCGCCGGGACGAATCTTGGTCTGCGGAAGCATCATGCGAATCTCCGAGATGGGAATAATGGGCAGGAAGCGCACAAAGAGCAGGAAGAGGAAGGTGAAGAGTCCCCATGTGCCGACGAAGGTCATGTAGTCCCACTTGGTGGCGCGATAGGTGCCCCAACTGCTGGGCAGATACTCGCGATAGAGGCTGGTGACGACAATGACGAAGCGCTCCAGCCACATCCCCGTGTTCACAATGAGCGACAGCACGAAGAGATAGACCACATTCACGCGCAGCTTGCGCGACCATAGCGTGGTGAGCGGAATGGCGAGGTTGGATAGGATCAGGAGCCAGTAGGCCCAGCCCATGGGGCCGAACATGCGGTTCCACATCATGAAGAACTCCCAGTGGCTGGCCGAGTACCACGCCATGAAGATCTCCATCATGTAGCCGTAGCCGACGATGCAGCCGGTGGCGAGCATCACCTTGGCCATGTTGTCCAGATGGCGCAACGTGATCAAATCTTCGAGGTGATAGAACTTGCGGATGGGGATGGCCAGCGTCAGCACCATGGCAAAGCCCGAGTAGATAGCACCAGCCACGAAGTACGGCGGGAAGATGGTGGTGTGCCAACCAGCCATCGCAGCCACCGCGAAGTCGAAGCTGATGACGGTGTGCACCGAGAGCACGAGAGGCGTGGCGAGGCCGGCCAGAAGCAGCGACGCCGACTCGTAGCGGACCCAGTGGCGCGTCGATCCGCGCCATCCCATCGAGAGCAGGCCGTAGATGTACCTGGCGAAGGGCATAACCGCGCGGTCGCGCAACGTGCCGAAATCGGGAACCATTCCGATGTACCAGAAGACGACGGAGATGATGGCGTAGGTGGAGACCGCGAAGACGTCCCACGCCAGCGGCGAGCGGAACTGCGGCCAGATGTTCATCGTGTTGGGGTAAGGGAAGAGCCAGTAACCCAGCCACGGACGCCCAAGGTGGATGAGCGGGAAGGTGCCCGCGCAGACCACGGCGAAGATCGTCATCGCCTCGGCGAAGCGGTTGATGGAGTTGCGCCAGGTCTGCTTGAAGAGAAGCAGGATGGCGGAGATCAGCGTGCCCGCGTGGCCGATTCCGATCCACCAGACGAAGTTGATAATGGCAAATCCCCAGGCGCCGGGGATGGTGACGCCCCAGATGCCGATGCCCTTCAGGAACAGCCACGTCATCGCGACCACCAACAGAGTGGCAACGCCGCCGGCAACCGTGAGCCCGCCAAACCAGCCGAGCGGNNGTGTTGCTGGTGAGCACCAGGCCAGCGATCTTCTGCGTCACCGAGCGGAAGGTGTGACCAGGCGCGATGACCGCGTACTCGCCGGTGCGCGGGTCGATTCTCGGATCGTCGATGGGAGACTTGGTCGCCATGCTATGCAAGCTCCGGGTTTGGGTTGATGACACCGGCCGTGTAGGTTGTGCGCGGCCGGAAGTTCAGGTCCGCCAGCACCTGATAGTCGCGCTCTGTGGCTTTGCGCTTGGAGACTTCGCTCTGCGGGTCGTTGAGATTGCCGAAGCTGATCGCGCTTGTCGGGCAGGCCTGCTGGCACGCGGTCACAATTTCGCCGTCGCGCACCTCGCGGTT
>PLOT01000034.1 GCA_003142215.1 Granulicella sp. | reverse complement strand
CACTCCGCCGGCTCGCGCCGGGTGAGCGTGCATCGCCGCTGCCCCCTCGTTCAATGGTAGGACAGTCGGCTCTGAACCGATCAATCGGGGTTCGAATCCCTGGGGGGCAACCAAAAACCTGAACGCGCGCCTCCGGCGCGCGTTTTTCTTTGCCCTTCGGCGCACCTTCTCGCACTTCCTCGGATACTTCAAATTACTAATAATAATAGTCTTATTGCTTTATACCGACGCCAGGGAACGAAAACTCCCGTCCGACGAGGTGCGAGTTAGTGCGAGGACAGCCAGCCTTGTTTGCGGGTATCGTTGCGGGTATAGTTGATGAATTATGCGGGTACCGAACCAATGTACCCCTTTTGGAGAGCAAACCATGGGTCTCACGATCAAGGAAATCGACGGCGCAAAACCAAAAGACAAGCCCTACAAACTCACCGACGGTGGCGGCCTGTGCCTGCTGATCGCACCCTCCGGCGCAAAACTCTGGCGTTGGCGCTACTACTTCGCGGGTAAAGAGAAGATGATGGCTTTGGGCGAATACCCGCTTATCACTCTCAAGGAAGCCCGCGAACGTCATTCCGAAGCGCGTAAGGCTCTAGCCAATGGGATTGATCCGATGGCCGAGCGCAAAGCCGAGGGTGAGGCCAAACAGAAGGAATCCGAAGCTCGGCAGCGTGAAGAGGAAAACAGCTTTGAGAATGTCGCCCGTGATTGGTGGAAGTGGTGGTTGATCGGCAAGTCGCCTCGACACGCCGATACCACGATGCGGCGCATGGAAGCGGACGTGTTCCCCGCGTACGGCCACAAATCCATCAATGCGGTGACGGCGGCTGATGTGCGCCAACTCATGATCGCGGTCGAGAAGCGGGATGCCAGGGACGTTGCCAAACGTATCCACGAGACGACATCGCAGATTTTTCGATTTGCGATCGCTCGCGATATTGCGAGTCGCAACCCGGCCGCGGATTTCAAGCCGAGGGACATCCTGGCTGAAGCCCAGACCGAAAATCGTGCCCGCGTGGACACCAAAGACCTGCCCGAACTGCTCGTAAAGATCGACGATTACAACGGCGACGTAATCACGCGCTTTGCGATGAAGTTGATGGCGTATACGTTTGTCCGCACCAGCGAGGAGATTGAAGCGCCGTGGTCAGAGTTCGATTTGGATGAGGCCCGTTGGACCATTCCGGCGGAGCGCATGAAGATGAAGACTCCGCATATCGTTCCGCTGTCCCGCCAAGCCGTGGAAGTCTTGCGGGCGCTCAAGCAGATCACAGGCAACGGCCCGTTTGTGTTCGCTGGCGCTCGCGACAAGAAAAAGCCCATCAGCAACAACACAATTCTCTACGCGCTCTACCGGCTTGGATATCGCGACCGGATGACCGGGCACGGATTCCGTGGACTGGCATCAACCATTCTCAATGAGCATGAATTCGATGAAGCGCATATTGAATTGCAACTAGCCCACACGAAACGCAACAAGGTTGCTGCTGCCTACAATCACGCAAAGTATCTCAAGCAGCGAACCGAGATGATGCAATGGTGGGCAGACTATCTGGATGCGCAGCTTGCGAAGGGCAGGAAAGCGCTAGCGGCTTAAGCAATTTTCTTCGAGGAGGCCCAGGCTTCCCCAAGAGCACGTTGCGGCATCCGTCTGCTGCTCAGATGTGAAACTGCTGATCTCGATGTCGAGATTCGCTCAACCGCCCACTCCTTGACTTCCGATCTTACCCACGCGACAGTGCGCGGCCCAAGTCGGACGGGCGCAGGAAAACTTTCCGCACGAATCAGTGCGTACAGGCTCGACTTCGAGAGACCCGTGACCAGCTTCACGTCTGGCAGACGCAGGAAACTCACGTCGTCCATAGAACTTGGCAGGACAGAGTGACGAGCTTCCATTTGTATGGGAGCAGATGGCTTCTTGGGTGGAACATCATAATCCGACAGCAAGCGAACCTCCAGGGGCATATCTTCCGTCGCCATTCTCTCTGCTGTTGTCATTTCGGGTCGGTCCTCGCTTTANNAGTCCTGTCCAATACTTCCTGCCTATGAAACCATCAGCCAAACCTATGGGTGGGCAATGGCACTGACCGTATTGCGAAAGGTTGCCTCTTATTTTCAACGACGTACCTACTTGGTAACGCTTTTGTGGTTTTTCAGCGTCTAACTACTCAAGCATCTGCACCTGAAGGTTTTCCTACCAGCACATACGCCGAGTAAGCAGGAGAGAGCAGGTGCATCATTTACATCGGACTGGAATTTCGTCACCTCCGTTATTTTGTGGCAGTCGCTGAAGAATGCAATTTCGGTCGAGCAGCGATACGGCTTCACCTCTCGCAACCCTCACTCAGCTCTCAAATCAAAAAGCTCGAAGACGGCATACGCGCGACGCTGTTCCTGCGCGGGCGCGCCGGTGCAGAGTTGACGCCCGCTGGCAGCGTTTTCCTGATAGCGGCTAAACGACTGCTGCACCTGAGTGAGCGTGCCGTAGAGAACACATCCTCTGTCCATTCGGGCATTGACCTTCCGCTTCGCTTTGGGTACTCGCCCTTCGTCAATCATCATCTTGTTGAAGAGACGGTGGCGGGGTATCGGGACCTCGTACCGAACGGTCAGATTGAGGCGTCAAGCGAATGCTCAGCGCCGCTTCTGAGCATGGTTGCCGAGGGGCTTCTCGATGCGGCCCTTGTGATTATGCCAATCGGCGATCACAAGCTCTTCGTCCAGCGCGTATGCACTGAGAAGCTGCTGGTCTGCCTGCGTAGAGATGATCCGCTCGCGCGAGAAGAGAGCATTCCTCAGGAGCTGATCGCAGACCGCCTCCGCATTTGTCTGGCGCGTACACATCATCCTTTGTTGTACGACGAACTCATGCGGAAGTTCGCCAAAGCAAAGATTCTCCTGAAGCCAACAGAGTTTGTTTCGTCTCCCGCCGAGATGCAATTCCTCGTCAAAATGGGCGCTGGATTTGGCCTGATCCGGGAAACCGTGCCGCTTGATCCAGAACTCACGCGACGCAGCATCTCAGGCCTGTCCCTTCAGGTGAAGACGGCCTTTATTTGTCACCCAGCTCAGCCACGGCCCGTGCTGCCGCTGCTCGCCTATCGAATGGCAAAGCTGTATGCGGGAAAGGCTGAAATGAACGGCAAGAAACGTCCGAGTGGCAGTGCCGGCGTTCAGCTTCCGTTGCAGATTCCCAGTTTCGGCTAATAACTCCATTTGCAGACATGAACCTTTTGTGGTACATTGTACTAAATAAGGTGCAGGATGCCAGATGGCTCGCTGTCGCAAAAAATTCCGCTGATTTTCTACCGCTCGGCAGCGGGTAGCGAGCCGGTGAGAGAGTGGCTAAAAGGGCTGGATGAAACGGAGCGCCAGGCAATAGGAAAAGACCTGCTGCGGGCGCAATGGCGGTGGCCGGTGGGGATGCCGCTTTGCCGCCCAATGGGAAGCGGGCTATGGGAAATCCGGACGGATCTGCCCACGAAACGGACGGCACGCGTTCTGCTCTGCCTGTACCGCGAGCATCTGGTCGCATTGCACGGGTTTATCAAGAAAACGCGGGCCACGCCAGATGAGGATTTGGCAACGGCGCGAAAGCGCCAGAAGGAGTTGGAGCGATGAGTAATAAGCATATGGGTTCCAGCATTGATGATTTCCTCAAGGTGGAGGGCATCTTCGAGGAGGCACAAGCGCAGGCGGTCAAAGAGGTGGTTGCATGGCAGCTCACCGAGGCCATGAAGAAAAAGAAAATCTCCAAGAACAAGCTGGCAATACTGCTGAAGACGAGCCGTACTCAGGTTGACCGTATCCTTGACCCCAAAAACGACATCACGCTTGGCAGCCTGCAACGGGCGGCGGCGATGGTCGGGCGACGCGTATCGATTGAGCTGGTGTAGGGGATTGAATGGCAAAGCTGCTAGCCCGCAACGCTGAAATGAACGGTAAGAAACGTCGGAGTGGCAGTGTCGGCGTTGAGATTCCGCTGCGACTTCCTATTGTCGCCTGATTGCTCCATCATAGGTAGTCAGTTTGAATCCAGAGACTAGCGTGATCACCGCCGTAGCCGATTGGTCAACCTAACGTTTCTCGGGACTGATCGAGACAGTGGTGCTCCGATTCGCGTCGTGTTGAGGTTTGCCGTATCCCGGGTCCCTAAATGCGAGACCCGGGGGCCCTCTCATCTGTGGCTTGGAAGCGGCGGAAGGACTGCGGCCACCCGTCTCCACTGCAGGACCCTATCGGTTGGGCTCTGGCCATTTCGCAGCATCCGCCTTATTCTTGTTATGTTCTCCCTTGAGGTATGGCGCGTAGCTGACTCTTTTTTCGGGGGCGTAGTTTTCCGCGCTCCAGGATTGACCGGACTAGCGTTGGCCGCCCCAAGCCATGCGCAGCAGTGCGGCTGTCTGGAACCGAGGTGAAATGTCAGATCTGAGCGTTCTAGTGGAGGCTTGGTTTGATAAGAGCCTGCAAATACATAAGCTGCTGCCTTCGGAAATCCGCTCCTCTGGGGCCTTCCGCGAGGCTGTCGATTGTTATGCAGTGGGCCTTGTCTTCAACATCGCCGTCTTTGCGTTGGTGTTTTTCCTGCAGACCGGCCAGAAAGTTGAGGTCGGCGAATTGGTCAGTATTCCGTTTCCAGCGATGGTGCAGCTGGTCGATTCGTGCGTTTTCGTCGCCATCTTATCTGCAGGCCTCCGTTTGACACAATCCGCCGTCCAGTTTCGAGAGTTAGCGACTGTCTGTGGGTACGCCCTCGGCGGCCTACAGCCATTTGTGGCTTTCGCGACTGCACCATTCCACTACTCGGCAATCCGGTCGGCATTGGCTCTCCAGGATCCATCGCTACCATATCTGAGTAGTTCCGTTGCGTCAGCACTACTAGCAGCCCGTGGTGCAAGTG
>PLOT01000005.1 GCA_003142215.1 Granulicella sp. | reverse complement strand
GCGCCTCTTTTGAGGGCCTGACATCATGGGTGGAACAAGATGACGGAACGTGTACAGATCGTGGTTGAGCCATTGAGTCCAGCCATTGTCGGGGCTGCGAAACCAAGCTCGGCGGTGCTGTGGTTGCAGTGTGTCACGCTGGCGTGGATGCTCGTAGAGTTGGGCGTCGCCGTTTATGCGGCAGCTACGTCCCACAGTTCTGCGATGCTGGCATTCGGCTCCGACAGCCTGGTAGAGCTCCTGTCTGCTACGGTTGTGCTCTTGCAGTGGATTCCGGGCATGCCGATCTCGGAACGCAGAGCAGGCCGTGCGGCCGGAGTTCTGCTGTGTTTGCTCGCCTTTGTGGTTGCGGCAATTGCTTTAGCGTCCTTGGCTCTGCGGTCGCGGCCTGAAACAAGTCGTGCAGGGATAGGAATCACTGTTGCTGCGCTGATCGCAATGCCAGTTCTGGCATCATTGAAACGCCACGAGGCACGCCGCAGCAGGAATGCAGCCCTGGCCGCCGATGCGGTGCAATCCGCTACTTGCGCGTACATTGCGTTGATTACCTTGGCTGGCCTCGCGGTCAACGCCGCATTCCATCTCCCATGGTTCGATTCGCTGGCCGCATTGGCAGTCATTCCATTTCTCATCCAGGAGGGCAGATATGCTTGGCAAGGTCATGCCTGCGGATGCTGCTGAAATCCTGCTCTTGCAGATTTCCTGAATTTACTTCGCTCTACACTGACTACCAACTGTACGTATACCCAATGCTTGCCGTGGTGTACCAGGGAACGGTGACGACCTTGCTGTAGCTCTCCTGAATCCAGATCGAATTGTTGTTATTGCAGTGCACAATTGCGCCGATCGATACGCCGCTGTCCAGCCTATTTTGGATGTGGGCGTTTCCGGTGTAGCTGGTAATGCCAGTCTGGACCCAGGTGTATCCGGTAACCACCTTGGTCTTTGGCAGGGCGAAGTTCTTCATCACTCCGGCAGATTCCGTGTGCTCCCCAAAGTTGGTATGCAGAAAACCGTGGCTCCCGCTGTTCTCGTAGGTGTATCCGAAGGTCAGTTCGTCTCCGATGGGATCGCGCTTGAGGAAGGCAAAGGTGTGGCCGATGCCTATGTTGTAATTTGCCCGCGGCAGCAGGCCTGGCCGGTCAATATCCGACCCCAACATCACAAACAGGTCTGTGCTGGTTCCCGCTGGGGCGGGCGCTGATTGTGCGCGTAGTTCCACGCACGACGCCATAGCGCAGAGCAAGAACGCTGCGATGGGAATTCGCAAATGTGATGACACGGGACTCGTCATCTGATGCCACCTCAATCTCAATCAATCTCTGACAGATGAATGCGTGCACTGCGAACCGCCTCCAGAAATCTGCGCGCCAGCTCATGAATCCACTGGTCCTTGCGCATCTTGAGCGCCTGACGCGGCATCAACTCAGATCCAATGCCTAGCGACGCCGCGCCGGCGAAGATGAAGTTGGCCGCCGTCAGTTGATTGACGCCTCCGGACGCGATCAGCTTTATCTGTGGCAACGGGACCTTCAGGGCGCGTATGTACTGGTCTCCACCGACTTGTGCACAGGGGTAGATCTTTACGAAGTCGGCCCCTGCCTTCCACGCCGCAATTACTTCACTGGGCGTCAGTGCGCCGGGGATGGCGGCCACATCGTTCTTCAATGTGAATTCCAGCACGTCGGGAACCAGCCCGGGACTGGTGATGAATCGTGCGCCGGCATCTAGGCAGCGTTGTGCCGTCTCCGTATCGAGCACGGTCCCGGCGCCCACCACGAAGTTCGGATAGTTTTGAGTCAACTGCGCAATCACCTCGACCGCGTTAGGCACGGTCATGGTGATCTCAACCACCGGGATGCCAGCTTCGTATACCGTCTCGGCGGCAAACAGAGCCAGTTCAGCGGAAGCGACACGGATGCTTGGCATTATGCCGATATCTTCTATGCGCTCTCGAACTTCTTCTCGATTCATCATTTCGACCTCGATGCTTGATATCAAGTCATGCCGTTGTCCATCGTTATCGAACGAACTAAACGCAGAACCTGCTCGACTCCTAGGGGATGACCTCGCGTCCCACAGCGAGATTGAGCTGGCTCGCGGCCGTCAGGTAAGAGCCGATCAATTGCAAGTATGCAAGCTGCACCACGCGATAATCGCTTTGAGCATTGAGGAAATCCATCAGTGATGCACCCCCATGCTGGTAGGAGAACGTGACCGTGTCGCGCACCCGCGTTGCCTGGTCCTTGTACTTGTCGCGATACGGAACCAGCAGCGCAATGTTGCTCCGAACCTGCTCATACGCCGAGTCCACGTCGCTGAAGACCTGCGCCCGCGTCTGCTCGGTGAACTGCTGGCTACGGTCGATGTCGATCAGCGTGCGTTTTTTCTCGCCCTGGTTGCGGTCGAAGATGCGCAGCGGGATGTTCACGCTGAGACCGAGCGTCTGCTGGGCATAGGGATTGTAGAACGATGGGTTGTAGGTGTACCACGCGCCAAAGGTCGGGTCGGTTGAGCCGTTTGCAATTGCCAGCTTGTGGTTCGTCTTCGCCTGCTCGATTCCCTGGATCGCAGCGCTCAGGTCGGGACGCGAATCGAGCGCTGTCTGGTGAAAGTCGTCGAGCGGCTTCAGATCAGTGGAGAAATTAAACGGCCCGGTTACGTCAAACTGATCGACCGGCGTACGGTCGTCCAGCAACTGCAGTAACTGGATCTTCTGAGTGCGCAGGTTTACGGTTGCCGTCTCGATCTCCGACTCGTACTGCACGCGCAACAATTCGATGCGGTCCAGATCGATCTGCGCCAGGTCGCCGGCCTTGAAACGGTCCTGGCTAATGGTGATGATCTTGTCGTAGTAGTCGAGGTCGGCGCGCGCCAGCTCCAGCACCGCCTTGGCCTCCAGCGTCTGCACGAAGGCGGAGCGCAGGCTGAAGAGCAGGTTGCGCTCCAGGTCCTCATGCAGCGAGCCGCCGATGCGCGTTGACTCCTTCGCCGTCTCCAGGCGCAGTTCGCGCTTGTGATCGCGCTCGTGCAGATAGCTGAAGTTGGGCTGCACCTGCGTGCCCGACGTGGGACGCCAGTAGCCCTCGTGGGGTGCGATCTGGGTTCCGTCCGCACTCAATGTGAACTCCGGATTGGGGCGAAGAAACGCGGTGATCTCCTCGGCCTTCAACTCATCCACGTTGCTCTGGTCCGCCTGCAGCGCTGGGTTTGCAGCTTCAAACTTCGTCTTCACCTGGTCCCAGGTGAGCGCCTGCTGAGCGCTTGCGCCTGTGGAGCAGAGCACAAGGAGAAGAACTGCGAAGATCATCCGGTCGAACCTGCACGAGAACACCGCTCTCAGATTATTCATGCACCACCTCCGCTTTCGGGAGATCGTCGTCATCCCTTGCGATCCATACATAGAATGTGGGCAGCAGGAATATGCTGAGCAACAGATCGGAGATCAGGCCGCCTACAATAACGATCGCGAATGGCCGCTGCGAGTCCGATCCGATATCGTGCGACAACGCTGCGGGCAATAAACCAAGCGTTGCCACCAGCATGGTCATCATGATCGGGCGAAGCCGCAGGACTGCGCCCTCCACGGCGGAATCGACAATATTCATGCCCCTCGCGCGAAGCTGGTTGATGTATTCCACCATGATGACTCCGGTCTGCACCGAGACACCAAACAGCGCCAGCATGCCGATGCCCGACGACACGCTGAGGTAAGTCCCGGTAACCAGCAGCGCGAGCAGGCCGCCGATGCGCGCCATGCCGACATTCAGCAGAATCAGCAACGACCACTTGTAGGAGCGGAACATAGTGAACAGGATGATGAAAATGATGAGGACTGTGATCGGAACAATGAGAGCAAGGCGCGCCTCGGCCCGCTTTTCACTCTCATACTCACCGGACCAGCCCACGGTATAGCCGCGCGGCAGGCTCACTTTGTCCTTGATCTGCTTGATTGCATCTTCCACCGTGGTCCCCAGGTCCCGGCCTCTGACATTGAAGGTGATCGCGATATACCGGGTGTTGCCCTCACGGTAGATGTCGTAGGCCCCGTCCTTGATTTCAACCTTGCAGAGTTGCGCCAGCGAGACGCGCTCTCCGGAGGGAGAGAGCAGGCGAATGTTGCTGATCGCCTGCTGCGTATTGCGGTATTGTCCCTGGTAGCGCACCACCACGTTGTACCGCTGCTCGTCGATCAACACCTGGCTAACCGCGTTGCCGCCCACTGCCGTCTGCACGGCATCCTGAATGTCCGCCACATTAATTCCAAAACGGGCCGCCATCTTGCGGTCGATCGACAGGTCAAGGTTCGGCTGGCCGAAGTCGCGCAGCAGCTTGACGTCATGCATGCCCGGAATGGCGGCCATCACGGAGGCGACCTCATCGCCCTTCTGCTCGAGAACGGCAAGGTCATTGCCAAAGATCTTAAGCGCCAGAGATCCCTTGGTACCGGTCATCGTCTCTCCGACGTTGTCCTCAATCGGCTGGGAGAAGTTCCACACAGCTCCCGGGTATTTCTGCACCGCGAGGTTCATGGCGGCGATCAGTTCATCCTTGTTTTTGTGAAAGATTGGCCGCCACTGGTCGTGCGGTTTCAAATCAACAAAGTACTCGGTGTTCCCGAACCCCCCGGTGTCGGTTCCGTCATCGGGCCGACCCGCCTGCGACACAACGGTCTT
>PLOT01000290.1 GCA_003142215.1 Granulicella sp. | reverse complement strand
GTGGCGTATGCGTATGTGTAGGCCGAGCCGGCGAGCGGGATCATGGCGGCAAACTCGGCGTAGCAGAGGCCGGCGAAGGCGCATCCCAGGCCGCTGAGAACGAAGGAGAGCATCAGGCCCGGGCCGGCGTAGTGCGCGCCCAGGCCTGCCATGACGAAGATGCCCGCGCCGATGACCGCGCCGATTCCCAGCGCGGTGAGTTGGAACGGGCCGAGCGAACGCTTCAGCGTTCCCACGCCCGTGGCGCTGGCCTCGGCCGTCAGCACATCCATCGACTTCTTCGCAAACAGATTCGCCATGCGGTCTTCGATCCCCCTGGTGGTTCGCTAACTATCTTCCACCTGCGCCTGCGGTCCCAGACGCTTCCATAGCAGATACACCGGTATCCCAAGCAGCACGAGGACGAGTCCAGGCCATGTGTACTGGGGTTTATATCGCAAGAGTACAACACAGATCCATGCAGCCATCAGGATATAGAGCGCGGGCAGAACTGGATAGCCAAAGGCGCGATATGGGCGCGGTACATCGGGCTGGGTGCGGCGCAGGACGAAGAGGCCCGCGATGGTGAGGATGTAGAAGACGAGCACGGCGAAGATTACATAATCCAATAGCTGGCCGTAGCTGCCGGAGAGGCAGAGAAGGGAAGTCCACGCCCACTGCACCCAGAGGGAGTTGACGGGGACGCCGCCCTCGGAGTGGCTGGACGGCTTGCTGAGTTTGCCGACGGAGTGGAAGAAGAGACCGTCGCGGCTCATGGCATAGTAGACGCGCGCGCCGGCCAGAAGCATTCCGTTGACGCAGCCGAAGGTGGAGATGAGGATGGCGGCGGCCATCAGCTTTGCGCCGATGGCGCCGAATGCCGATTCCATTACGGCAGTCGCGACGCGGTCCTGCGTGGCGAACTGAATGCCGCGGCCGGCGATTGTGGTCGCGGTCGGAGAGCCTGCCATGGGGAGAACGCTGAGGTAGACGAAGTTGCAGAAGATGTAGAGGAGAAGGACGACGCCGGTGCCGAGCGCGAGGCTGAGGGGAAGATTGCGGCGCGGGTTCTCAATCTCGCCGGCGGTGAAGGTGACGTTGTTCCACGCATCGGCGCTGAAGAGGCTGCCGACCTGCACGACCGCGACCAAGGTCAGCAGGCCGACGAACGCAGTCGGGCCTCCGACGCCAACCTGCACAGCGTGTGTAGTGTGCCAGCCCGCGCCGGCCCAGAAGCTGTGCCAGCCTGCGCCAGCGCCTGCGGCTCCAGTAAAGTTTGCGGCGATGGCTGCGGAGTTTTTGGCTACGAATCCGACGAGGACGACGGCGGCGAGAGCGAGAACTTTTGCACTGGTGAAGACGTTCTGCACCGTCGCACCGAGCTTGACGCCGAAGGTGTTGAGCAGGGTGAGCAGCGTGATGATGACGATGGCGGCTAGATTCGCCGTGTTGAGGCCGATGTCCATATTGCCGAGGACCATAGGGCCGATGGGAATTGCCGGGACGTGCGCGATGTGCCAGAGCCAGTGGCTGGCGCTGACCGAAGGGAAGAAGACGCCGAGAAACTTTCCGAAGGCGACGCCGACCGCGGCGATGGTCCCGGTCTGGATGACGAGGAAGAGCGTCCAGCCGTAGAGGAATCCGCAGAGCGGGCCGAGCGATTCGCGCAAGTAGACGTACTGGCCACCGGCGCGGGGCATCATCGCGGCCAGCTCGCCGTAGCTGAGCGCGCCGATGATGGTCATCAGCGCCGTGACCAGCCAGGCCGTGATCAGCAGCGCGGGTGAGCCCACGGTGCGGCCCATCTCGGCGGAGACGATAAAGATGCCGGAGCCGATCATCGAGCCCATCACGATTGCAGTCGCGGAGAAGAGTCCCATGCCGCGCACAAAATGCGGAGCGGCGGCGGGGCTGTCGTCGCGCGGCGCAACACTAACTTGTTTGTCATCCCGCAGCGCAGCGGAGGGATCTGCTTTTGTTTTTTCTGAAGGATTCACTTCACTCAGTTTTACCGCAGACGGGCGAGAAAGTCGCGTGCCACTTGCTCGGGGCTTTCCTGGGCGTCGAAGAGGGCGGAGATTACGGCGATGGAGTCCGCGCCGGCGTCGATGACACAGCGCACGTTGGCGCGGGTGATGCCGCCGATTGCGACCAGCGGCTTGCGGGTGAGCGCGCGGGCGCGGCGAACGCCTTCGAGGCCGACCACGGGCGATGCGTCGGGCTTGGTTCCGGTGGCAAAGACCGGGCCGATGGCGATGTAGTCTGCGCAGGATTCGTTGGCGATGCGGGCTTGTTCGTCGGTGTGGGTGGAGACGCCGACGATTGCGTCCGGGCCGACGACGCGGCGGGCGTCTTCGGGTGAGAGGTCGCCCTGGCCGACATGAACGCCGTCGAAGTTGGCAAGTACGGCGAGGTCTGCGCGGTCGTTCATGATGAGTTTGCAGCCGCTGCCGGCCATTGCTTCGTGGAGGATTGCGGCTGCGCGGAGAACATCTTGCGGCGAGCCATTCTTATCGCGATATTGCAGCAGCCCAACGCCCGCAGCGTGCAGGTCGCGGGCAAAGTCCGCAAGCGCAACGCTGCGAGTGGCGAGCATTTCTGCATCGACAATGGCATAGAGTTGAGAAACGATGAGTGGACTTTGCATGACAAAAAGATCGATTGCATCGGTGTGGATCGGTGTTAAGCCTTTGCTTCGGCCTCTGCCTTCTCCCCCTGACGGGTAAAGAACCGTTCCATGAAATGGGTGTCGAAGTGGCCGGAGCGGAACTCGGGGTCGTCGAAGATTCGCTGGTGCAGCGGGATTGAGGTGTAGATTCCTTGCACGACAAACTGCGAGAGGGCGCGCTGCATCTTGTTGATGGCCTCTTCGCGGTTGTGGCCGTGGCAGACGAGCTTGGCGATGAGCGAGTCGTAGTAGGGCGGGACGACGCCCTCGGCGTACTGGGCCGTATCGACGCGGACTCCGTTGCCGCCGGGCAGGCTGAAGGCGGTGATGGTTCCCGCGCTGGGTGTGAACTTTTCGGGATGCTCGGCGTTGATGCGGCACTCGATGGCGTGGCCGGTGATGGTGACCGGGGTGGGGACGATCTCTGAGAGGCGCTCGCCGGCGGCGATGCGGATCTGGGCCTTCACCAGGTCGATGCCGGTGACCATCTCGGTGATGGTGTGTTCGACCTGGATGCGGGTGTTCATCTCGATGAAGTAGAGTTTGCCGTCCTCGTCCATGAGGAACTCGACGGTACCGGCGTTGCGGTAGCCGACGTCCTTCATGCATCGTTCGATGGTCTTGCCCAGCTCGGCGCGCAGCCTGGGTGTAATGGCGAGACTGGGTGCCTCTTCGATGAGCTTCTGGTGGCGGCGCTGGATGGAGCACTCGCGCTCGCCCAGGCTGAGGACGTTGCCGTGCTCGTCGGCCAGCACCTGGAACTCGATGTGACGCGGGCGCTCGATGTACTTCTCCATGTAGAGGTCGCCGTTGCCGAAGGCCCCGGCGGCTTCGCTGGACGCCTGCTGGAAGAGCGCGGGCAACTCGTCGGCGGAGCGTACGATTCTCATGCCGCGTCCGCCGCCGCCGGCCGCGGCCTTCAGGATCACGGGATAGCCGATGGAGCAGGCGCAGTCCAGCGCCTCGGACTCGTCGGCGAGGATGCCGTCGGAGCCGGGCAGGATGGGGACCCTGGCCTTCTTCATGGTCTGGCGCGCGGTGGATTTTTCGCCCATGAGGCGCGTGACCTCGGGTGGCGGGCCGATGAACTTGATGTTGGAGGCGCGGCAGACCTCGGCGAAGTTGGCGTTCTCGCTGAGCAGGCCGTAGCCGGGATGAATGGCGTCGACATCGGCGATCTCGGCGGCGGAGATGACGGCGGGGACGTTGAGGTAGCTCTCGGCGGCGCGCGGCGGGCCGATGCAGATGGCCTCGTCGGCGAACTTGACGTGCAGGCTGTGCCGGTCCGCCTCGCTGTAGACGGCGACGGTGCGAATGCCCATCTCCTTGCACGCGCTGATGACGCGCAGGGCGATCTCACCACGGTTTGCGATCAAAATCTTATGAAACATATAGGCTGCTTTCATCGTTGGACACGAAACGTTGCAATGTCGAGCGAATTGACCGATGGAGCGCGCGTTGCACATCGAACGAAATGCGGGGATTCTTCGCTGCGCTCAGAATGACAATCTTTTATCTTTGATCGGTGTCATCGGTACTAATCGGTGTTAAGTTTTTGCTCGAAGGCTACCGCGGGCGGATGGCGAAGAGGGGCTGCCCGAATTCGACCGGCTGGCCGGTTGTGGCGATGCGTTGGACGATCTCGCCCGCTACATCGCACTCGATCTCGTTCATCAGCTTCATGGCCTCGACGATGCAGAGTACCTGGCCGACTTCGACCTGGTCGCCGATTTTGACGAAGGTTGGCGTGCCGGGCGACGGCGAATCGTAGAAGGTGCCCACGATGGGCGACGTAACTTCGTGCAGTTTTTCGGCGGCCTCCGCTGCGGGCTGCTCCGCTGTAGCCGCGCCTGGGCCTGAGACGCTGCCGGTCGCGCTTGCGGCCAGTTGCTGCGTCAGCGCCAGATCGGCCGCGCTTGCGCCAGCGGCACCGGCAAACTTGATGCGCACCTTCAGGTCCGTGCGCTCCATATCGAACTCGGCGATGCCGTTTTCCTTCAGGAAATCGACCAGCTCGCGCAACTCCTTCAGCTTATTGCTGTCCATCGTTCCTCTTCCTCGCGCCGCAACCGGGCCCAGTGCATCTAGTCGTATTGAACCTTGAACCTCGAACCATAAACCTTGAACCTGATGCGTTACAACTCGATCCATGCCTTGGGGCTTGGAGTCAGTATCTCGCAGCCGGAGCGGGTTACCAGCACCGAATCCTCGATGCGGATGCCGAATTTGCCGGGCATATAGATGCCGGGTTCAATTGTAACGATCATTCCGGCTTTGAGCTTCTCCGTCCTCTTTGCGGCGAGCCTGGGATCTTCGTGGATCTCCAGCCCGAGGCTGTGGCCGGTGGAGTGTGTGAACCACTGGTCGAGCTTGGCGCGGCGCAGCACAGAGCGCGTTACCGCGTCCACGTCGCCGGTGACGACGCCTGCGCGGACGGCGGCGAGGCCAGCCTCCTGCGCCTCCAGCACGGCGTCATAGGCGTTGCGCTCTTCGGCACTGGCGCGGCCGATGTGGATGGTGCGGGTCATGTCGGAGCAGTAGCCATCGAGGACCACGCCGAAGTCCATGGTGACGAATCCTCGCTTCGGCAGTTTGGCTAACGTCGCGTGGCCATGGGGCAGGGCACTGCGTTCGCCGCTGGCAACGATCGTCTCGAAGGACATCCCTTCGGCCCCGGCGAGGCGTGCAGCATGTTCCAGTTCAGCGGCCACCGCCATCTCCGTCATGCCCGGCTGGATGAAGGAGAGGATGTGGTCGAAGAGACGGCAGCCGAGGAGGGCTGCGGCACGCAGACTGGCGATCTCGCCAGCGTCTTTAATCTGACGCAGCTTTGCGATCAACGGATCGACGGCGACGAAGAGTGACTTGCGCCGCTTGGCAGGGACGGCCTTGCGCATGTTGTCCAGGGCGGCGACGGTGGTATGCGTCCGGTCGAACCCGCAACGCTTTACGCCAGCGGATGCGATCCACTCGCAAGACTCGGTCAGCGGCGGTTTAGTTGCAATCACGACCTCGGTACCCACCGCCTCGGCATTCGCCTGGGCGATGTAGCGGCCATCGGTAAACAGCACCGCGCGTATCGGTGATCGAGTGGACCGCGCTCCAGAAGCCGCTTCGTTGCGCAACACCAGCGCCGCGCTCGATCCGGTAAACCCGCACAGCCAACGTACATCGGGAAGATGCGTTACCAGCAGCGCGTCTACTCCCGCCGCCTTCGCCGCATCCGCAGCACTCTTCTTCCGTGCATTCAAGCTCATGCGATCAATTCTATCAACACGCAGCACAGAGCCATTCTCAAATGTTCCGCATCTGTATAACTGCGCGAAACCCGATACTATGAAGCATGGCCGTATCTGTCGCCGATCCACCGCAGGCTGTGCAGAAGACGCTGCTTACCCGGCGCAACTTCCTGCTCGGCTCGGCCACCGCTGGGGCAGGACTCGCCCTGTATTCCAGCGAGTTCGCGCGCCATGAGATCGGCATCGTCACGCTCAACGTGGAGCTGGCGAAGCTGCCCGATGCGTTTCATGGCTACCGCATCGCGCAGATCAGCGACATCCACTTCGACGAGTACACCGAGCCCTCGTTTGTGCGCCGCGTGGTCGGCGAGGTCAACCGGCTTGCGCCCGACCTGGTGCTGCTGACCGGCGACTACATCAGCAATAGCCCGCTGGGGCAGAACTTTGCCGCGGGAGCCATGCTGCGCTGCGCCGAGGCGCTGAGCGAGCTGGCCTGCCCGTTGCGCTTCGCGGTGATGGGCAACCACGATTCGATCCTCGGGCCGCCACTGATTCGCGCTGGACTGGCAACGGCGTCGATCCCGCTGCTGTTCAATCAACATGTAGCGATTGAGCGCAACGGGCAGCGCCTGTGGGTGGCAGGCATCGCCGACCCGCTTAGCAATGTGCCCAACCTCGGCGTTGCCGTTCCCGCCAACCCCGACGGCCCCGTCCTGCTGTTGTGTCATGCACCCGACTACGCAGACAATGTCCTCGCCCACCCGCGCGGTTCACTGGTCGATCTGATGCTCTCCGGCCACTCCCACGGCGGCCAGATCCGGTTGCCCATTATCGGAGCGCTGCATCGCGCGAATGGCGGTCGAAAGTACGTCCAAGGTCTCTTCCGGCTGGGCCAGATGCAGTTGTACGTCAACCGTGGCATCGGGACGGTCGGGCTGCCATTCCGGCTGAACTGCCCACCGGAGATTACCTTGTTTATGCTGACAAGACAGGGGTAAGGGATGAGGGATGAGGGATAAGGGGTAAGGGATAAGACTTCAATTAACTTACCCCTTACCCCTTATCCCTTATCCCTGCTTTACCGCGCTCGACCGGCGGGCTTCTTCTCGCGGGACATGACGGAGTAGGTTGAAGGGACCTTTGCAGAACTCATGCGCACCATCCAGGCGTCGAGCAGGCTGCGCTTGAAGCGCCAGCGGTTGCCCAGCCTGAAGGCCGGAATGATGCCCTCCGAGGCGTAGCGATAGAGTGTGTCGCCGCTGATGCCTAAATAGTCCGACGCCTGCCGGATATCCATCACCTCGCGCATCATCTGCTGGACTGCACCCGCCATGAAGGACGCTCCTGAATGCCGAAGATACCGGGACAAACGCCAGCCAAACCCGGTATTTCCTTTTGTATGCCTAAACGAAGGTCCAGGCAACAGGATTCTGACTCTTCATGCAGGGATCTATGGTTCAGCTACTAACTGATTGATAAACAAGACGACTGACCGGCTCGCAGACAAAACGGCGGCAGCACCCCGGCTAGGTATGCCGCCGCCTGCAACTAACAACTCGCAACTGACAACTACTTCCTCGCCGGCTGCAGGCTGCGGATTATGTCGAACAGATCTTCGCCCACGCTGCGCGTCTTCGCAACCGCGTCCTCCAGCGGCGATCGCCAGTGGAACTCGAGTCGCAAGTTAGCTAACTTAATTTCCAGCGCCGCTCACATCTGCCGCGAAGCTGCCGATACTGGCTTCAGACGGTTGCCGCAGAGGAGTGTAATGGACGGGGTCGAAATCCTATTGCCAAGCTGGCAGCGCGCAGACGCGGCGGCGACAGCCTGCGCGCCTGGGATTAATCCGCCCAAGCCTCGCTCTGGCGGAGGATGGGCGCAAGCGCCTGCGGCATGGCTATCCAGGATACTCCCCACCCTGGCGAAGACTTTGAGCCGAGGTAGCGAGGCAGTGTGCCAGCGGACTAAGCTGCTCGAAGTCTATGCCGGTGTGGCCACCCTGGCCGGGCAGATGGCCGAAGACAGCCAGCACATTCACACCGCGTCGAACCAGTTGGCGACCCACAATAAGGCGCTCAGCGACAGTGTCTGGGCTTCGAACCGCGCAGTCGACGAAATTTTGCAGATTGCCACCCAGACCGGAGCCGCCTGCGAGCAGTCCAGCGTCAAGATCGCGCAGGCGCGTGGGCTGCTCGAAACCTGCTACAGCGCCGCCGGAGACAGGACGCTCCTGATTGACAATCTAATTGCCAGCGTCGAGAAGAGCCATGCGGGATTCCGCGAGGTCGACGCCAGCGTCGAGGAGGTGGAGCGCCTCCTGCTAGTCATTCAGGAGATGAGCAATCAGACGAACCTTCTGGCCTTGAATGCGGCGATTGAAGCGGCACGCGCGGGCCAGTACGGCGCGGGCTTCAACGTAGTGGCAAGCGAGATGCGCCTGCTTGCGGACAAAACAGGGACCGCTTCGAAACAGATTCGAAGTATCACCGAACGGATGCGCGCTTCCACGGGCGCAGCCTCAGCTTCGATCCAACTCGTCTCCCAGACCAGCTCCCTGAGCCGGGAACAGGGCGAAAGGGCTTCGCAGGATCTTAACGGCTGCATCGCCGTGATGCAAGATGCGGAGATGACCTCCGGCAGTCTGGCGGCCGCCGCGCGACGCCAGACCGATGCCATTGAACAGATCAATCAAAATTCGGAAAAGACGAAGAGCCTTGGTCGGAATTGCACCTGGGGCGCCGATGTCGCGGCGGAGACCAGCATACCTGGCTGTAGGATGGCGGCGGACTTGTGCGATCGGCTGGCGAGCCTCGGCACTGAGATTGCCGCCGCAGACGAGTTGGAGAACCCGCAGCTTGCGAGCCAAAGCGCGGCGCTCCAGCACAAAGCTGCAACATGCAGGAATGACTCCGGGCTGAATGAACTCGAACGCATGCGGCCCAGCATCGAGCAGGCCCTCCGGACTCTGCGCAACGACTGCACGCGCCTGGGAGCGCCGTCGCGCAGAGGGCGGATGCACCGCGCAGGCATCATGCCTGAACTCTGTTTCGGCGGGCGCAGCCTCAACCTCCAGAACGAACAGGTCGATTCCTTGTACAAATCTACCGGATTCACCGCGACCCTGTATGTCCTAGCGGAAGAAGAGGATAGCAGCCGCTCCTTTTATCGCGTGGCGTCCAGCCTAAGGTTGTTGGACGGGGGCCGTTCCATCGGATCCCAGCTAAATCCGACCGGCAACGTTGCGCACCGGCTGCTCCGTGCCGAGCCGACGTACGACTACGCGTACCCTCTCGGCCGCTGTCACGTGGCCGCCTACCAGCCAATCATGGATGCGCAGGGTGAAGTGATCGGCGCCTTCTACGTCGGCTGGGAGGCAAAGATCGGGAGCAGCCAAACACCGCACGGAAGAGTGGATAACCCTCCGTCCGTAGAGAACAACGCGGGAGCGGAATGGTGGTGAGGCCATCGCTGTCCTCGCCTGTCGGATCCCGTGTGCGGCTGGAAAGACACATCGCAATCCACGCCGCCCGTCTTTCCTTGAACCTTGAACCTCAAACCTAACGCTTCGGCTGGAGTCCGCGGATGACGGCGAAGATATCCTCGCCCACGGTGCGCGTCTGGGCGATTGCGTCGGCGATTGAGATGTCGCAGATATTGGTTCCCTTGAGCACTGCCATGCGGCCGAACTTGCCTTCATGCACCATATCGATTGCGGCGATGCCATAGCGTGTTGCCAGCATCCTGTCGTACGCCGTGGGAGTTCCGCCGCGCTGGGTGTGTCCCAGGTTGACGCTGCGCGTCTCGTATCCGGTGCGCTTCTCGATCTCCTCGGCCAGGACCTGCCCGATGCCGCTGAGGCGCGCATGGCCGAAGGAGTCCAGCTTGTCGCCGACCGTGATCTGGCCCTCGATCTGGGGGATCTTCGCGCCCTCGGCGACGACCACGATGCCGAAGCGCTTTCCGCACTCCCAGCGCGCGCGCAAAAGCCGCACCACATCGTCCATGTCGATGGGCTTCTCCGGCGTCAGGATGACGTCCGCTCCGCCCGCGATGCCCGCCGTGACGGCGATCCATCCAGCGTCGCGTCCCATGACCTCGACCACCTGCACGCGGCTGTGCGCCTCGGTGGTGGAGTGCAGGCGGTCGACCGCCTCGGTGGCAATCATCACGGCGGTGTCGAAGCCGAAGCAGGCGTCGGTGCCGCTGAGGTCGTTGTCGATGGTCTTGGGCACGCTCACGACGTTCACACCGCGCTCGGCCAGCTCGACGGAGATGGACTGCGTATCGTCTCCACCCATGGCGATCAGCGCGTCCAGTTTCTCGTCCTGGAGAACCTTGAGGCACTTCTCGAAGCCTCCGGGAATCTTCTTCACGTTGGTGCGTGAAGAGCGCAGGACGGTTCCTCCGCGATGCAGCATCCCGCTCATCGTACTCATGCTGAGCGGCATGGTGCGGTCGTCGAGCACTCCGCGCCAACCCTCCATGAAGCCGATAAACTCATCGCCGTAGTGCTGCACTCCCTTGTGTACCACCGCACGGATCACAGCGTTCAGGCCAGGACAGTCCCCGCCTCCGGTCAACATCCCAATGCGCATCGCAAAACCTCTCAATAAGAAATAAGTTCAATCAAAGAAATCATACTGCAACCACAATCCCGATCCGGTGCCCGATGTCACATTACCGCTTGGCCGCGAACTGGCCGCAATGCCGTTCCTCCCCCAAAATCGGGAACCAAAAGGCCGTAGCGGCGACTGTCAGATGGAAGGGATGGATTGGATGGTGAGAGCGCTGGGACTCGAACCCAGGACCAACGCCTTAAAAGGGCGATGCTCTACCAACTGAGCTACGCTCTCGAACCACACTCCAACGGTAGCATATCGAGAGGCTCCCGAGGGGTTGGGCAGCTTTGCGGAAGCGCAATCGGAGAGGCAATGGATGTGCGCGGTCGGGACGCGCGAACCGGATGTCGAAGCAGGGCCATTCGGGCCGGTGCGAGCGCTTCATGAAGGAGCTGCGCAAGGCGTTGCGCGCAGACGCGGGCTGAGGATTGTATGCGATGCGAGGCAGATGGGCCTTGTGCGAAGTATTGAGCAATTTACATGCCGTTAGCGATGGATCGATGGGGAAATTCGGGCCGAAATCCTTTTCAAGGATGGCTTAGTAGCAGAAGAAAGCAACTAAGTTTATGAAAAAAAAGACAAATTTAGTAACACTAAAGTTGCAGAGAGGACTGATTGACTAGGCCTGAAGACGAACGTAGGCTATGAAGCATAACTTGCAAAAGTACGCATAAGTGCAATTGATGGAATCGAGTACGCCAGGCCGGATGGCGGCGACGCGATCTGGCAGAGAGCCTGTACCCCGGCACCGGAGTCATTGCGAGTCGCACGGCTGGCGACGATTGCGATGTGCTAGAGGATAAACATACAGACCGATTCAGACAAGATGCTGTCAGTGAGCGGCGATACCAATGTGGCAGAGGGCCTAAACGGAGCAGCAATGGACTCAAGCGGCAGAGAATCGGGCTACGAAGAGGCAGTAGCCGGAACGCCGGAGGATGTGGCCGCACTTTACCTGTGGGCGAACCTGCAGGGGGCGAAGTACCGCGACTTCTCGGCCTCGCGCCGGGAGTACCGCGCACAGGTGCGGTATCGCGCAGCCCAGGCGCTGCGGGAGCGGGAGCTGCGGGCGCACGCGGTGGCGGCGGCGGCGGCGGAGGCGGCGCAACGGGCGGAGTTGGCCGCGATGGCTGCGGCCCGATTGCGGGACGTGGGCGACAACCCGGCGTTGCAGATCCAGTTATTGCAAGACGTGGAGGCGGCCGCGCGAACGGCGTCCGCGGAACGGGAGGAAGCGGCGCTCCGGGCCGAGTCCGTGGCCCATGCCGGGGCCGCAATGATGCGAGAGGAGCGCGAGATTGCCGATGCCCAGGCGTCGGTCAGGCGCCAGACACTGCTTTACGCGCAGTCCGAGGAGTGGCTGCGTCAACTGGCAGGGCCGCAGCCACGCGATCCGATGGACCGTGGGACGATGGACAGCGCGCTCGCGCTTGTGCTTTTGGAAGATTTGCATCCATCCGGCACGGAGGTTGAGTGCGCTGATGTTGATCGTGCCGATTGCGTTGGCTCTCATGCAGTTGGAACTGAGGCAGTGGGAGCGGATGGCGATGCCGGTCTTACGGGACCCGCCTGGCTCTATGGTTCGCAGACCCCGGCGCAGACGCGGTTGTTGCAGGCGATCGCGAAGGTTCCCATGGGGGAGACGGCAGAAGGCAATGGCGAGGCACCTGAGGGGGACACGCTGCAGGACTCGCGGGAGCGGGTTGCGTCGCGCTGGTTTGCNNGTTGAGGGGCGGATGCCGCTGTTGTTGGTCTATTCGCTCGCCGGAGGCGTGGGCAAGACGAGCCTTGCGGCGACGCTGGGGCGCGCACTCTCCTCGCAAGGGGAGAAGGTGGTGCTCACCGACACGACCTCGCGCGGGCTGCTTCCGTATTACTTTGGGGAGCGCGAGCTTCGCCCCGGGGAGGTGCGTACCTTCCAGCCGCCGGCGGGCAGCCCCGGCGTGCCGGTCTCGCTGGTGACGTACGACGCCGCGAGCATGGGGGATGACGAGCGGCAGCAGGAGGTGCTGACCGATGAGATCCTGCGCAATGGCCATGGCAACCAGCGCGTGGTGCTGGATCTTTCTTCGGGATCGAGCTGGCTGGTGCGGCGCATGGTGGAGCTGCATCCCATTGTGCTTGTACCGATGACCGGCGACATGAACTCGGTCATCAGTCTGCAAGCGGTGGAGAGGGTCTTCCAGTCCATCGCGGACCGCGACGGCCGGCCCCTGCTGCCCTATTATGTGCTGAATCAGTTCGACACATCGCTTCCCCTGCACCTGGATGTACGCGAGGTGCTGCGCCGCAAACTGGGAGACCGCCTGCTGCGTATTGCGATCCGGCGCTCGCAGGCGGTGAGCGAGGCGCTGGCCGAGGGAATGACGGTAGTGGACTACGCGCCGGACGCCGCGGTCTCGCAGGACTACATGGATGTGGCCTCGTGGCTGCGCAGCGTGTCACCCCCCTCCAAGGCGGAGTCTCCCGGGCAGCAATGGAGCCAACAGTGACGCGCTCATTTTTGTGCAGAGAGTTCGAGTCGTCCGGCAGCATTGCGATGCGGGTGCTCCGGTTCTCGGTGCTGGCGGGCGGTGCGTTCTTTTTCTGCTTTACCGGAGTGCTCGCTCTGGCCTGGCCGCAGCAGCTCATTCTGGCGGTGATGACGATCCTGCTGGCCGTATGGATGGACCGCGGCTCCAGTTCGTATCCGGTGACACTGACGCTGATGCTGCTCTCCATCTACTCGACGTTTCGCTACGGGTTCTGGCGTGTCTCTACCGTGCTTGCAACCTTCCGCGATCCGGGAGCGCACTGGACCAGGCTGGATACGTCCTTTGTCTGGATTCTGCTTCTGGCGGAGTGCTATGCCTTCGTGGTGCTTTTGCTGGGCTATATACAGATGCTGTGGCCGCTCGGGCGCATGCCGGTTCCGCTGCCGGACGACCTGGATCGATGGCCCGCCGTGGACGTACTGATCCCGACCCTCAACGAGCCTCTGAGCGTGGTGCGCTTCACCGCGCTGGCGGCGATGAATATCGACTGGCCGGCCGACAGGCTGAACGTCTACATCCTGGACGACGGCCATCGCGAGGAGTTCCGCGCCTTCGCCGAAGAGGCGGGCATCGGGTACATGACGCGCGACGACAACCTGCACGCCAAAGCGGGCAACATCAACCGTGCGCTGGCGCAGATTGGGTCCCCGTTTGTCGCCGTCTTCGATTCGGACCATGTGCCGGCGCGCAGCTTTCTACAGGTCACCATGGGGTGGTTTCTGCGCGACCCGAAGCTGGGCCTGCTACAGACGCCGCACCACTTCTACTCGCCCGACCCGTTCGAGCGCAACCTGGGCCAGTTCCGCATCACACCCAACGAAGGCGAGCTGTTCTATGGCGTGGTTCAGGACGGCAACGACTTCTGGAACGCGGCGTTCTTCTGCGGCTCCTGCGCGGTGCTCCGCCGCAGCGCGCTGGACCAGGTGGGCGGCATCGCGGTGGAGACGGTGACCGAGGACGCGCACACATCGCTGCGCATGCAGATGCGCGGATGGAACACGGCCTACATCAACATTCCGCAGGCGGCCGGCCTGGCCACCGAGCGCCTGAGCGCTCATGTGAAACAGCGCATCCGCTGGGCGCGCGGCATGGTGCAGGTGCTTAGGATTGAGAACCCGCTGTTCGCGCCTGGGCTGAGACCGGCGCAACGGCTCTGTTACTTCAATGCGATGTCACACTTTCTGTTCGCTCTGCCG
>PLOT01000248.1 GCA_003142215.1 Granulicella sp. | reverse complement strand
TGGAGTGAACCCCTAAACTGAGACAATGCAGGAAAGCCCCATTTTCATCGAATGGAGGCATGGATGAAGCGAACGTATCGTCATTGGACCCCGTCGGAGAAGCGGGCTGCGGTAGCCGAGATGGCTGTCTGCGGTCATGGGAAGATCGCCGCGGAGCTGGGCATCTCCAAGCGGCTGTTGTACACCTGGCGGGCGCATGAGTTGCGGTTGGAGAAGGCGGCCAAGGCCGAAACCAGCCGGGAGCGTGCTCTGGAGCGGGAGAACCGGAAGCTGAAAGAAGCGCTTGCGACCAAGGTGCTTGAAGCGGATTTTTTACAAGGTGTGTTGCGCAGAATCGAGGCTCGACGCCGGCCAGCCAGCGGCTCCGGCGAGACTGTATCTACTCGGAGATCCGAGTGATGCAGCCGCAGCCACACCTTGACATCGAGTCCATGTGCCGTCTGGGGCAGGTCAGCCGGGCCGGGTTTTACCGACACTGGCAGGAGCACGAACCGCGCGCCGAGGAGACCGAGTTGCGCGCCCGGATGCAGGAGATCGTGCTGGCCAACCGGCGCAACTATGGCTACCGGCGGGTGACCGAGGAGCTGCGCAACCAGGGCTGGGCGGTCAATCACAAGCGCGTGTTGCGGCTGATGCAGGAGGATAACCTGCTCTGCCTGCGCAAGCGAACCTTCGTGCGCACCACCGACAGCGGCCATACCCTGCGCGTGGTTCTGAACCTGGCCGCGCACATGAAGTTGAGCGGGATCGACCAGTTGTGGGTGGCCGACATCACCTACATCCGTCTGGCCGAGGAGTTCGTGTATCTGGCCGTGGTTCTGGATGCGTTCAGCCGCCGCGTGGTGGGCTGGTCGCTGGACGAGCGGCTGGATGCGGGGCTGGCGGTGGCCGCTCTGCGCCAGGCGATCGACCTGCGCCAGCCTGCGGCCGACTTGGTGCACCACTCCGACCGCGGCGTGCAGTATGCCTCGGGCGCGTATGTCGAGTTGCTGCTCGAACACGGCATCCAGCCCAGCATGAGCCGCGCCGGAAACCCCTACGACAACGCCAAATGCGAGAGCTTCATGAAGACGCTCAAACAGGAGGAGATTTACACCCGGCGGTACCGCGACCGCGCCGATCTGGAGGCCCACATCGGCCAGTTCATCGAGCGGTATTACAATCGCAGACGGCTGCACTCGGCGCTCGACTACCGCTCGCCGGAGCAGTTCGAGCAAAACCTGCTCCAGCCACTGGCAGCGATGCCGGTGGCGAGCATGAGTTTTTTCAGGCAGGAGGGAATCTATCGTCCCGATGCGGGCCGGCAGGCCGGAGAGGCACCGCGATGACACCTCCCCAGCCCATCGGTGCGATGAGTTCCAGCCGGGTATTCCTCGGCGAGTTGCTCTCCAGCAGAGCTCGCCTCCGCTTCCCAGGCCAACCTCATGCTCAAACCATCAACTCCCGTTCGTCCAGAAAATACCAGCGAACGGCATACAGGGACTTCTTGCTCTGTCTCACTCCAGGGGTTCACTCCAACCCCTGTTTTCGTGTCAAGACCCTCGAAGCCCCAAATTCCACCTAACCCACACCAACCAAACCACTTAAATATTTAAAATAGTTGGCATAGTAGTTTCCCTCCACCGCGTATAATTAAATCAGTAAGCAAAACCAAACAGACCCGGCAAACCAGCCGGGCCTTCGCTTTTAATACGTCTCGCGCGCTTAGCGCGCGCTTAACCCGCATTTTTTGAATATTTTACGCTATTTGCCCAGGGGGGTACACATTATGGCCGGCGCAACCAACACCACAAAGTCGACATCGTGCAGACTCGTTCCAGACTTATAGAGCATTTTCACTATTGCTATAGAGGAATAACGATTGTCATTCTGACCCTGAGCTTGCCGAAGGGGAAGAATCCCCGCATTTTGCTCGTAGAGCGACACTCTACACCATTGGCGAAAATGCTCTAACATGCCTTTTTTGAATACTTTGAGACTTTTTCGCACACAAAAGGAGATTCCCCGATGTTCCCCCGCAACCGAAACCGCCCGCATCTTCGCCTTTACTTACCCCTTACCCCTTACCCCTTATCCCTTATCCCTTACCCCTTACCCCTTACCCCTGCCTCTTCGCCTTTTATACGTCTCACGCGCTTAGCGCGAGCTTAAAGTGCATCTTTTGAATACTTTACGCTATTCACCCCAGGGGGGTACACACCACGCAGCAAAAAGGGGCCGCAACCGCGGCCCCTCGAATCATGCAAGAATCAGATCGCTTTAGTAGGGATAAGGATAACCATAAGGATAGGGCCGATAGTAGCCCGGCCCGTAGTAGACCGTAGGATAGCGCCTCCGAAGTTGCTGTGGCTGCGCTCCCTGAGGAACTCCCTGCGCCAGCCGGTCCATCTCCGCCTGCGACAGGGTCGAGACGGTCGCCGGCTGTGCCAGATGGAACGTCAGCAGCCCCTCCGACGGTACATAGACCTGTCCGCCACCGGATGCCGCCGCCGATCCAAGTCCCAACGCTCCGCCAACGCCCGCGCCGATCGCCGCGCCCCGTCCGCCGCCAGCCACCGCGCCAAACAGCGCGCCAATCGCGCCGCCGGCCACCGTGTTATTCACCGACTGCACGGCCTTGTCGCCCGTCGTCCTGCCCCATACGTCGGAAACGATCGGCGTGCTCACGCCGCCCAGCGTCACCTGCGTCAGTTGCAGCGTAAGCTCGCCGCGTCCGGCTAGTACGCCAGACTTCTTCGCATCCACCACCGTTCCCCGCACCGCCGCGCCGCGTGGAATCGCCACCGCGCCGCCCGCCACCACATCGTTCACCACGATGCCGTCGAAGCTGTCGCCCGGCTTCGCGCTCCCGCTGGTCAGCGTCTGGTTGATCCGCATCCGCAGCAACGCGCCGGCCGGAATCGTCACCACCACGCCTTCCTGCTGCCCGCCATACACCGGCTGCGCCTGCGCATAGCCCGCAGGAGGCGCGCCGTAGGGCTGCTGCATAGCCGGATTTGCACTTTGATTTGGAGCCTGATTTTGAACCTGATTCGCACTTCCCGTGTTGTCCGAGTCTGGCGATCCCTCCTCGATCGGGGCCCGCGCCGCTGCAACCTGCGCCGGAGCCATATTGCCGTCCTGCGCCGGGTTCGGATTTCCGCCCTGTGCATCCGCAACCGCCGGGCCGGTGCTCTGCTGAGCGTTCGCGTTCTCGCCGCTCAGCGTCATTTCGTCGACCACCTTCTGCACGCCTCTGGTCTTCGACACAATCGTCTCGGCCTCAACCCGCAGGGCCTCGCTCTCCACCGTCCCGCTCAGTGTCACCACCCCGTAGACTGTCGTGGTTGTCATCGGCTGGTTGGCCAGATCGGGAGCCGCCGCCAGCGCCTTCAGAACGTTCGCCTCCACCTGCGCATCCGGCATCGTCTTGGCAGCAGACGCCGTTGCCTGTGCTGGTGGCTGATTCTGTGTCTGGTTCGAGGTCTGGGCCGGCGCAACCCCGCCCCACCCCAGCAGCATCGCCAGCAACATTGGCGCAGCCCCCTTCAACATCCGAAATGAAGTTCCCCGATCCATATGACAATTCATGCAATCCTCCATATTTTCGCAGGCCGGGCTGTTTCGCACGCGGCCTGTACTCTTGCAGACTCAAAATTCAGAAAATAGTTACGCTCGCAACACCGATTAATGTACTGCAATTCGCAACCTTTCTGCACCTTAATAGCTGGATTCCGGCTGCACGACTCGTGGACCACACGGTAGCGGGTCAGTTTGCGGCAACACCTCTGCCAGTGCAGATCCATCGGAAGGCCACAGCTTCGCAGCCTGTCCCGGGTAAAGGAGTATGGATGCCAAAATTCGCGCTCATTTTCAAGACTCGCGCGCCTCGCACAAGGTTTGACCTGCCCTCGCTAATGGCAGTATACTTGTTCTGCGGGGTGGAGCAGCCCGGTAGCTCGTTGGGCTCATAACCCAAAGGTCGGAGGTTCAAATCCTTCCCCCGCAACCATTGGAAAGTACTGGCCCTCCTTCCCATCCTGAAGTTGAGGGCCACTTTCATTTAACCCGACAATATCCAATTTACCTTCTGCGAGATAGAATCTTTCACCATCGCTCTGTGACGGGGTCATCCGTATCTCAGTCACCTGTTTATGCAGTTCAGCCTTGGCTCTCGACACGTCCATGTTCAACAGGCTCCCGAGATCCTCCAGCTCGGCTCGGATTGTCGTTCTAAGCCAGTCGGGATCGACCGAATCCATAGCACGCGGCGAGCAACGTGCCAAACTCGCCAAGATTGAGTCATGGACGTCTTCCTTCGCCTTTAACGTCTTCAACAGAAATGCTGAGCCGCCACTTCTCCCGATCGCCTCCGCGAGGTTGTTCATTTCAGCTTCGACCTGTGTCTGGGCCTCCTCCAGACCGCGAACTTGCTCCGGTTGCTTCAATCTGGTCGAACTGATTGATCGAGATACCTGGGACACGATCTCGTCGATTGCGGAATCATCGAGGAGACGGTCCTGAAGACCCGCCAGCAGCTGCCGCTCAAGCACGTCGCGGCGCTGGTATAGATTGTTCGAACAGACTCCGCGGTTGACGTGGTGTGGACAGCCGTATGCCGCTCCGCTGTTGTTCTTGCCCCGGTTAGTCAGGATTGAGAGGTTAGCCCCGCACTCTCCGCATTTGAGAATTTCGCTGAAGAGGTAAGGGACGCTGGTGGATCGGTTTTGAAGTCCAGGTTTCATACCTGGAAACCTGGCAGCTGTGACCTTGAGGTTCGCTTGAACTCGATCCCATAGGTCTTGCAACACAATCCTCAGCTCCGGTCTCTCTATGACAACCCACTGGTTTTCAGGGCGTGGAACACTGATCCTCTTATTTGTCCCTGGGCGCTTCTTGTACTTGCGTTTATTCCAGACAACCCTGCCACGATAGATGTCGCGCCTGAGCATCTCCCGGATCGCGGTATAGACCCAGCTCGGCTGAATCTTTTTCTTTGTCCCCCTCGGAGGCGGGATTCCGTCTGCGTTGAGTTCCTTTGCGATCAACTTCAGTGAAAGGCCGGAAGCGGACATGTGAAAGATGCGACGTACGACCGCAGCCTCTTCTTCGACAATCTGGAGTTGGCTCCCACCATCCAGCTTCTCCGAGCGGTATCCGAAACAGCTGCCGCCGGTATGAAAACCCTTCAATGCCAGGCCCTCTAAACCTCTATGTGTCTTCTTCGCCAACTCTTTTATTTAGAGGGAGTCAACCAAGCCATGCACCGTCATCATGACGTCGGCCTGCTCGTCATCGGAGTCGATTCCCTGACTGACAGCAACGAAGCGGATGCCGGTAAAGTTGAGATCTTCACGGAGTCGGACGGTATCGGCGAGGCTCCGCGAAATCCGGCTTGTATCGTCTACAAGAATCACGTCAATAATGCGCGGGGATGCTTTTGCTGCGCGGAGAAGCTGTTGGAAGCCGGGTCGGTCAAGCCCAGCTCCCGAAACAGCTTCGTCACTGAACATGAAATCGGTTAGGATGCGCCAACCCTTCGTTTCGGCGTAGCGCATCATATTTCGCTGCTGATCCACGATGGACGCATCGCGCTGTTGACTGGAGGGTACCGCGCGTAAGTCGCACATCGAAGTATGGGTGTCATCATGCCGCCTTTTGCTGCTCGAGTTCCTGAAGAAGTTTCTGGATGAGGATCGGGACGATGACATTATCGATCCAGCTCTGAATTTCTGGGCTGGACTGATGAGTCTTCTTCCCGGCACCGCGTTCTGTCGATTGCGATGGCCAAGGAATACAGATGGGTTTCAGATTGCGCAAATTACACCGCGCACGGGTAGAGTTGATGGGAAATCCATCGGCCATGTGCACCGCCCAGCTTTTATGGGGGTGCGATCTCTTGGGGGAATACCTCCTTTTGATTTCTTTCAAAGTGTGTCACAGCATTTGATTCTGCCAAAGTGTGTGGTGTAGGACGTCTGCGCCGTCCGTTCAAGTGCGACCGACGGACAACCTATCCCCATTCCTCAAAAGGTCTTAGCAGCCTTTCGGGCTACCCGCGTGCTCACCCAGGGAACCGCATCAACTAGGGCGTGTTCACACTAACGCAGCGCTTCGATGACGAGGGCGAAGTTGAGGAAGCCGAGGAAGAGGACATCGAGTTTCTCGAAGCGGGAGAAGATTCTGCGGAAGCCTTTGAGCC
>PLOT01000087.1 GCA_003142215.1 Granulicella sp. | reverse complement strand
ATGCCGCAATCCGGGCAGGCCATCGACGACGAGTACAGAGTCTCAACCTGCGCGCGGTTCGCTCCCTGAATGCCGATCGACACCAGCCCCTTGGCCATCTGCAGCGCCTTGGCCACGGATGTCTCCAGCCGCCGCGTGTCGAACTTGCGAGGTTCAAGGTCCGAGGTTCGAGATTCGAGGGAAGGCAAAGTCGATGCGGTCTCGTTGACGTTTTGCACCAGCGGCTTCAGGATGATGCGATCGACCACCGCCTCCACCGTGTGGTTCCTGCGCTTGTCCAGGCGCATTCCCTCGGTCAGCTCCGTCATCGCGCCGTCGATGCGCGCGCGGAATCCCTGCTGATCCAGCGCCTCCAGTTCCTCGCGGAACTCGCCCTTGCGTCCCCGCACCAGCGGCGCGTAGACGGTGATGCGCTCGCCGGGAGCCTGCGCCACGATGCGTTCCACGATCTGGTCCGCCGTCTGGCGAGTGATCGGCAGCCCGCACTTCGGACAGTGCGGCTGGCCCACCGACGCATACAGCAGACGCAGGTAGTCGTAGATCTCCGTGATCGTGCCCACCGTCGAGCGTGGGCTGCGAGAGGTCGTCTTCTGCTCGATGGAGATCGCCGGCGAAAGGCCATCGATCGCGTCCACATCCGGCCGTTCCATCTGATCTAAAAATTGCCGCGCGTAGGCCGAGAGCGTCTCCACGTAACGCCGCTGGCCCTCGGCGTAGATGGTGTCGAAGGCAAGCGAGGACTTGCCCGATCCCGAGAGCCCCGTGACCACCGTCAGCGTATTGCGCGGGATGGAGACCGAGATGTTGCGCAGGTTGTGCTGTCGCGCGCCGCGCACCGTGATGTGTGTGATTGCCATGCGGATCGAATTGGCCACGCACTCCACTGTGCCGCATGGAGGTGAAATGGCCAATCCTCAGGATACGGCATCGGGGGGCGCAAGGTCTTGCACGCGGTCGTCAGGTTTTGTCCCCGGACGAGGCGCGGCGCGCCGGTTTGCACCTGTTTTGCAGCAGACGGGCCGGTAGCCAAACTTTTGCCCCGTTTTTAGCGTCCGTATAGATGGAACGACTTTGCCCCCAGGGAATGCGCCCTCGCCAGGCTGACCCACAACTGCTTGAAGTTGCGGCCAGGCGGCCAGCCCTTCGCAGCGAGAGCGTACCCGATTGGCTAATAAGCAATTCATCAAAGCTACATTGCATCCGATTCAATCTTTGTAACAATCAATTCTGTCCAGACGCGCTTCGAGTCCCGTGCATCTCAATAAGTGGCGGACGAAAGTAGAGGAATGATTCTGTGAGTGATTCGGTGGTACTGGTGTGTGCGGTCTTTGCGTCGTTGGCTTCGGGCGTCCTGCTGGCGTACGGCGTCTGCCAGGCGATCTTTGCCCTCTTCCGAATGAGCGCCCGCCCGGTGCCCGCTCCCTCCCAGGCGCGAGTTGCAGCCTCTGCCGGCATCGTCGAAGGCTAGTCCACCGCCGGATGGGCGATAATCACTCTCGTGACTCGTCCAGCCAAATCCGCACCCATCCGCCACGGCGTTATCTCCGGCATCAGACTCACTCTGGCCGTCACCGGCGCCAGCGGATCGATCTTTGCCGCGGAGATGCTGCGCGCCCTCGACGCCGATGCGCGCGTCGCCAAAGTTGACTTCGTCCCCAGCGAAGCAGCTCTGCGCGTCTTCGCCGAAGAGATGCACCTGAGCGGACGCAACGGACTGGCGGAGAAGCTGCTCGGTTCAGGCCATAGCTCGCCCTCCAAAATTGTCCAGCACGCCGAGGCAGACATCGGAGCCAGCATCGCCAGCGGAAGCACTCCCTCGGACGGAATGATTGTTCTTCCCTGCACCATGGGCACGCTGGCCGGCATCAGTAACGGCATGGCATCGAACCTGATCGAGCGCGCCGCCGACGTCTGCCTCAAGGAACGCCGCCGCCTCATCCTCTGCGTGCGCGAGACGCCCTTCAACCGCATTCATCTGCGCAACATGCAGCTCGCCAGCGACGCCGGGGCCACCATCTTCCCGGTGATGCCCACGCTCTACAACCTGCCGCGCGACACCACCCAGATGGCCCGCCAGTTCGTTGACCGTGTGCTGGCCCACATCGGCCTGCCCCAGCCCGGCGCATTCGAATGGAAGCCCGATTAGAGCGGGCCGTCCCTAGCGCGCGTCTTCCGGAAGCATCTGCTCGCCACCCTGCATGGGCGGTTGTGCCTTGAGGAACTGGATTGTTCCGGCCAGCACGGGCTTCGCGCACTGGCTCGGCGCGAGATGGCCGCAGCCCGCCACGCCGTCGAAGACCGAGTGCGGAATCTCGCGGTGCATCGTCTCGCCGACGGCGGGCGGAATCAAAATGTCGGCCATCCCCCACATCACAAGCGTCGGCTGCCGGATGCCAGAGAGACGCGCGTCGAGCAGGCCGGCCCCTGTATCCATCGAGTCCATTGACTGCTGCACGATGCGGCCATTGCTCCTGAGCCTGCGCAGGGTGGCGCGCGCAACGAATCCGGGCAGCCTGCGCGGATGCGGCATCAACATCGCCATCAATCTCGCCAGTCCGGCGGCGTCGGTCGGCACAAAGGAATCGCGCGGGAAGTCGGTATGGATGGTGATCCCCGCGCTGTCGTAGAGTACAAGGCGGTCGATGAGGGCTGGCTCATCCAGCGCGAGCTTGGCGGCGATCCATCCGCCCATGGACCAGCCCGCCAGGTCGATTGGATTGGGGGCACCAGCACTGTCGGGCCGCCCCAGGCCGATGGCTCCGATGAAGTGGAGAACGGCGTCTTCTTCCACCTGGATGGAGCAGACAAGGTCGGGCTTCTCGGAGCGGCCGTAGCCCAGAAGGTCCGGCGCGTAGACGTGGAAGCCCGCGGCGGCGAGCCCGGGGATCAGCGGCGCCCAGTCCTCGCCGCGCGAGCCCAGGCCGTGCAGCAACAGAAGCGGCTTGCCTGGCGTTCCATCGGGCGGAGCAGCTTCGAAGTAGTGGATGCGATTGCCCCCGGCATTGACAACCTCGCTGCGCACGCCCGCGCGCCAAAGATGGTAGCGAATCTGCCGATCGTTGACCCACAGCGGATTCCAGTAAAACGTGCCGCCGGCCACAAGCGCTAACAGCAGAACAACGATCCCCGCCAACCGCAGTCGAGCCTTCATCCGCGCATCCCCCGATCCTCCGCGTCCATCGCTTCCGCGGCTTACTCAATTTCTCGATTCTAAGAGACGCGTCCTCGAAGCCGCTATTCCGTACTGCGCGGCTCGTTCCTCTGGAACAGGCATAGCTTGTTTTCTTTAACGATGCGGCTTATATGCCGACGCTGCAGTCGCCGTCGGGCAACTCATCGCCGGAGTGGGCGTACAGATCGTACGGAGTGCGGCGATTGAACTTGTAACGCTGGCGGATCTCGCGGCCCACGATCAGCCCGACTGCCACCGCCCCAAGCGCTGCCGAGACCCAGCCGATGGTCTTCAGCAGGTGGGACTCCTCCGCGCAGGCTTGCTCGCCGCAGACCTGCTGCTCGTCCCGCGCACCGTTGGTGCTCTCAGTCGTTCCGGCAGCGTCAATCCGTTCGCAATCGCTGGATGAATTGTTGCGGCAGCCGAGTTTGGGGAAGAACCTCATGCCCACATGATAGCGCAAACAGGGTGTGGCCCGTGTGTGAAATTCAGATCGAGTGTACCGATTGAGGAACCCGCGCCGGCCGTCTCCTCTACTTGACGTCGACCTGCTCGAAGCCCAGCGAATAGAGCAGCGCGGTCACGGTGGCGCGTGCGTTCCTGCGCGCGGCATCCAGGATGCCGTCCCCGAGCGCGGCTTGCTGCAGTTGGTCCTGCGCCTTGGCGCGGGTGTCGGACTCCAGGTTCTGATCTACCGGGACCAGCAGGCCCGTGGAGCGCGTATAGACCCGCGTGTGCCGGTTGTCCAGCGTAGTGACGAAAAGCTGCGAGGGCGGCAGCGTGACGTGGATGCCGTGCCCACCCGCATCGATGCGCACGTCCTCGGGCTTGAGTTGCGTCAGGTCGATGCCCGCGATCGACTCGCCATGCACTACCAGCAGGATGCGGTCGCCAGCCAGTGCGTCGGGCAGAATGGCCGAGGAGCGGTTGCCCTCGACCACCGTGTCCAGCGAGTAGACGACGGTCTCCAGCCGGTTGAGCCGTTGGATCTTCTCCACCACCGCGGGCACCGAGGTGTCGAAGGTGGTGGCGCGCCCGGTAATCAGCGTGGCGATCCGGCCCATCGTGCCCGTGGTCTCGTGCCGCACGAAAAAGGCGAACGCCGCCGCGCCCAGCAGCAGCGCCAGCAGGAAGCCGAGGAACCTGCCGCCGTAGTTTGGGCCCGAATAGTATTGCGTCGTCATCGCCGCTCCAATCCCCTTCAATCATAGCCGCTTGCCCTTGCTCCCGGCTTGACTGCTGGAAGTTGTCGATACCGCAACCTCCTTTTCCCTGTAGCTGTATCATTCTCTGCAAGTTGATGGAGGCCCCTCGATGTCCAGCCTGGCTCGCCGCACTCGTTCTGGATTCTCCGCATTCTTCACCGTCTCCGCAATGGCATGCCTGGCCTTCGCCGCTTCAGCACACGCGCAGCAGAGCGCGGTCGAGACCAGCCGTGCGCAAAGCACCAGCCAGCCGCAATATACTATCCGCGCGCATGTGCCGCTCACCATCGTCGATGTCACCGTCACCGACGCCAAGGGTAAGCCGGTGCATGGGCTGAAGCAGTCCGATTTCACCCTGCTCGAAGATGGCCATGAGATGAAACCGGCCAGCTTCGACGAGCACCGCACGGACGAAGCCGCGCCCACGCAGGTCGAGCAGAAGCTGCCGCCAAACACCTTTACCAACGTCACCCCCAGCACGCCCCAGGCCACGCCAATCGTGATCCTGCTGATCGACAACCTCAACACCCCCACACAGGCACAGCAGCAAGTCACCCAGCGCCTGCTCGACTTCGCCCGCAAGATGCCCCAGGGCACTCCGATGGCTGTCCTTCTCCTCACCACCCATCTCTCCATCCTCCAGGGCTTCACCACCGATCCCAAACTCATCGAAGCCGCCTTCAACAACAAGAAAGCCACTACCCAGCAGTCGCCCATTGCCGATCCATCCGATGCCGGAGCCGGAGAGTCCACCGAAGCGCAGGGAGATCAGACCTCCTTGCGCGGTGAGTACATCCTCGCGGCCTTGCGCCAGATCGCCCGCATGGCCTCCGGCATGCCCGGTCGCAAGAACCTCGTCTGGTTCACCGGCGCGTTTCCCACTAAGTTTCCTCCGGTCCGCGACCCTTATGCCTTCCCAATGAACTTCTGTTTAGGCGACAATTGTGCCCCCGAGCCCACAATCTACGACTTTGAGGCGGAACTGAAATCCGCCACCGATCTACTCGCTCACTCCCACATTGCCGTTTATCCCATCGACAGCCGCGGCATCCAGTACCCCGACGCGCCCGTGATGTCTAAGTCCTCGACCACGATGATGACCAACCGCATGAACCTCCGCTTCGCCGAGCACGACACCATGGATACGGTCGCCGAGGCCACCGGAGGCAAGGCCGTCTACAATAGCAACGACTTCGCCGGCGCTGTCCTAGACGCCATCGACAGTGGCTCCAACTACTACACATTCACCTATAGGCCGGTGAATCAGACACTGGATACGCGCTTCCGTACGATCATGGTGAATGTTGACCGGCCGGGCTTGAACCTAACCTATCGCAACGGTTATTACGCGGTTGCTCCCGATGTGGATTCAGCAGGGAAGAAGATTGAGAAGGTGAGCGCCATGCAGGCGGCCATGATGCGCGGCGCTCTCGATGCCACCCAGATACTCTTCAAGGTCAAGGCCGTGCAGGCCGTCGCCACTGAGATCTCGCTTCCCCTCCACAATGTGCCGGACCCGAAGCAGATGAAGCCGCCCTACCGGCACTACTCCATCTCCTACACCATCGACATACACAATATGCAGTTCACGACTGCGCCCGACGGCAACTACCACGCTTCCTTCGAGTACGGCATCCGCGTGTACAACGCCGACGGCGACGAGATCGTCAACTCCGCTAGTAAAGAAGCCCACCTCGTCCTCACGCCAGCCGTTTACCAGTCCATGCTGAAGAACGGAGCAGTCTCCCGCGACGAGATCGATGTTCCTGCGAAAGGCGACTACTTCCTGCGCATCGCGGTGCATGACCTCGCCAGCGACCGCGTCGGAGCCATCGAAGTTCCCACTGCGTCCATTGCGCCAGAGGTTGTTCCCGCTGTTACAGCACCAAAATAAGATGTAAGGCTAGTGCAAAGGAGAAGAATCGATGCGACCCGGCAAGACGACTCTCGCGGCACTTGGCATCACAGCGCTCCTCACATTCTCGCCTGCTTGTATCCCGGCGCAAACGGCGGATCAGTCCAGCGCGCCAACGATCAAGGTAACCGCGCGCGAGACCGTCGTCGATGTCACCGTGACGGACGCGAATGGCCAACCTGTTCATGGCCTCAAGCAATCGGATTTCACGGTACTCGAAGACGGCAAGCCGCAAGCCATCCGCAGCTTCCACGACTACGGGGTCGCTACGCCGTCCACTCCTGCCATCCCGCCGAAGCTGCCGCCAAATACCTATACCAATCTCCAGCCAGCACCCGCGAGCATCGCCGTCAACATCCTGCTGCTCGACTTCGTGAACACTTCTCCCGGTGCCAACCCCGGTGCGACACCTATCACATTGCAGGACGCGATCGGAATGCAGCACCAGGTCAAAGAAGACGCGATCAAGTACCTACAGCGAATGCCTTCCGGAACCCGCGTTGCAGTACTCGCAATGACCTACCCGGGCCACCTTCGAATCATGCAGGGAGTTACCTCCGACCCATCGCTCCTCATCGCAGCGGTGAACTCGTTGGAGTACAACACGGAAGGGACTCCCAGCATCGAGATGACGCTTGAGGCTCTGAAACAGATTGCCTCTGTCGCATCCCAGATCAAAGGACGAAAGAACCTGATCTGGCTCTCCTATGGCCTCGTGGCTATGACCGACCCCGCCATATGTCCGCCCTGCGACCTCTGGGCCCGCGAGTTCCACCAATATTTCGGTCTGCTCACCGACGCCCAGGTCACCGTGTATACGGTGGATGCACGCGGATTGTACGTCAAGGGTTCCAGTCTGGAGAAGTCGGAAGAGATGCTATCGCAGGAGAGTGTCGCCGAAGCTGGCGGCGGCCTTGCGTATTACAACTCGAACGACCTGGAGACGGGCATCGCCAAGGCAATCGAAAACGGCTCCGACTACTACACACTCACCTATGTGCCTCCCGGCACGCAATACGATGGCCGGCATCACACGATTAACGTAACGCTGAACCCCGCTCGCCCCGGCGTTGCCCTCACCTATCGTAACTATTACTACTCGGAAGATCCCGCAAAGCTTCTGCCCAAGCCAGTGCTCGACGTCACTGCCGACGCGCCCTCGGCTGTCGCGGGCAATATGAGCGCCGCGATGAGCCGCAGCATGCCCACCTCTACGCAACTGCTGTTCAACGTCAAGGTCGAACCCGACACCGAGCCTCCCAATCCCACCGATCCGGCGATCATGGGCGCTCTCGATCCCAAGCTGAAGAACAAGCTCCTCACCCGCTACGGCCTGCTCTTCGAACTGCCCGTCGGCCAGATCGCATTCAAACCCGGCGCGGGCGGCGCCCGTAGCGGCGCACTCACCTTCGATGTTGCCGCATACGACAGCGAAGGAAAGATGGTGAGCAGCCTTGGCCAGACCTACCAGCTTCCCCTCTCCGACATCGAGTATCGGGAGTTCATCCAGACCCCGTTCCAGTTCTTCCAGCAGATCGACCTGCCGCCCGGCCAGATATTCCTGCGCATCGGCGTGCTCGACACCGTCTCCAACAAACTCGGCACCTTGGAGCTGCCCCTGACCGTGGGCAAGAGGCCGCCCGCGCCAGCCGTCGCGGACGAGGGAAAAGCGAGCAAATAGACTCCGCCGCAAGCTGCGCCTCAGTGCAACTGATACGGCGTAGCGGGCGGCGGCACAACGTCGGGAACCGTCTTTGGCCCGTCGATCTTTAC
>PLOT01000238.1 GCA_003142215.1 Granulicella sp. | reverse complement strand
TACATCGTCGGCAACCCACCCTTCGTCGGCAAAAAAGAGCAGAGTGCTCGTCAGAAGGCAGAAGTCCTATCCATCTTCAGCGACGTCAAGAGCGCGGGAATCCTCGACTATGTCTGCTGCTGGTACAGGGTCGCCGCCAACTTCATGAGCGCAAATAAATCCATCCGCGCGGCCTTCGTTTCAACCAACTCCATCACACAAGGCGAACAGGTAGGCGTCCTCTGGTCTGGCCTCTTGCAGCGCGGGGTCTCCATTAACTTCGCACACCGCACCTTCCAATGGACTAACGAGGCGAAAGGCAAAGCCGCAGTCCATTGCGTCATCGTGGGATTCGGCTTACAAGGCAACGCGACAAAGATCATCTTCGAATATGCAACGATCAAAGCGGAACCACATGCTCTCATTGCCTCACATATCAATCCATACTTGGTAGACGCTGTAGATGCCTTCATAAGCCGCCGCACAAACCCTGTCTGTGCTGACGCTCCAGAGATGAACTACGGCAGTATGCCGATCGACGATGGATGGCTCATCTTGAGCGAAGCTGAGAGAAACGAATTGATCCGCGAAGAACCGCTTTGTAGACCGTACATACGTCGCTATCTGGGCGGCGAGGAGTTTCTGAACAATATTTCCCGATATTGCCTGTGGCTGGTAGGAATCGACCCCGTCAAACTCGGCGCTATGCCAAATGTCGCTGAACGCATATCGGGCAACAGAAAGTACAGATTGACAAGCAATCGAGAAACCACACGCAACTTAGCGAAAATACCGGCCCTCTTCGGGGAGAATCGGCAGGCTGAGTCGGCATATCTGTTCATCCCCAAAGTTTCCTCTGAAACACGCGCATATCTTCCGATTGGATTTTGCAAGCCCAGTATCATTGCCAGCGGCACAGCGCTCGTCGTCAAAAATGCCAAGCTTTACCACTTTGGTGTCCTGTCCTCTGTCATGCACGGTGGTTGGATGCGAACCGTCTGCGGACGCATGAAATCGGATTACCAGTACTCCGCCGGGATCGTCTACAACAACTTCCCCTGGCCCGAACCCACCCCAAAACAGCGCACCACCATCGGATCCGCAGCCGAGGCCGTCCTTGACGAGCGAGCCCGTTACCCCGGTGCCACTCTCGCCGACCTCTACGACCCGCTCTCCATGCCACCCAATCTGGTCAAAGCTCACCACGCCCTTGACCGCGCAGTTGACGCCGCCTACGGCAAAACCGCATTCAAGACCGAAGCCGAGCGCGTCGCCTTCCTCTTCACCCTCTACGAAAAACTCACCTCCCTCTTCCCCACCGAGAAAAAGCACTCGCGCAAACCCCGCCCCAAAACCTTGTCAAGAAAAATCTCTCAACTCACTCCATCCAAACGAGATAAACTGCAAAACTCGTCTCCCCAACCTGCTACAATTGAATAGGGGGCTTCTGTTTGTTTGTTCTGTCTGTGGAGCATAGCGTCATCTATCCCATCATAGGTATTTGATTCCAGAGACTTTACAAAATAAACAATACAGAATCAAGACTTTACATGCCAAGTCCAGACTTAGTCCAGATCAAGTCCAGACTTAACATGCCTTTTTTGAAGACTTTGAGCATTTTTCGCACACAAAGGAGAACGCGCGGCAGCGGCGCAACCGAAACCAGCCGGATCTTCGCCTTAAATATGTCTTGCGCGCTAAGCACGAGCTTAACTTGCATTTTTTAAATACTTTACGCTATTACCACCGGGGGGTGCCAGCTACAACATCGGCAGCAGCCGGGCCTCGACCATTCGCAGATCGTCCTCCGTATCCACGCCGATGGTGTCGTGCTCGGTGGCTTCGACGTAGATGGCGAGCCCGTTCTCCAGGAAGCGGAGCTGCTCCAGGCGCTCGGCGCGTTCTAGCTTGCTGGCGGGCAGCGTGGGGAAGAGGTCGAGCGCGCGCTTGCGGTAGGCGTAGAGCCCGATGTGCTTCCAGTATTGCGGAACGGGGTCGGCGGCGTCACGGTGGAAGGGAATTGCGGCGCGGGAGAAGTAGAGCGCGCGTCCGTCGGCGGCCGTGACCACCTTGACGGCGTTGGGGTTGGCGATGTTCTCTTCCGTGCAGCGGACCTTCAGGGTAGACACATCGACCTCGGTCCGCGCGAATGGCCGCAGCAGCGCAATGATGTGTTCCGGCCGCAGCAGCGGCTCGTCGCCCTGGATGTTGACGTAGACATCCGCGTCGATAAGTTGCGCGACGGCGTGGACGCGGTCGGTCCCGCTGGCAAGATTCGCTGCGGTCAGCTCGACAGCGCATCCGATCCGCCGGCAGAACTCCGCGACCTCCTCCGAGTCAGTCGCAACCAGCACTCGGTCGAGTTGAGGACACGCTCGCGCGGCCTCAACCACCCAGGCCAGCAGCGGCCGCCCCGCCACTTCGCGCAGTACCTTGCGCGGCAGGCGGGTCGAGGCCAGGCGGGCGGGAATGACGCCGAGAGTGCGCAGGGGAGTGGTCATCAGGTGGTGTGGCAAGCGATGCAGCGTGGGCCATGCGACCGGATAAGCATGGCTCGCGGCTTCACTCGCTGTGCCGTTTCAAGTATCATAGCTAAGTTGTGCTTTTGAGTCCTGTTATTCGGGGTTCAAGCACGCTTCCTGCCAGTTGCAACCACGATGGCGGGCCGAGTTGGCTCATCTTTGATTACCGAGCCGGCTCCTCTTTTACACTCGGCGGTGTAGCTCAGGTGGTTAGAGCGACGGACTCATAACCCGTAGGTCGACAGTTCGATTCTGTCCACCGCCACCAAACTCTCAGTTCAGAAGACCAACCGGTTGCATGCACCCAGAGCATTTCTCGAATTCACGTAGCGTTGAGAAAGAGTGCAAGGTGGCTTTTCCTGAGGAAAAAGCCACTCAAAGGCTGTGGTTTCGCTCTATACCAATTCGAGAAATACTCCAGGCGCGCCGGATGGAGCGCGTGGGAGCTGGGAGCGATGTTGTCGCTCGATGGAATTCAGATGTACCGGCCAGGTACGGCAAGCACTCACTATTTCCCTATGTGGTAGGAGGCACCAAATGCGATGCGGAGGTCGTTCTGGGCGTTGGAGGTATTGTTTGGGAGGCTGGTGCGGACGTAGTCCAGCTCGAGGGCGCGCACTCCGAAGCCTTTTTTCAGGGCGAGGTCCAGGCCACCGCCCAACTGCATGGCGAAGGAGTTGGCGGAGGAGGTGACGCCGCTGGGCGCGGGGAAGGAGCTGCTGAAACCGTGGACGCCGCCGAACAGCGCTTCACCGAAGATCTGTGCAGCGTGCTTCCTGGTATAGCGGTCCGTATAGCGCGAGATGTCGTAGCTATAGCGCGGCCCGAAGAGATAGGTGAACTTGCTCAGGTCCACACCCGGAGCGATGTTGGAGGCATGGGCCCCGCCGAGCAGAGCGACCGCGCCCAGATTGTGGCGGAAGTTGAGGGCGCCCTCCGCGCTGGCCCCGTTCATCCAGAAGCAGCCGCAGTTGCTGGATGCGATCTTGGCCCGCTCCAGGTTGTAGGTTACGGCGACATCCGCCGATGTGGCCCAGGGCAGCATGTACGGGTGCGCCTGCTGCGCCTGCGTCATGGCCGCAGTCATCAACACTCCGCACAGGAGCACACTTCCACAAATCGTACGTTGCATCTCTCTCTCCTTTGTTATTCAACCGTCAGTGTGACTGTAGTGGAGTGCACCAGCGCGCCGGAGGTCCCGGTCACGGTCACCGTGTAGGTCTGCTGCGGCTGTCCGAAGAAGCCGCTGCTATAGCCGCATCCCGTCAGTCCGGCTGACGCTCCCAGGCCAGCCAGCAACAACAACGCCAACGACACGCCACGGCGCAGCTTCTTTCTGGCGCGGCGCATGCGGCGCGTGAACGGGAGCAACAGCATCCCCAGTGCGATGGGCGCAAGTCCGCGACCGAGGCGGTTCGCGGGTTGCCTCCTGGAGGACGTTGCCGGCAACTGGATGGTCAGGGTCACGTTGGTCGATCCGCTGCCCGCCGCCAGGGTTGCCGGAGAAAAGGTTGCTGTCGCCCCGGCAGGCAGGCCGCTGGCCGACAGCGTCACCGTCGCCGGGAAGGTGCTGCTGCCGACCGGACTCAGCGTGAAGGTATACACCGCCGTTCCACCCGGCAGCGCGGTCACGCTGGTCACAGACGTGCTGCCGCTGCTGACCGAGATCGCAAGGTTGAAGTCCTGCACCGTGATGCTCTGCGCGGCGCTGGTGACGGAGACGAAATCGGTGTCGCCACTATAGACCGCGGTGATGCTGTGCACGGCGATGGCCAGCGTACTGGTGCTGAGCACGGCCACGCCGCTGGTCAGGGGAACGGTGGAGAGCAGTGTGGTGCCGTCCATGAAGTTTACCGTTCCGGTGGGGACGCTGGCGCTGGAGCTAATGGTCGCCGTCAGCGTCTCGGTGTTCTGGGTAAGGATCGTGTTGGCCGAAGCCGCCAGCACATCGCTTGGCGTTGCCTTGGTGATGGTGAGTACCGCCGGTGTGTTGGTCACTGTATAGTTGCCCAGCTTCGAGTTGGGATCAACCAGCGTGGCCGTAATCGTGTAGCTGCCGCCGGCCGCCGAGGTGGGCGTGGCCGTAGTGCTATAGGTTGCCGTGATGCCGTCGCTTCCGACAACGCCGGTCAGTGTCCCGGTGAAGGTTGGGAATGCCGTGCCATAGACGCTTGTGGTCGCATTTACTGTCACCGAAAGGGCCGTTTTATTCACTACGATGCTTCCCGTCACCTGCGTTGCAGCCGAGTAAGTGGTGTTGCCGGCCTGGTTCGCCGCGACCACGATGGTGCCCGCTCCAGTCACCGTCAGGGTGCTGCCGCTGATGGTCCCCGGTCCGGAGACGACGCTGAAGGTAACTGCGTTGCCGGAGCTGCCGCCGGTTGCCGACAGCGTGATGGGTGAGACCCCATAGGTCACCGGAGTTGCCGGCGAGAAGGTAATCGTCTGCGAGAGCTGACCCACCTGCAGCGTGACGGTGATGCCAGTGGCAGCCGCGTAGTTGCTGTCTCCCGCATAGGTCAGCGCGATGTTGTAAAGACCGGCCGCAAGGGTGGACGCAACAGGCACAGTGGCTGTGCCGGAACTGATGGTTGCCGTACCGGAGGCGACCGAGCTGCCGCCAGCGTTGGGCGTAATGGTGTAGCCGACACTGCCGCTGGGCGCACTGACGCCGCTGCCGCTGTACTGGCCGGTGATGCTGACCGGCACGCTGCCCGTGGTGTTCACGGTGACCAGTACCGGCTGCGTCGTGGGCCCGGTAAGCGTCGAGCTGGCCTTGCCGACAACAACCGCCGTGGCATAGGCCTCCGCGGCAGCGTTGAAGTTGCTGTCAGCCACCGCAGAAGCAGCGTAGGTCTGCGAGCCGGCCAGCGCTGTGGCGCCGAAGGTGGAGACGCCACTCGCCGGAGTCGATGTTGGCGAGAGCGTCGTCGTGTTGTCGTAGAACGTGACCGCGCCGGTGGGTGAACTGCCGCCCGCGCTGGCGATCGAGGAGGTGGCCTTGATGGTCACCGGCTGGCCATAGACCAGCGTGGTGGGCGTTGCCGTCACCGTCAGCGTCGGACTGGCCTTGCTGTTGGTCAGCGAGAAGCTGGCCGGTGTGGTGACGCCGGTTGCCTTCGCGCTCACCGTATACGCGGTGGCGCTCGCCGTGCCGTTCGCCGTTGCCGTCACAGAACATGCGCCCGCTGCATTGGTGGTGCAGGCGCCGGCAGAGAGCGTAGCGCTTGCGCCCGTGCTGGGTGCGGTGAATGTGACCACATTGTTGTTGATGGGGTTGCCGTAGGTGTCGGCCACCAGGACGGGCAATGGATTGGCGAACGCCGCGCCAATCACCGCCGTCTGGCTGGTTGATCCTGTGTTTATGATGGACGAAGCCGCGGCGGCGCTGATGACAATGCTGCCGGCCGGGGACGCGATATTGGCGCTCTTGTCCGTGGCGACCAGTGTGTCCGTGGCCGCTTTCTGGAAGATGACGCCGCTGCCCGTGGCGAAGGTGTGTACACCGGCATCGCCACTGGTGAA
>PLOT01000129.1 GCA_003142215.1 Granulicella sp. | reverse complement strand
TTGCACCACGGGCTGTTAAGCCTCTCCCTCACTTCACCGCCACCGGCTGCAGCCACGCCCCATCGCCGGCCGAGTCCCACACCGCGAACCTCACCCACTTCTTCCCCGTCGCGTCGAACGGTATCCGGAAGCTCTTCGTCCCGAACGCCGTCGTATCCGTTAACTTCACAATTTTTCTATCCACCTTCGCCCCATCGCTCCACACCAGCTCCGCGAAATCCAGCGGGAAGGTGTACTCGATCGTCGCCGTATACACGCTCTTCGCGCCCGAGCCTTCAATCCCCCAGTTGTGGAACAGAATCTCGCCCGTCGTCCCAAAGAAGTTGCCATCGTGGATGCCCTCCACAATCGGCGACCAGCTCTCGTTGAACAGGGGCACCTTGTCCAGCTTCAGGTAATTCACCGCAAACGAGGAATACGTATCGTCGCCCGGCGCCTTCATATACGTATCGCCCTCGGCCAGCATGAACTTCGGCTTGGGCGCCCAGTTGCTCATGTCGTCGTTCACGCCGAAGCAGCGCACCTCGCACAGCCGCGGCTGGCTCAGGTCCACTGGCAGCGACTCCCACGATCCGCCGATGAACCGGTCGCTCAGGAAGTAGTCCTTGTCCTTATACATGTCGGGATACATCGCCGAGCTCTTGGTCCGCGGATGCGCCACCCACAGAATGCTCTTCGTCTCGTTCATGAACCGCAGCACGTCGTCCGTCGATCCCAGGTGGTACACCGTGCCGTAGCCCGCAATGTTCTCCTCGAACGGCTGGCCGTTGGTCCGCGGTCCGGAGTGGGTGAAGTAGATCGGCTTCGGACTCATATAGTACGTGTGTCCGGCGATGTACGCGTTCGCCTCTTCCTCCGGCATCACCAGGAAGTTCTTGTCGCTCAGCTTCGCCGATGCCTCGAAGTATGCCTTCTGCTCCGGCAATCTCTTCGGCCCCGCATCGGTTCCGTCCGAGTCGTCGTGGAAGTCGCCCAGGTACACAATGTTGATCCCCAGTCCGCGAAACACAGGCACCCACGTCGGGCTCAGGTCCGAAGTTCCCCGGTCGCGCACCATCTCGTTCAGTTCCAGATGGAAGTGCCCAGTCACCGTTTTGAATCCCGCCACCGGCTTGTACACATCGTCGTGCGTATACGCCATCACGGCCTGCTGCGTCGCGTGGCTTCCCGTCGCGCTCAGATAGTAATAAGCGGCCATCCGCTGCACGGTTCCCGGCGGCGCGTTGTACAGCGCGCAGTTCTCGGCCTGCGAGTGAGCCGTCGAAGCGCGCCGCGTCCACACCTCCGGCGAAACGCCCCACGGATCGTATCCCTCGCATCGTTCCGGCTGCATCACGCCCAGCGAAAAGCTGCTGTCGCTGTCCTTGCGCGTGTACACGTAGCCTCCGTTCACCTCGTTCTCCCGCGCGAAGAAGAACTTATGCGGAGGTGGAAACACCGCCAGCGATCCCGCTCCCGCCTGCATGATCTCCAGCCGGTTCCTCGCCCGGATGTTCACCGCCTGCTGGTTCACTGCCCCGCCAAAGTCGTTCTCCTGCCACATCTGCGATGTGTCGCGCCACACCACCTTGTTGCCGTTCGCAATCGCAAATCCCTTCAGCCCCGCCTTGTAGATGAACGCCACATCCTTCGCCTCGGTGCTGGCCATTGCCTCCTGCCGCAGAAGGCTGGATCCCTTGTACACGGTGAACTGCAAATCGCCGCTGAAGATCCCCAGCGTCAGCCCGTTGAACGTCACGCTCACCCGGTCGCCGTCCGTCTTCACCGTGCACGCGTCGGATTTGTAACGAACCGCGGCGCGCTTGATCTCGTCCTCGGTCCGTCCCGGCCCCACCAGCCGCTCGTGCCCCGGAACCACCAGCGGCGCGTCCCAGAAGACGTTCCATTTGTACTCGTCTTCGATCGCGGGCGTGTCCTTGCCCAGCCGCTTCAGAATGTCCAGCTCCGTCGTCGATATTCTCCGCCGCCCCGTGGTCACCTCGAACTGCGGCGTCAGGTCTTTGCCCAGCACCACCCACGCCCCGCCCGCCTTGCGCGCCGCCAGCTCCGCTACCACGGGCTGCCCATCCCTCAGCGCAAACTCCGCGCGCAGCTCCTGCTGCGCCTCGCCCGTCCAATTCAGCGTCACCCCACCCGCGCTCGCCACGGCCCGCAGCCCATCCACGGCCTTGTAACCCTGCATGTTGCAGTTCACACCCTGCGCAACGCCCATCGCGGAAATCAATCCCAAGCCCAACACCACAGCGAGTAGCTTCATCGGTTTTCCTCGTTTGCTCTGCCGCACTCCCGCGCGACCGTCAGATTCGCAACATCCCACGCCACCCCGAGCGCAGCGTGAAAAGAAGCAGAACCAATGTACCTCACCCGGCCCACGTTTGGAGAGATGGCCTTAGCCCGTCATCCCGACCCCCCAAACAACCGTCATCCCGACCGAAGGCGGCGCACTTTGCCGCCGCAGTGGAGGGACCCCCGCATTTTCTTTCCTCGAAAATCCCAGCAAATCCGCATGTCAAGCCCCTCGACACCCCAAAATCCCCCTAACCAACACCAACTAAACCACTTACCTCCGAAAAATAGTTGGCATAGTAGTTATGCTCCGCTTGATACAATTAACATATGGATCAAATCCATCGAGGGGCAGCTT
>PLOT01000015.1 GCA_003142215.1 Granulicella sp. | reverse complement strand
AGGGGCAACAGCGCGATCCGTCGCAACATCGCAGCGAACCGCGCTCGCGTCAGGTGTCCTTCGGCCAGCATCAGCCAGTAGTACCGCGCGTGCTTCACCAACCGCCCTCCCGTCTTCACCAGCCTCTGCTGCAAGCTAGTCAACGACCACGTTCCGATTTCCTTTGGCAGCACCAGCCGTCGCCACAGGTTTCCCAGGTTGTAGGCGAGNNAGCCGCGTCATCTTCACCGCCTGCTTGCCCTCCTTGATCCATTGCTCTGCCTTGCCGCGCTGGTTATAGAAATGGATAACCTTCCGGTTTCTGAGCTGCGTGTTGGTCACGATGAAGCCCACCCGAGGGAACAGCTCCCCGGCATGGAACTCCACCTTGGCAACCACCCTCCGTGCCGTCGTCCAACTTGCTGCCCGGTAAAGAAAGCCCTTGTACCACACGACTGGTTTATACGCCGGACGGCCTACCGGCCGAGTCAGCAACTCTGCAATATCCCGCATCAGGCAGTCGTTGGCCGGAATCCGGATCGCGTACTTCGCCCCACGCTCTTCCAGTGCTTCGTAGATGTCCGGTTTCGCAAAGGCCGCGTCGGCCCGGAACCAGACTTCCTTGCCCAGCTTCTGTAGCCGTTCGATCTCTGGTAGCAAAAGTTGCTCCCAGCCATCGGCACTGTGAACGTTGCCTGGCCGCAGTCTTGCGGCAACACAGTCGCCCGCACTGTTGAACAGCAGCAGCGGGTGATAGCAGGTAGATTCATAGTGTTTGTTGTAGGCGCTCTGCTCCTGCTCTCCGTAGACCGGGATCTCGGTGCTGTCCATGTCTAGTACTGCCCGCCATGTCCACTCCTGTTGTTCGGCCTTTGCAATCAGTCCCCGGTTCATCACCGCTAGACCACGCAGATTCGAAGTCTGCGTCAGTACCTCAGTCTCAAACCAATGGAGCCGCGAAGGCAGGGCCGCTCCGCGATCCCGTATCTTCTCCGAGCCAATCAGGCGGAAGGTCGGGTCCTGAGAAAGGCGCTCGGCGTCATTGAGATCTTCATATCCAGCCAGGCGGCTGTAGATCGACTGGCGCAACAGATCCGGCAGAGGCAGTTGCGTATTCCTGCCGTGACGGGCATCGGTTAGATTGTCGGAGATCAGCTCGCTTAACCCGAGACGTTCATCCAGCTCTCGAACCACCAACAAGCCAGCGTCGGACGTGACTCGTGATCCCTGGAAATCAACCTTCAGAGAGGAGTTGAAGGAGAAGTGGAAAGGCCGGTTTTGGTTCTCACCCATTGGGTTCATACCTCCGGGGCGTCTTCACCACGTTCGCACCCTCATAAACATTGACGATTGCGACGCTCCGAGGTTTCAGAATTATGAATCAAAAAGGAAATGCGGGTTTGAACGCTCATCTACCTCATAGAAGAGATACTTGGCGCGTCGAATTTCCCAATGTGCCGGGATGTCGCCGAGCCAAGGGATGCCGGAAGGTTTGAAAGAAACGTTGGCGTCGAAGCCGCGTGTGACGGCGCGGTGGATGATGGCCTGCTTCTGCTCGTTGAGCAGCGCAATCAATTTCCGCTTGGCGCGAATGAATCGGTCGATCTTCCGATTCGCATGATCCAGAAAGCGGACGATGGCCTCTTGCTCATCTTCAGGTGGAAACGGCATCTCAGCACGACTAAACCGGCCGTAGTCAATATTTTGGCCTTCGCGAATTCCCGTGACGAAAAGTGAAAGGCTTTCAATGAATTGTTTAGACTTGAAGAAGTGCGAGAAGTATCCAGATTCCGAGCCCTTCCGAGGCTTGAGAACCGTGTAAGCTGGGCTGATAATCCCACGGTGATGCGCGACTTCAAGGCCACCTTGGAAGGATCGAAGACTAATTACATAGTCCCCGATTTCGACTAACTTTAAGAGGTGAAAATCCTTGGACGCAGTTACGGTGCGGCTTCCGTAGTCCTCCTTTTTCACAACTCCTTTAGTTTGGGTTGCAGCAAGCAGCGGTTCGTTTGGGAATCCCTTTTGCACACGTTCCTGAAAAAGGATCTTAGTGCGACGGAGATTCCAGTGGTTCGGGCAACGACCTAGCCAGGGAAGGTCGGAATCCATATATTGCGAATACGGCTTGAGTCCCTCGATCATGCTGTCGCCCCTTTCAACAAGTCCTCAGGGTTCCAGATACGCTCAGCGATCTGTCGGTAGAGCAGGCTTCGGGTTTCAAGCTCATCTTTCTTGAAAACGGTCATCGCTGCGAATGGTAATCCACTTTGTTGCACAAAGTGCAGGAAGCCTGGATTATGCTCATAGCACTGCGGGTGCAGGGAGCGAGCCAACAGGTTGTGCGTGTTGTAGTGCGGCAGCTTGTCGGCGAAAGGCAGATCGCCGTAGCTGGCATTAAAGCTCTTGGGCAATAGCAAGAGTCCGCCTATGCGGTTGCGATGTTCTGTAAAATCCGCAGGGTGCGGGAACTCTTCGGTGTGGCGTTCCGCATGATCTGCCCAAATGTGCTCCACTTCGTAGCGCGTTTTGCCTTCGCCCACATACTCCAAATAGTGAGAGGGTTGACCGGACTGCGTTTCCACATAGTCCGTCAAACGGGCAAGGATGCGGTGCAGCGGGTATCGATTCTGCTGATGCATTCGGAGGTGGTCATTGCTTGTGAAGTTCTGGTCTTCCTTGGTAAGAGATTCGTACAGTTTGAGAGCCAAGCTGTCGGTATCAAGCCCGCGAATGTCGTACATGACGCGGAAGATTGCATATTGCATGGTCGAATATGCTATGCTGCGAAAGTTCCAAAGCCTCCATGCAAGCAGGATGTCCAGATAACGGGCCACAAGTGCCATTTTCTGATCGATGATCGCCTTGTTGTCATCCGGGTGCAACGGGGCAAGAAGCAGCATGTATTGCAAAGTGAAACCTAGTTGGGCATTGTAGAGAACATGCTCCAGACCCGGAACAAGAATTTCTGAAGCCTCCATGAGACGCAGATACTGTCGGCTGTAGAAATCGAAGTCGCGGTCTATGAAGCGGTAATAATCTTCGCTCTGTTCAAGACCCACGGTATCAGCAACCTCGCGCAACCAGCGATGAAACTCCGTGCCAATTCGGTCGAAATCCTCCGGCTTCGCGCCTCTTTTTCGCTCACGGATTTTTGTGGCGTACTGGCTGCGCAGCCATGCTTTTAAGCAATCTGACTCTACTTCTTTGCCTGCTTCGTTGAGTTCGCGAATTCGGTCACGCCACCGGGCATTGGCACTTGTGCGCTTGGACTCGTCGATGTTCGCAAGCAAATACCCTTTTAGCATGTCTGTAGGACTGAGCGAGAGGCCACGGTCATTCATCGTCTCGAAGATGGTGTATGCATCTTCGTCGGCATACGCCGTGATCTCGACGAGATGAACATTTTCGAGCAGCCAATCCGCAAAATATGGAAGTGCGTGTTCGCGTAACTCATCCGGGAAATTATCTTCGAGGTCGCAATACCGAGCGATCAGATTCTGAACAGATTCCGTTCGGTCGGTTACATCAATTGGTTGCCCATCATAGAGAGCTTCCATGGCCAAGACACGTTCGTCCACATCAATATTGAAGGATTTTTGACCATACTGCTCGGAGAATATCAACTCGTCAACGATTACCTTGTCCGCTCTGTCCTTTTGCAGATTGCGCAAAAGAATGAGAAGCAGCGTGAGGCTCGTAAGCCTTTGCTGGCCGTCAACGATGAAGCCTGTACTTTCCTTCCTGCTAATAATGATTGAACCAAGGAAGTAGTGCGGGTAGTCGGCAACTTTCTTCCGAGGATGCACGGGCTGGTACTCCTCCAGGAACTTTTCACTAAGATCGTTCAGCAGCTCCTTGATTTGCTTTTCGTGCCACTTGTATTCTCGCTGGTATGAGTCTATGGAATACTTGATCCCCTTGAGCAATTCACGCACGGTCTTCGCTTTGCCTAGAATCTCTCTCATTGCTTGCCGCCCCTCGTGATCTCGCTCAATAGTCCTTCGGATTCCTGCTCCAGCGCGAGAATATCAGCACTGATTTCAGCGAGGGTACGCAGTTGCGGTGGTTTGTAGAAGTGACGGGTGAAGCTGATCTCGTACCCGATCTTGGTGTCGGTTTCAACGATCCAAGCGTCCGGCGTATAGGGCAGAACTTCACGACGGATGAAGGCTTCGATGCCGCCTTCTTCGAGAAGCGGAATCTGTTCATAATCGCGCAACTCGCTGTCGGGTTCGTATTCCACCACGCACAACTTACCACCAACCTCAGCTTCAAAGAGTCCGCGCAATGGGTCGGGTGCGGTCTTCCCTGATTTGTGAACCTTCTTGAGAACTGGAGGGGCGCTCTCGGCACGTCTGCTTACTGCGTTCACGATGATTTTCAAGTCTGCGGCACTGAGCTTAATCGCGAGCTTGCCGAGCGCGGCATCAACCTGTTTCAGAAAAAGATTGTGGTCCTCGAAGAGCCCTTCGCCAAGCTCCTTGCGAAGCCGGTTGGCAACTTCAATAAGCGTGGCATCCCGCTTCCATGAATCTTGATTGAGCAGCTTCTTCTTCTTGGCTTCAGGGAGCGCCTTCTTGGCAGGAGCCGCTTCACCTTCGTCGCCCTCGTCTTCGGTGTCCGCATTGCCCCACTCGTTTACGAGTCGTTCCAGATCTTTTCGAACTGAAGCGGGATTATTGAATAGTGCTTCCCCAATCTCCTCATACAGTGCCGTGCGAATCTCTTCATCGCCGGAAGCGAATCGGAGCGTTTCGATGGCTTTGCGGGTGAACTGGCTATGGAGGCGAAGCGGACGCTCGACCTTCACCTTCCAATAGCCGAAAGCGACATTGGAGAAAATCTTTGACTGCTCAGTCGATTCAAATGCAAGGAATGTGTCGCAGATGCGTTTGATGTCGTCGGGAGTGAGTTCGCAACTCTTCTTGCCCATATTCTTGCGCAGCGGGCTGTACCACTGGGTGGCGTCAATGAGCTGAACCTGTCCCTGGCGGTTCGCGGGCTTCCGATTGGAAAGAACCCAGATATAGGTAGCAATTCCCGTGTTATAGAACATATTCAGCGGGAGGGCAACAATGGCCTCCAGCCAGTCATTCTCGATGATCCAGCGGCGGATGTTGCTTTCGCCCTGTCCGGCATCCCCTGTAAACAGGGAGGAACCGTTGTGAACTTCTGCAATACGACTGCCGGACGGTGTACCGTGCTTCATTTTGCTAAGCATATTGGCCAAGAAGAGCATCTGGCCGTCACTTGAGCGGGTGATGAGAGAGAATTCCGAATCGTCGCCGTGCTGGACAACAAAGCGCGGATCTTTCAGTTCTTTTTTTCCTCCCATCCGTTCTAGATCGACCTTCCAGCTTTTACCGTAAGGAGGATTGGCAAGCATGAAGTCGAACTCCTGAGAGCGGAATGCGTCGGCGGACAGCGTGGAATGAGCTGGACCACCAATGATGTTGTCCGCCTCGTCGCCATCCCCTTTCAGCAAGAGATCGGCTTTGCAGATGGCGTAGGTCTCGGCGTTGATCTCTTGGCCGTAGAGGTGAGTGGCAACTTGCTTGCCGCGCTCCTCGGCGATCTGCCGCAGGGTCTCCTCGGCAACGGTGAGCATTCCACCAGTGCCGCAAGCGCAGTCATAGAGCAGGTAGGTGCCGGACTGGATGCTATCTGCAACTGGAAGAAACATCAGGCTGGCCATGAGTTTGACAGCATCACGGGGAGTCCAGTGTTCTCCAGCTTCCGCGTTGTTTTCCTCGTTAAACATTCGCACCAAATCTTCGAAGATGGTGCCCATGGCATGATTATCCAGACCCGGCAGATCTCCGACGGGCTCAGGGCTGAGGTTGATGTCCTTATTGAGGAACTTCTCAATGAGCAGGCCAATGGCATCAGCTTCTGAAAGCCGGTCAATCTGGTTCAGAAATTGGAAATTCTTTAGTATGTCCTGTACGTTTGGCGAAAAACCCTCCAGGTAAGCGAGGAAATCGTCTTTGAGTTTTTGCTGCGAGGCACGGGACTTCAGGTCTCTCAGCAGGAACGGCGAAGTATTATAAAAAGCCTGCCCGGAGGCACTACGCAGAGCTGCGTCCTGATTGTCAATCTTTTCGCGGTCGAGGGCGGCTTTCATTTCAAGCACTGCTAGCTTGGTAGGCTCCAAAACAGCATCAAGGCGGCGCAGAACGGTCATGGGAAGAATCACATCGCGGTACTTTCCGCGACCGTAGACATCACGGAGCAAATCGTCGGCGATATTCCAGATGAAATTTGTGAGCCAGTTCAGTTGAGATTGATCCATGAAAGATTGCTCCGTAATCAGACAGCTAAAGAAGTTTCTGTGATGTCATGGGAACCTAATGCTCTATGAGTAACATAACTCGCCTATGATGAGCCGCCTCCTAGCTCTGACTTCAACAGTGTTGCCAATGGCATAACTTCCGTCTTCTTGTCGAGATTGAATCTCTCTTCACCGGGGTAGAGCACAATCTGTCGGGTCGCGCGAATATCCTCGCAACCAATATAGAAACCTTTTTTCGGTGCCGGATTGCTAATTGAACGTTTGATCTCGATGGCCCAGCGCTCTTTCGCGTTCAACTCGATCACAAGGTCAATCTCTGCGCCCGCCGCACTGCGATAGAAGGTGGTGCGAGCGGTGGCTGGTAGTGCATCAAGGATGTTCTCAATAAGCATTCCCTCCCAGCTTGCCCCCACCACGGGGTGCCCCATGAGAGTTTCCATGTCGCGGATGTCGAGCAGAGCGTGGAGCAATCCACTATCGCGGACGTAGATCTTTGGTGTGCGGACAAGGCGCTT